>CAZRLY010000119.1:12266-17295 GCA_964601015.1 uncultured bacterium
CTACGAGGAAATGTAACATTGTCAAAATAGGGTGTTACAGGGAATGGACGGACAGAGAGCCTCCGCTACGACAACGAAACAACATGTAGCGTCTCCTCTCTGTCTGGACACTTTTAGGTTCTACTCAAAAATCGGAGGGAAAAGATGTCAGCAATCAGAGCACAAAGAAGCGTCCCAAAATATAACAATATGCCGGCGACGCCTGAACAATATTTTCAGTTAAAAGATGACGGATTCAGGTATGAATTGATAAACGGGAGGTTAGTAATGGTACCAGCGCCCACGTTAAAACACCAGGATATCTCATTGGAAATGGCGATGAATATCAGAGCTTTTTTACGTACAAATCCAATTGGAGTCGTTCTTGCTGCCCCTTGCGACGTCCGATTAGGCGACGAGGTATATCAACCAGATATTATCTTTGTCAGAAACGATAACTTCGACATCATCACTGAAAAGCGAATCATCGGCGCTCCGGATTTACTCGTGGAAATTTTGTCGCCAGGGACAATGGGTAATGATTTTGGAATAAAGTTTTATCATTATGAAATGTGTGGCGTAAAGGAATACTGGATAATTCATCCCAACACAGGCGAATGTCATTTCTTCATCTTAACCGGTGAAAGATTTGAGGAGATTGTTCCAACGGGGAATCATTATCAATCTCGCGTTTTATCAGGATATGTATTGGATTTGGAGGAATTGAGAAAATACATCAGTACGAGTTTAATGAGCACTATTGGAAAGTAACGGAGAACACATAGGTTGGTTGAACAAAAGCTAAACCCAACGGATAAGGAGCTTATGTTTCCTTTCACATCCCTCTCAAGGAGGATACAACCATGAATATCGGAATTGTTACACTCACGTTTCCCAATCGTACCAACGAAGAAGCCGCGCAAATTATTGCTGATAGCGGCTTTGAGTATCTTCAACTTTTCTTCTGCCAGACAGATTCAAATTATTGGCGATACAACGGCAGAGCAGACGTTTCTCACATCAGAGGAAGCGAATGTCAGCGAATTATCGAACCGTATCGACAACGTAACCTTGAAGTGACAGCACTGGGTGTCTATACTAATCCTATTGAACCTGATGATGTGGAGTGGGAGGAGAATCTCAATTATTTTTACGAGATGATGCGGATTGCCAGCGAAATGGGCATTAAAGTCCTGATAACGGAAGGCGGACATGTCCATCGGGAGGGCAGGGAAGATTTAGGGGCGACTATGTCTGAGGACTCTTGGAATCGCATTATTCAATTCGCACGGAGATTGATTGGGAAGGCGGAAGAATACGATGTTGTGATAGCCTTTGAATCCTACTTCCTGACACAGCTTTCGTCAGCGAAACGCGCTCGTGATTTTATTGAGATTGTCGACTCGGATAGAATCCGCATAATGTTTGACCCGGCGAATTTGCTCCCGAATAACTCGCTGGACGAGATGTTTTCGCAATTGCGCCCATACATCGTGGGTATCCACGCCAAAGACAGGAAAATCGGCGTTCACGGGGGCGTTCCAGCAGGACAGGGGGATTTGGATTATGCTCGTTTTGTTCAGCTTTGCAAGGAATGCGTCCCCGACTTACCAATCATCATCGAATACGTCACAGAGGAGAATTTTCCCCAGGCGAAGGAACATCTTTTGAGATTCGAGTGAATGGATTGAAGATTGAAGATTGAAAAGACAAAAGACAAAAGACAGAAGCCGCTATTGAATAAATTGACCTACTATTATACCAGGAGAATAACGCATGAAAATCGTAGAAGTATCTGGCAATCCTCGCAAAGTTGGACGCGACACAGGAGAAGCGTTGCGCGAGGAGATTCGAGTACATCTTGAAATGTTTCCATTTCGGTCAGCCCAAAATGTCTGGGAACACCGACTCCCTGCGTTTCTGGCAACCCTCAAACGCCATCTGCCTGATGTTCTTGACGAGATGGAAGGCACGGCCGAGGGTGCCGATGTTCCGCTGGACGATATTTTGCGACTGAATTTACCGATGTATCCCAATGAGCTAAGTCTGGCGGAGGGATGCACCAATATCGCTTTCGCCGATGGCCCGGATGGCCCGATATGGGGAAAGAACAACGATGGGCTTTCACCTGACAAGCGACGTCCGGCATGTGGCCGGCTGGTTCGCCGAGAAGATGGAATTCCGCAACTGGTTTTTACATTTTGCGGGATGGTTGCCACCACGGACGGTATGAATGCCGAGGGACTCGCTGTCGGACATTCTTCGGTTGGCAGCATATTCCAGCAGAGCGACTATCACGTCCCTATCCGATTGTGGGCTTACAAAGGCATGATGCACAGCCGCACCACAGCGGACTTCGTGCGGTACATGTCCAGTCTTCCGACGCGTGGGAAAGGGTACAGTATCTTGTGCGTCGATAGACATGGGGTTATGTGTTCCATTGAGGCACCATGTCCGTTGATGCAGATACGCAGCCCAAAAGCTGGACGCCAACACATGAATTGTGTGAATTACTACCAGTTGCCGTCCCTGGCAAATGCTGATAGAAGAAGTGAGGTGGGGAGACGCAATGCAGAGGCCCGGCGTGGCTTGCTTGACCAGAAACTTGAAGAAGAGATTGATTTCAGCTTAGAGGATATGAAAAAACTGCTGCGACATCATGGCAGTCCCAGCCTCTGTCGGCACGGAGATGAAGATGGCTCCTATACCGAATATTCGATGATAGGATTGCCGCAAAGCGGCCAGGTGCTCTTCCTTTCCGGGTATCCATGCGAAAACGAATTCACGAAGGTAACGATATAACTGTATTATCACATATTGTTTGATAATTCAGAATGAAGTTCGTTTCGCCACCACCGGTAGCCTGACGAGCCACCTCATCATCGTGGATAGCGAGGGAAAGATAGTTATGAATGTAAGAGATGAAGTGCTGAAAGCAGAAGAGAGAATCAGAAAATACATCAGAGAAAGCCCTTTGGAACATTCTCCTTTTTTGAGCAAAGTTTGTGATTGCAATGTTTATTTGAAACTGGAAAGCGAACAGTTGACAGGCTCTTTCAAAATTAGAGGGGCAATGAATAAGTTGCTATCGCTGTCGGAAGAGCAAAGACAAAAGGGTATTGTAACCGCTTCCACCGGAAATCACGCGTTAGCCGTTGCTTATGGGCTGCAAAAATTGAACATCAAAGGATACATTTACCTCCCTGAAAATGCCGCAAAATCTAAGATTGAAGCTCTCAAATATTATAATGCCCCCGTTAGATTTTATGGCACAGATTGTGTTGAAACCGAAATTTATGCAAGACAGGAAGCAGAAAAGCAAGGTTCAGTTTTCATTTCACCGTACAATGAGTCGCAAATAATCGGCGGACAGGGAACGATAGGAATAGAAATACTGAAACAACTCCCAATAACTACTTCAATTTTTGTCCCTGTTGGCGGAGGTGGCTTAATCTCTGGCATTGCTGGCTACATAAGATATTCCGCACCGGAAATCAAAATATTTGGTTGTTTGCCGACAGCCTCGCCGGTGATGTATGAATCCATCAAAGCCGGGGAGATTGTTGAGATGGATACCAGAGAGACGTTATCAGACGCAACAGCCGGTGGCATCGAACCCGGCTCAATAACGTTCGACATCTGCAAGGAATACGTTGATGACTATTTTTTAGTCACCGAAAGAGAAATTGAGGAAGCGATCTGTTTAATCCTTGAACAACATCATAAAGTTTTCGAGGGCGCATCGGCTTTGACGGTTGCAGCACTCCTAAAAAATAAGGAAAAATTCACGGGCGAGAATGTAGTGCTTGTAATATCTGGCTCCAACATAAGCATCGAAAGGTTAAAAGGTATTTTGTTTCGCAACTATGTGTGATTGTGTCGAATTAGCAGGGGTGAACATTCAGAGTTTGTTTCTGAAAGGAAGGGTAAAACAATGAGTAAATTCGGTGGATATGAATACCAATCGTTCGTTGCAGAATTTTATGACTTCATCCCTGGCTATGTGAGGCGTCCCGACTTAGAGTTCTATCTTGACTTCTCGCGTTCAGCGGGTGGCAAGATACTGGAATTGGGCTGTGGCACGGGAAGGATTCTGATACCCACTGCGGCGGCAGGTTGTCAAATCGTCGGATTTGACCTTTCTGAGTACATGCTGGCTAAGTGCCGAGAGAAACTGCAAAGCCAGCCCAAGGGGGTACAGGAGCGTGTTCGGCTTGTTCATGGCAACATGACCAATTTTGAACTGAATGAGCATTTCAGCCTGATAACTACACCTTTTCGACCATTTCAGCATTTGGTGTCAGTTGACGACCAACTTGCTTGTTTGCGGTGCGCTAACCGCCACTTGGTGACGGGCGGGAAGCTAATTCTTGACCTTTTTCAGGTCAATCCTCGAAGAATGTTTGACCTTGTGTATACGAAGGAATCGGAGGATTTTGCTGATGTCAAGTTGCCTGATGGCAGGACGCTCAAACGGACTCATCGTACCGTCGCCTTTCACCGAGCCGAACAATACAACGACATTGAACTGATTTATTATGTAACTTACCCGGACGGGCGAACCGAACGATTGGTGCAGGCGTTTCCCTTTCGATACTTCTTTCGGTATGAAGTCGAACACCTTCTGGCGCGGTGTGGATTCAAGGTGGCTGAGTTGTTCGGGAGCTTTGACAAGTCGCCATTGACGGATGATTCACCGGAGATGCTTTTCGTTGCGGAGAAATGCGAGGATGTGGTAGAATAACATTAATTGAGCAGTTTGGAAACAGGAAATGAGGAGATGGTCCTATGGGAGCAGAAATAAAATTAGCAACGATAGCGATAACAATAGGGCAGAAGATAGCCGGTTCACTTATTGCGAAGGTTATTGAAAAAACGGCAGGGGAACTTTGGGGTTTTAGGCGGTCAGAACTGGAGAAGAAGATCGAAAGGGCATCGGAAGCCGCTTACGGAGACTTCATCGCGGCATTCCCCAAAGGACAAGCCCTCGGCGATACTGAAATTCTGAAGAGTTTCTTCGACAGCGCCACACTAAAAGGGGAACTTGAGA
>CAZRLY010000120.1:0-17289 GCA_964601015.1 uncultured bacterium
AGCAAACAGATTGCTCGCAGTTTCATTTGCTGATGGTGTATGGTTCATTTCCATATACCAGTGAGAGCTTAGTAGAGGCTATCAGGGCTAAGAACCTGCCGCATTCATGCGTGCAGAGCTTCAGCGTGGCATCTCTGCTTGAAATGAAGCTTCGACGGTTTCACCCGCGTGGATTGGGGCGATTACATCCCATTTGATATGAGTTATCTCACCTGTCAACGATGAAAAGCCGCTTTGCTCCTCCGCTTCGTTGAGGGGTTGGTATGTGTTTCCGCCGTCTACGCTATATGTAATTGTCATCCCCTCCCCTGTCGCGCTATTTGGCACATACCGCAAACCCTTGGGAATCGGGTCAACTATGGAGCCGTTTACTGCTTTCCCAGTGCCTATGTTGAAACAATACAACTGATACATTAAAATATCTCCCGGACTAACCTCGTTTTTATCCACCGTCACAACTACCGCTAAGAGTGGATTTGTTTTTCCCGTTTTCAGGTAAGCCGCAATGTTCCGCGCTTGAGGGAGGGTATAATCGACATTTTGGATATTAGCCACTGCGCAAGTAATTTGTCCGACTGTTGTATGGGTTGTCGTCGCAGAGCTTTGAACAATAACGGGCTCCCACACAGCAGTAGTAATTGTGAAATGTTTCATCTTCGGTATGCCTTTAGCGGTAAGAGCAGCAGGTTTAGGACGATATGATTGAATCAAAATGGGCGCGCCGTCGTGCGCAGGTTCTTTGTTCACGGTAAAAACTGTCGTGTCGTTTTTGACGAATGCGTAATCATCATTGCGATGGCGTTCCGTAAAACGCAGTTTCAGCGTTCCGTCTGCGCTATTTGTCAACTCAAAAATTTCCACCAGTTTGCTTCTACCCGGCAAATTGTCATCCGCGACCAATTTTATTATCCTAGTTAAAATTAAATCGTATTTATCTACATTCACACGGTAGCGAGTTATTAATGTAGCCTGCTTTTCGAGCGACTGCTGTTCCACAAGCGCACAGCCCTTATCTTTAGTGATTCCAAGCATCTCATTGACACTGATTTGCTTGATAACTTTGTCAGCCTCAATATCGTAGATTTCGTATACCCAGAAAGTGTCTGCTTCATCGGCTTTGAACACGACGCCGAATAAATCAACTTCCCCACCTGGTGACTGACTTAGAGTAGCGGCGATGAAGGGGATAATCGCTGTTTTATCTGTTTTGCGTTGAGGTACTATCTGAAAGCGATAGCCGTTAATATCCCACACAAACGGTTCCGCTGCATCTAAAGCGCCACACAGGGGCGCATACATCCACGATATAAACATTAACGTTATAATTTTTATGAGAACATATTTTTGCATTTTGACCAATTCCTATGCAACTTCAGAAACCGAGTTTTTCGCAAAAACTCGGTTTCTATTATTACACTTCACTCCTGTGGGACTGAAACTACCTTCCCGGTTTCGATGCTATCAATTATACTTTGACAAATCAGCAACGCTTTATATTCATCGCGGAAGGTGGGATAAGTAGGTTTATTTTCCAGAATGCAGCGTGCGAAATCCTCCACTTCATCAAAATAACCGGCTTCGCGCCTTCCGTAGTCGCATATCTGCGGTTCCTTCCAATTTCCGCCTTGGTAACGCATTCTTATCATGTTGTCTATATGCAGGAACGTGCCAGCGTCGCCTACCGCCTCTAATTCAGCCACGACGAACGGCGCTGCCGATGTCATATTAATCAGTCCGGCTACTCCGTTTGCAAACTCAACGGCTACCACGTATGACACCGCGCCGTTTTTCCCAAGCCCACGTTTCGCAGAAAGACTTACGATGTCGCCCATGATATGCCGCGCCCAATCGACAGGGTGTACGGCTTGAACCAGCATGTACGTCCAATCCAGTGTCGGCGCTCCCCAGATAACCCCCCTTGGCCCGGGCACAAAATATTTGCTCTCGACAAAAATCGGCTCTCCAAATTCCTCCGATTCCATGACTTTCTTAGCTACCTTCGTAGCTGGTCCATGGCGTAGCATGTGTCCTACCTGTGTGAATTTGCCCACACGCTCTGCCGTCTCAGCCATCCGTTTGGCATCGGCAAGGTTCGTCGCCGTAGGCTTCTCGGTAAAAACGGGGTATCCCTTCTCCAAGCATGCTATGCCCAACTCCGTGTGCATCTGCGGTTGACCAACGACAAATACAGCGTCAATTTCCTCGTTGGAAAGCATCTTTTCATAATCAAGATACCACGCCTTCGCGCCAAATCGTTCGGCGTTGCGTTTGGCTTTCTCCTCTATCAAATCGCAACAAGCCACAAGCTCCATTTCAGGGATGCTCGCTATGTGCGGATAAAGGTTTCCTGTAGCTTGTCCTCCACATCCGATAAATCCTATGCGAACTTTGTCCACAAGTTTTACCTCCTGAAAAACCGGAATTCTTAGATTGTCCCCATTTATAAAAATCTATTAGAGCTATAATTATAGCATACTTGCAAATATACATCAAACGAAAATTGAATAAATTGAACTACCCAAATTTTCACAAAATTTCTCTCAAGTATGATGATATTTAATCCGATACCAAAGCAAAGCGAAGGGGCATTTTCTGTATTTTGAAACGTTGCCAAATTTGAATATTCGGGAGGATACCGTGAATCAGATAGACATTCTGGACGATGAACAACGAGAACTTATCCTTTTGAGAGCAGAGGTACGAAAATTACGCCTTGAGAACTTTCAGCTTCTTGACGAATTGGAGTCAACATATAAAATGATGCTCGGCCCGACGGATACTGCAGAGGAACTACTATCAGAGCAACTACTATCGCTGGAGGCAGAAAACAAAAATCTTAACGCAGAGCACTTCCAACTGTTGGAGGAGAGGAACAAAGAACTGCGCGTAATGACATATCAAGTGATGAAAGCGCTTGCTGAGGCAATTGAAGGGCGAGATGAAAGCACAAAGGGGCATTGTGATAGGTTAGTGCACTACTCTCTGACGATGGGAAAGGAACTGGAACTGGAGGATAAACAACTGGAAAACCTTGTATATGGCAGTTTGTTACACGATGTGGGTAAAATCAGCATTCGTGACAATATCCTCATGAAAGAGGGCCCTTTAACACAGGCAGAATATGCTCGGATGAAAGAACATGCTGTTATTGGGTGGAATTTGATACAACCTATGAAACTGATGTGGGAAGTCGCTAAAATAATCAGGCATCATCACGAGCGTTTTGATGGCACAGGTTACCCCGACGGTTTAGCAGGAGAAGAGATACCTATCGCAGCACGGATTCTGGGGCTTGTTGATGTCTTTGATGCACTAACAACGGTGCGCCCGTATAAAATTGCTTTTGACCTAGACTACTCCCTGGAGATAATTCGCAATGAAAGCGGTAAACATTTTGACCCCACGGTTATAGAGGCGTTTTTTAGTGTTTTAGATAAAGAGGAGATAATCCTTGGGGAATGGGAACAACACGCGAACCCGCTGAAGGGAATTGGGCTATTATGAAGAAAAGAACAGCCATTTCCTTCCGCTACAATATGTTAAAGGAGACATTATCAGTGGTTAAATGTAAAAAATGCAATAGTCAATGCTATCCCGAAGACCGGTATTGTGGAAAATGTGGCGCTAAAATCTCGCCAGAATTCAAGTCAAGTTATACAGATGGATTCGACACCCAAGAAGTTGAAGCAACCCAAGCTTCCATTAACGCAGCTTATATTCAATTTAAATTGGCGTCCGTTTACTATAAAAAAGGTAAGTTGGATGAAGCGATAGCGGCGTGGCAAAAAGTGTTAAAATTTGACCCGACAAATGAAGATGCCAAAATGATGTTAGAGCAAGCAACCATGGGAAAAAACACTGCTGAAGGATGAAAAGGAGGATAAGGGAGAATGAACCCAACCTGCCCCAAATGCGGTTACATTAATAGAGCCGGCAATAACTTTTGTACTCAATGTGGCGCTAAACTATTAGCAGAGGCCCAACCAGCCTTGCAATTACTTGTGATAAGCGGCGTAGATAAGGGCAAGAAGTTCGATATTACTGCTGAGTTAATACACATTGGACGAGATGCTACAAATGATATTGTCTTAACCGATACAAAAGTATCGTCCACCCATGCTAAATTCACTGTTGAGAAGGATACAATTTGGATAGAAGACTCAGGAAGCACAAACGGCACAATGGTTAATGGAAAGAAAATCTCCACTAAAACTCCGCTCCGTAATGGATATTTGGTTAAACTGGGAAATACTCTGATGAAAGTACACGATAGTACTGGCGCATAGGCAAGCTATTTGATTATAAGCATCCTTTTGGTGGCAGAAAAAAAATCAGTTCGCAACTGATAGGAATAGATTCCGCTTGTTATTCATTCACCTTGCTGATTTTTCCCATCTCAATGCGCAGCTTTTTCCCTATCAACGTATAAACCCGCCTCTTTTTGGCCAATGTGAACCAATAGCCCTTTTTGTAGAACGTGTTGCCGGCTCGTTTGCAAATCAGCCGGCGGCAGGTTCTACCTCAAGCTGGTGCCCACTGCTTGGATTGGCAAATCCAAGCCACGATACGAACAAGCAAGGCTGCATGTTCTACTTTTCAGGCAGGTGCCCAGTTTGGTTCTGGAATATCCTCTTTGATGTCTATCGGATAAGTGCCATATTCATGCAATGTATCCAGCATCGCCATGTAATTTTCGTATTTGGTACCTACGGTCAAACTATGGCTTGAACTGAGGATAAATCCTCCGCCGGGCGCGCAGTGTTTGAGAGAAAACAGCGTTTGCTGGCGAATGTCCTCTGGCGTTCCGCTAACAAAGCTGTCCGTAGAAACTCCTCCCCACAGTGTTATCTTATCGCCGTACAGTTTCTTGATTTCTTCGATTTTCTCTATGGGTTGGATAGCTTGGTACGAGTCCATTCCCGCTTCTACCATCTTGTCTAAAATTAGGCGATTGTTGCCGCATGCGTGCCAGAAGACTGGCAATCCGTGTTCATGGATGATGTCGCAACGCCGCTTCATCGGCGGGAAATACAGTTCTGCAAAGTGTTTGGGCGACATAAATGGCCCGGTGTTAAACCCGAAGTCCTGTCCGATTGCAAAACCATCGACTCCCGCTTCGATGAACGGCCTGATGGTAGTGGCAAGTCCTTCTGCGCCAGCCATGCCTGAACGCAACACGCCCCCCGGGTCTTCTATGATGCGAATGTATCCTGCCTCAAACCCTTGCGTATAACCGTATCCAACGCCCGCTCTGCCGCCCGGCCGCGCAAAGATAAAATGCGTTTCCCCTAATTTTTCAATAACATAGTTTACAAGTTCCATCTCGGATTCGTCGGGGAAAGCACCGAGCGGATTCGCCGGCGGCGCAGGTTTATTGCCGCGTTTGAGAATTATGATGTCTTCAGTAAGCGACGAATACCGCAAAATGTTCCCGCTGCTGTCCTCCCAGGTTTCGTCATCAATCTGGCGCGGCCTTTCGACTTCAATGTCCTTGTGGTAAACCATGTTCACAGGCACCATGTCCAAGTCCAGTTTAAGTGTGAACTCAACGATGTCCTTCTTCATGCTTTCCACAACCTCGTCTCTTCTCCCGTCCCACATCGCTTTAATCATCTTCGTCTTGCCACGCCAGAAACTTTCCCTGCCCAATACCTGTTCGACGATGCGGTAATCCGTTGCAAACTCGCCCGTCGGAACGCGGTCAGGTTCTTTATGGGCTAACGTCATCTTAACTCGTTCTTTTGGTGTCATCAATATTTCTCCTGGTATATTAGGTAGTTTTCTAAAGTTAATGTTTACAACAGTGTATTTGCGTTGATACTGTGACTGGTTACTGGTTACTGGTACAATAATCACTCACCAGTCTACCAGTCACTTTTCTCCAACCTCGTTTCGTCGCGCTCTATCATCCGATAGCAACCGAGCACAAAAAAACGCGCAGGCGAAAAATAACGCTGAAATCACAAAAAGCGTTTGGTACGAAATCACTTTTAACAAACCCCCCGCTAAAACAGGCGCGAACGTTAGTGGAAAACGGATTGTATTCAAAAAACCGAGATAAGTAGGTCGAATTTCGCTGGGCGCTATGTCAAGTAGGTAGGTAGTACACGCCATCATAAGCGCGCTGTAGACGATTCTGTTGATTGCAAAAACCAGAAGAAAGGTGAGAATTTGAAACTCACCTGGAACGTACTTGACCGATGCAGCTACCAACGGGGCTAACATCGCACTGAAAGCGCAACTCATCAGCACTAATCGACAACCGCGCTTTTCTGCCATGCGTGCCCACGCTATGTTAGAAATAATTCCGCTGAACATGCCAACCGAAATGAACAATCCTATCACAGATTCTTCAGCGTTCAACTTAGAAAGCGCATAAGGCACGTAAAACGGATTGCTCATAAATCCGATTGTCATAAATACCCGCGTGAGGAGTAGAATACGGTAATCCCTATCTGTTTTGAGCAACATCGGACCAATTTTGAGGTGTTCTCGAAAGGAAACCCGTTTTTTTCTTACAGGTTCGACCGGCTCACGTATCATCACGAAACAGCAAAAAGCTATCGCGTTTCCGATAATACTCAAGCCGAATAACAACACATAGTTATTGGGGAACGCTATGCCGCCATTTTTTTCGAGTATGTGTTTCACAAGAAATCCAGCTAAAAAACCTGCTACCCCTCCCAAAAAATTTCGGCTGCTGAAAAATCGTGGACGTTTGGTGGGTGGAATAACCTTGGAAACAATATCCGTAAATGGAACTGTGGATATGCCCATTGACAAATTAGCTATCGCATATAGCAATATAAAACCGATAAAGAGGGTACTGAAGCTAATATCTCCGATAATCAAAGTGAATAACAAAATACTAACCCAAGAAACCAACCTGATACTAAATCCCAGTATGTAGAAAGGTTTTTTGTGCGGTTTGTGTTCGATGAGATTTGAGATGAAAAGTTGGGGTAACATCCAACCAGCGGGCATCATCGAATTTACCAAACCCACCATCACACCGGAGTTAGTCAATCGCAATACAAATGCTGATAAAATAGTCGAACCCTCAATAAAGGTATGCGCAAGTCGCATAAAAGCACCTTGTATCAATCCCAAAGCAAAATTGCGACGTAACTCCGATTCCACATTAGAATCTTTCGCCTCGTTCAATATACTCTCCTCGTCCGAGCCCAAATTAGCCCGCTTACCTGAAATTGCATTTTAGACGGAATACAATAACATCGGTTTAAACGTGCAAAAGATTGAGACATCTTTCAACTCCACGCTAAAAAAAACTTAATTTTTTTTCTTTACTTCAAGTGGGTGTTAAAAAAGTCTAAATATTAGGTATTTTTCAACAATAAAGTTTCGCTTTTGCGCCTCATTAGGTATAATGGTAAAAACTCAATAAGGAAGCCATAGAGCTTTCTACTTCGATTGACTCCTATCAAGAAGGGCTAAGGAATGAATCGCTTCATGAAGCGTTGGATTCACTGCCAGAGATGTATCGAGAAGTGTTGACCTTTCACTACCTTGGTGGAATGAAATGCAAGGAGATTGCTCAGTTTCTCTGCAAACCTATTAGTACCATAAGACAGCATCTTAGTAGAGCAAGAGCCAAATTAAAGAAAGAGATGCTTGACAACATGAGTGCAACTTTCGACCAGCAAAAATTGCAATCGGGCTTTACGTTCCGCATTGTCGAAATGGTGAAGCGTATCAAAATCCATCCTAGCATTGGGAGGGAAAATTTACGTTATAGCAAGCAGTAGCGTGTTAGAATATGCTCCGATGACAGATACCTGGACAGAGAAAACTGATATACCGAAATGGATATCGGGGTTATCGACTTGTGTATTGAATGGAAAGGTTTATGCTATCGGAGGCTACAAGGAAACAAGCCGAGAATTTCAACCATTTTCTATCATAGCAGAATATCATCCTGCTACCGATACCTGGAGGAAAGCTGATATGCCAACAGCAAGAGCCTATCTATCAGCCAGCGTCGTAAATGGGAAAATTTATGCCATTGGCGGGCTTATTTCCTACCCTGATACTAAGAAAAAAGAAACTAAAATAGTAGAAGAATATGCCCCTGAATGCGAAGGTTTCTAAACCGAAATTTTTAATTTTAGTTCGCCAACATCACATTTGACATAAGAGTATTATATGATATATCTTCATTGCATGGAAACTCCGTAGGAGTGTTATGTTTATAGTTAAACGCCAAACAAACCGTTTAAAACTCCGTAGGAGTGATATGTACTTTATGGAGTGGAAATTTAAGAATACGACGACAAATATGTTTTTGATTGGATTGAATATGGGAACAGTCATGAATTAAGATAATAACATGCCACTCCTACGGAGTTTTGATTGCTTGGTTGACGTTCAACTATAAACATTTCACCCCTTACGGGGTTAGGCAATTTCAGAAGCAGATATTAGACCAAATTAATGTGACATTGGCGAATTATAGAAGATTTTCAAAAATAAACCTTACATTCAGTTCAGATGGGGTTGCACCCCAGAAGAGAGGCATCATTTTCATGATTTTAGCAAAAACCATTTGAATCTTTCCAGTAATTTGAATATTCGATTGCTTGAAGGATTTTCTATTAATTTATCTGGTAGTGTATCAAGGATTCATGATCAGTTAGCTTTACGAAGAGGGGATTTGTCACAAGAGGACGTCCTTTTACATCGCAGGCAACTCTCAACGCAATATAGCTATTATGGTTCAATCGGTTTACGATATACTTTTGGTTCGATCTTTAGTAATGTTGTCAATCCTCGCTTGGTCAATCCTCGCTTGGGTGGTGGTAAGAGTTCTGGTGGTGGTGGTAAGAGTTTTGGTGGTGGCGGTAAGAGTTCTGGTGGTGGTAAGAAGTAATGTAGAGCGCAACGAGGTTTCGGATATCACTAAGAAAGCTACTACGATAGTAAAGGAATATGACCCTGAATCGAAGTTTTCTAAACCAAAATCTTTTTCAAAAATAAACCTAACGTTTTGGGTAGCGGCAGTCCCTGACTGCCACCGCATCGGTCAGGGACCAATGCTACCCGGAACATAAACTTTAATACTGAAATCTAAAAGGAGATGTTTATCATGAGAAAACATTTTGTTTGGACATTCAAATTAAACAAGGAGAATAAGATTATGAAGACATCATGGTGGATTACACCTGGCATCTTGGCATTTGTTGTAGTAACTTTAGGGATAATGTTTTCGGGCAATAGCGTACTTGCCAAAACAACTGAAGGTCATCACCCGGCAAATGAAAAGTACTGGAACCAGTTCCGTGGCCCAAATGGAGACGGCAAAGCCCTTGCGACCAATCTGCCGGTGGAGTTTAGCGAAACGAAAAACATACGTTGGAAAACGCCGATTCACGACAAGGGGTGGTCGTCACCGGTTGTTTGGGGCGATCAGATTTGGTTGACGACCGCGCTTGAGGATGGCAGGGAATTGTTTGCCATTTGTGTGGACTTGAACAGCGGCGAAATCATACACGACATCAAGGTATTCGATGTAGCACAGCCGCAACTGGAATACCCGGATTTGAACAGCCACGCAACGCCTACTCCTGTTGTGGAGGATGGACGTGTATATGTTCACTTTGGCACCTATGGCACTGCCTGCCTGGACACAAAAAGCGGCGAGAAGCTTTGGGAGCGTCGGGCTCTAAACTGTGACCATCGTGTGCGCCCCGCATCATCGCCGATTATCGACGGCGATTCACTCTTCCTCACCTTTGATGGGGTCGATGTTCAGTTTGTTGCAGCCCTGGACAAGAACACCGGCGAAACCCTGTGGCTGCAGAATCGGGTAGCCGGATCAGATATGGCTGCCATGCTCAAGGCGGAAGGCTTCTCCGATGACGATATCGAGGAGACCAAAAAAGAAAAGCCGGGTGACAACAGGAAGTCCTATGCAACGCCAACAATCATCGAGTATCAAGGAAAGAAGCAATTGATCAGCCCTGGGCCCGAAGTCACCTTCTCCTACGAACCGAACACCGGCGAAGAACTCTGGCGTGTTCGTCATCCCAATATGGGCTTTAACGTAGCGTGCCGTCCGATTTTCGAACACGGTCTCGTCTATTTCACTACTGGCGTAGCCAAAAGCTTGCTGGCCGTCCGACCCTCAGGTACCGGTGACGTCACCGATACGCACATTGCTTGGAGCACTCGCAAAAGTGTGCCCGAAATACCATCGCCACTGATTGTGGGCGAGCTAATGTTCTGGATTAATAACGGTGGTGGGGTATTCTGTTTGGAGGCGAAGGACGGAAGCATGGTTTGGAGAGACCGGATTCGCGGTGAATACTGGGCATCGCCCCTGTATGCCGCAGGAAAGATATACTTTTTTAGCAAAAAAGGAAAAGTGTCGGTTATTTCAGCGGAGCGAGAATTTCAGTTGCTTGCCGAAAACGAGTTCGACGCGAGCTTCATCGCATCCCCGGCAGTCGCTGGCAATAACATAATTCTGCGCTCCCTCACGCATCTCTACTGCTTTGCTGAGGGTTACGAGATGGCTCCGCTACCAGAAATCGTTAGCAAACCGAAGGCATCAAAGTCGGAAAAGAGCAAGTCCAAAACCATGTCGGGACTTCCGCTCAACATCACCGGATACTATATGGGCAAGACTCGCGACGACGGCGAGTTTGAGGCCACGTTTCTCATTGAGTTCCCAGGCCTTGATAAAGATGAGTGGCCAACGGTCATTTTCACCGGCGAGCAATTTCGGGACTCCTTTGCCAACTTGACACAGTACCATCGTGTCACACTCAATCTGGCCGCCGAAGAGGCGAAGAAAGGAAAGGTGCGCAGCAAGTAACGATGGCTGGATATGGAGGGTAAGAAGAGTTTACACTAAATGGGTAGGTTAATTCAGGGTGACATAATCGTAGGTGGGGTATGTCCGCAAGACTACCCATTGGCATCAACTTAACGGAATTCTACCCCGCTCCGTAGGAGCATAATGTTTATAGCAATGAGGAACACAAATTGTCCAAAGCCCCATCGGGGCGGCATGTTCCGTCAAACAAGATATCGCTCCTGGAGCTTCAGATGCTGATAGGCTGATTCTATAAACATATCGCCCGTATCGGGCTAAGAGCGTGTGTGAGAAGTCCCTTGAATGCCCATGTAGGTTGGGTTGAGCGAAAGCGAAACCCAACGGGTGAAGAAATGGCGTTCGTTGGGTTTCGTGCCTCAACCCAACCTACTTTTCACACACCCTAAGGCAATTTTCCCCTCTCCCCGACCTGTGGGAGTTAAGGGACGGATATGAGTGAGCGCCGGTTGAGTAGACTCGGAACGAAGTCGGGTGAAGCCTCTCCGCTTCGCTCCGAGCCGTAAGACGAAGTCGCCGTAAGACGCCAGTCGTCGGGCTTCACCTGCGGGCTTCATCGGAGAGTCGTATCGAAACCAAGCGGAGTTCGTATCGCAAGCATTGGCGTGTCCCGCTCACTTGGTTTCGATACGGTTCTTCACTGGCGTTCCGAGTCTACTCAACCGGCGTTTGCTTCGTCTTAACTTGATACGCATGGGTAGGTATCCCACCATACCCTACCTACCACAACTATCAATACAATCTTGACAGAGCACTAGATCGTCAAAGAAAAAACACACGAAGGAAAGTAAAATACGGCTTAAATCCTGTTACAGCATGGATTTGAGCCATTCTTACACTGATTTAGCGTTTTTACATGAGCCAATTGAAGGTGGCAAAATGGATAATAAAAATTTAGACGACACTCCAGCAAATAAGTTACCAAAGACAGAAGGCAAAGAAACTATACAGTTGAAAACGTCGAAGGGCAGAATAGATTGTGAGAATTACCGTCCTGAACATGAATACACCCATTTTCAGGAAATGATAGACAATCTCCCATATATCATCATGACATTGCTTGGTGCCACCATCCTTCTCTTCGTCCTTGAGATGTCAGTCTGGGGATGGATTACTTTTGGAGGATTCATTGTTTATGGTATTATGGGCACGCTATGGTTTATCGTCTTCATCTGCCCCTATTGTCACTTTTTTGACACCCGTACTTGTCCGTGCGGATACGGACAGATAGCTCCCAAAATCAGAGCTAAGATGGACGGAAACCGGTTCAATGAGAAGTTCAAGAAGCACGTTCCCGTAATCTTTCCTCTGTGGGGCATCCCTACGGTAGTGAGCGTTACGTCTCTTTTCATGGGATTTTCCCCCTTAATTTTGATATTGTTTCTTCTCTTTGCAATAGATGCATTCCTGGTACTGCCACTAATATCAAAGAAGTATGGTTGCGCACACTGTCCTCAAAAGGATACGTGTCCGTGGATGATGAATTAAACGCCTTCAAACCATCCCGCGCCCGACTATCAACCTGACTGGTTTAATCCAAAATAAAGATGAAAAGGTAAGGTGAAAAGATGAAAACCAGAAAACCAACATTTCTTACAATACAAATCATCCTGCTCATCATAGCAGGTGTTTTGACGCTGTATTTTTCAACGAATTTTGTTCAGGTGGAAGGAAAAACAAAAACACAGGATATGGGAAAGTCCCTCGGTAAGATGAAAGAGAAGTCCAATGTTCCGACGTTAAAAAGGAACAGAAAGACGCTAACTAAGAAACCGCCTAAAAAGGTAGAAGCACTCAAGCAACACAAGTCGAAAAAGAATAGCCCACTCGCCGAGTACCAGGAGATAGTGGATAAAAACCTGTTTCGGCCGTTGGGCTGGGAAGAGAAGAAACCGAACAATCCATTCAAGCTGGCGGGCACTGTAATTGAGAGCTCCTCGAAAAAGGCAAAGGCAATCATAACGCGCGCAGGAAATCCTGAAGTCTTTTTTGTCTCTGAAGGGGACATCATTGGCAATGGATATAAAGTAGAGGAGATTTCGGCGAACAAGGTGAAGTTGACTAACGCTAAAAATGGAGAAAGTTTTGTCATGCAACTCGGCTGGACTCCTTTGGTAGGACAGTCTTCTAAGGGGAAGGGTGGAAGCTCGGAAAGCACCAAGAACAGCCCCAAAAATCGTAAGCCGTCGGCATATCAAGGTAAAGGTCAAAGGCGGGATGGTCGAAAATCAACAGGTAAAAGAACATACTCAAAGCGAGAAATAGAGGCTTGGACAAACTTGAAACAATCAAGGGCCTGGAGAAATGCCTCTCCCGAACAACGGAAACAGATGGCTACGGACATGAAATCTAAGTTAGATGACAAGAACGAAAGTTCTGATTCAGGTGGTAAATGAAACAATACATCAGGCAAAACCAGGGATTCATTATGAGAAAGGTTTTAGATGATTTGGGCTTCACAAATGCCTTGAACTCAAGTTCAGGATAAAATTGCCCGCGATTCCGTGGTGCAGATTCCACCGGAATTGCCAAGGGCCATCGTAAATCTGCTGACACCGAAGATAGACAAGTTTTATCTTTGGATGGACAACAATGAGGAGGTTAAAATTTATGTTATTACCAAAAAGGGCGTTTGGGCTATTCGTATCGTTCATATCATTTGCATTGTTCAGCACATACTGCGATGCGAAAAAGCCAGACGTTAAATCTAAAGTGGCGAAAACCACGATTAGTGGCTATGTGCAGGCGCAATTCAGAGCGACGAACGAAGACGATGCCGAGCCGTCTAATACTTTCACAATCGGCCGGTCTCGCTTGCAACTCGATGCCGATTTGACGGATTCTCTTTCGACAATGTTCGAGATTTCTGCAAATACGGAGAAAGTTGAAGCTGAAGATTTATATTTGAGGTATAAAATCTCGCCTCAACTGTCGCTGAAAGTTGGTCAAATCAAAAAGCCATTTAGTTATGCACAACTCGAAGCTGCACGCAAATCGGCAATAATCAATCGTCCGCTCTGTGTCGAAGAGTATTTTAATCGCTATCTCGGCAGAGATATTGGATTGATTGTCAGACTTGAACCTCATAAACGTGTGGATTTTAAAATCGGCGTGTTTAACGGTACTGGTGTTGGCAATAATGAGCTGATTGATGACAACAATGCAAAAGACTTTGTCGGACGGCTCGAATTAAATTGGGTGGGAAAGTCGGGGTTTTCCGAAGGAAAAGGGCGACAGCCGAAAAAATGGTTGGAAATGGCATTCAACGCGTCTTCACATGCGTTTACAGAATGCTTCACCATCGACAAACGCGTGTCAGCTTATGGTGCAGACTTATCAATTGCTCGTGGTGGATTTAGTGCTGTAATTGAAGGGCTTATCGGCAATAAACCGCAAATTGAAATTGATACTCGAATGCTCAGTTTATACGCAACTTTTTTGTATAAACGGGAGTTTAAAAACCATGCAATTGTCGCTGTGGAATCAGGTGGACGGGTGGAGTACGCTGACGACGATACAGACGATGATGACGCAATAGTTTCTATAACGCCCTGCATCAATCTCTATTTTTACAAAAACGCACGTCTACAATTCTGCCCGAACGTGCGAATCCCTGAACAAGGCGATACGATAATCGAATTTGCCACGCAAGCACAGATTGAGTTTTAATCTGTGTTGACGAATTCAAAGAAAAGCCCACGTAGCGTAAGTCGCCAGACTTGCGGAATTGTTCAGAAGTCCGGCGACTTCTGCTACCCTTCCCTATCTATTTATGAATTCGATTTGTCCTCAAATTTTATACGAAAGGATAGTTTGATGAAAACTGCAACCAAACTCTTCATTATGCCCTTTGTTTTATGCGGCATCGTATTGATTATCAATGCCTGCGACAATTTTCTACCTGTTGGGCCCGATGGAAATACGTGTGACGGTTTGTTTGACCCGGCGAAAATCGTCGAAGTAAACATCGAGATGGCCCCCGCCGACTGGGATTTTATCCGCACCCAGCAGGCTCGCAACGTTGACAAGTTATTCGGCGAGGACTGCTTGTCAGAACCCTTTTACAGCCCTTTCACTTACAGAACAGGCACCGTCACAGTCAATGGCGAGGTACTTCATAATGTGGGTATTCGAAAGAAAGGATTCATAGGTTCACTGGATGAAAACAAACCGTCACTCAAGATCAAGTTCGACGAATATGTCGAGGGACAGGAACTGTTTGGACTCGACCGGCTGACGCTCAACAACAACAAGCAAGACCCGACGTTTGTCAGACAGTGCCTTGCATATAGCTTGTTCCGTAAAGCGGGCGTACCGGCACCAAGGTGCAACTTTGCTCATGTAACGGTCAATGGTCAAAACCTGGGGCTGTTTTCTAATGTTGAGAGTATCAAAAAACGCTTCCTTGCCCGGCACTTTTCTGACAATGATGGCTGTCTCTATGAGGGTACACTTAGCGATTTTCGCGAGGGTTGGACTGCTACCTTCGAGGCAAAAACCAACCAAGATGCCCCGGGCCGAAATGCCATTCTCGCCATACAAGTTGCACTGGAACTTCCCGATGAACAATTAGAGGCTGCGCTATCACAACTCATCAACATTGATAGGTTTATGAACTTCTGGGCAGTTGAAGTGCTCATCAACCACATGGATGGGTATACCAAAGGCACGAACAATTTTTTCGTCTACTTTAATCCCACCACAGGGCTGATGGAGTTCATACCCTGGGGAGTGGACGGAACCTTTACGCAAAGTGCGAAATATGGCTCCAGATTGGTGTTTGCCAGAGCGATGCTGGCGCGGCGACTCTACATGCTGCCGGCAACACGGGATAAATATGTGGCTGCCATGCGGCAGATACTCGCCACAGTCTGGAACGAAAACGAGTTGTTGGGAGAGCTCGACCGCATGGAAACGCTCATTGCTCCCATCGTAGCCAATGATATTCAGGTTGATAAGTCTGGTAAGAGCGATGTCCGCACTTTTACTCGCACTTTTATTCAAGAACGTCGCGCAGAAATCGAACCTGTTCTTGACAATCCGCCGGATGGGGACGCACTGCCCATGAAGCCCTGCGAAGGGACAGGTAATGGCAAAACGCCTGATGGTGACAAAAACCCTGATGGGAATGAGCCAGCATGTGAAGACGGTGAGACGTTTGAAAAAAACGGTGTTACCTATGTTTGCGTGGATGGTAAATGGGTTGCGGAAGAGAAACTCGCACCAACGAGGGCAACAAAACTCGCAAAAACCTGGGCAGCAATCAAGTAGGAAGCAATCCTTGCCTGTCTGCGCCCGCACCTGCCAAAAAGAAGGTAGGCAAACAGGCAGGCTTGAAAATTAAAATAAACCAGCACCGACGCTTTAGCGTATTTAGATGCGAGAACGCGAAGCGGGGTTCCGAAGGCTTCTGCTCCACCGCTCTAAAGATAAAATCTAAAGACATGGGGTTAATTATGAAACACAAAGTTTTTGTCCAAGTTGCGACTCTGGTCGCCTTCTTGTCATTTAGTCAAATCAGTCAAGCCCAGATTGCCTTCGTATCGGAGAGGGATTGGAACAAGGAAATCTACGTCATGGATGCCGATGGGAACAATCTACGCAACCTAACAAACAATCCCGCGGGTGACTCGTCCCCAGCTTGGTCACCTGACGGTCAAAGGATTGCCTTCGTATCAAGTCGGGATGGTGCTAAGAATAGTGCAATCTACGTCATGGATGCCGATGGGAACAATCCACGCAACCTGACAAACCACCCCGCACCCGACTATCAACCTGACTGGTTTAATCCTGCTGGATATCCGGTCTCCCCTGCTGGCAAGCTCAGAGCAATATGGGGGCGGCTCAAGCAGGATAGCGATTAAATCGAATTACGAATTAGACACTTCCTCATTTAGCATTTTTGTTGTCAAAAGGATGAAAACCTGCTAAAATTGATAGTTGGTTTAAAGTCTCAAGCAAAAGCTACCAAATTTTAATTATTGCCGTTTGTGCATATTTTAGAAATTGTTTCAATATTGATATACGGCAAAAATTCTGAATATTGATACTATTGCTCTGTCAAGATTGCATTGATAGGTTGTGGTAGGTCGGGTATGTGAGCAACACTACCCGACTATTATTATCACATTAATTGTCGGATAGGTTTCCAACCATATCCTACCTACGATTGTGTAACCCGTCAAACCAAAATTGACAGAGCTATAAGGAATTTTTGCCGTATAATAACAAGTTAGGCTCAAGCCGTTCAAATGTGTAAAGGAAGGTGTAAGATATATGCCGAGTATTGAAGATGATAAAGAGGATGAAGAAATGACTTCACTCAATCATAGTTATATTTCTATTCAGATCCTTCGTCAGTTGCTTGAGAATGAGAAAATTGAGCCTCTCCCAGAACTGACTTTGGATATTGCTAACGGATTAACCCCTGATATTTC
>CAZRLY010000121.1:0-17127 GCA_964601015.1 uncultured bacterium
GAAGTCGTCTCAAAGACGACTAAGACTAAGTTTTAGTCCACTTTGAGTGGACTTTAGCTTTCAGCCTGAACTTGAGTTCAAGGCGTTTGTGTACCTTAACTTGATACGCATGGCTGTCCCTGACTACGCAAAACTGTGCAGAACTCAGTCGGGATTTCCCCGGCTACGCCGGAGTTGATGTGCCAATCAGTTCATCTGAGTGTCACATTGAGTGTGCAATCTGAATGTCCAAGGCTTGGCTCCTGTGTTGGTAGCAATGCCAGCCGAATATAACCCGTTCCCCCGACGGATAGTAGGCTAACGCAGAATTCCGAAGGGGGAACACCCCCTGGAAACCGAGTTTTTTCCAAAAAAACCCGGTTTCTGACACCGGTGTATTAGGAGATGATAACAAATGACCAAAAAACGATTATTCTGGATTTCACTGTCTCTAATTGCATTATTTGCGGTGATTTTTTTAGCTTACGCCGCGACTCATTTCAAACAAAGTCCGCCTTTTACACTCGACACCCGCGACGATTCGCAACGGGCGTTGAGCCATTGGCGAAACAGCGCAAGTTTCATGCTTGACACCCGCGACGATTCGCAGCGGGCGTTGACGCATCGGGCCTTGAGCAAGCCCTTTCGTTTGGATGTGCGCGAAGATACGAAGATTTACGCGAGCCATTCAGCGTTGAGCAGTCCGTTTGTGCTTAATCTGCGGCAACCACCGGAATACACCGCCGGAATTAGGATAGATGAGCTATCGACTTATCCGCAAGTGACGCTTGTCTTTAGCACTGAACCCGCTTCCCTCATCGACAAGATTGGCGTAGGTGATTTCAAAAAGGTAACAGAAAATGGAAAATCCATTGCTTTCACCCCCCGAAAGAGTAGCGGAGAATGGCATTTGACTTACACCAGCCCGCATCCCACCTCCAGCCGCAATTACATAACTGTCTACGTTCGGTCAACTTCACTGAACGCCAATCCGGTTACAAATTATGTTCCACCGGTGGTAACTCAATTCAGTCTGACAGACGCTTCGGGTGTAGTGGGGCAAAATGTGGGCGTGCCATTTTCAATGAGCGAAACGGAATTTCATACCGCTCATTTTGCCATATCCTTTGAATCATCGCAGTTGACTTACGTTGACGCAACATCAACTGTCTCTGCTATCAGCATCGGCAGTGTTGATTCCAGCCAGCCTGGGTTCGTGATATTTGACTTGACAGGCAATATGCCGTTTGGCGGCGGAAAGACGCTCTACATCACCTTCAAAATTTCCGATTCAGCACAAAACCAGATTGCCCTGCATCTCACCAACGTCAGCGCGACAGGAGCAAGCGGGCAAGCATTGGCTGTGCAGACGCAAGACGGCACAATCGAAATTATCTCCATCTCGGAGCCGGTCGTCTTTTCAGACTTTTTGCCGGCGGAAGGCGAAAAGTCGGAGATAATGCAAGGCGGTATTCTGCACCGCCACTACAAGGTCAAATCGGGCGAAGAGCTTATCAAAAACGCGGTAGTCCACCTTGACACGGCGCAGGGTGCTGCTGAATCCTCCGCTGAGATAAACGGATACGGCATCGTCGGCATCCCGTTTGACGTGGGCAATGTGGGACCGGGTTCTTATGAGTTCTCGCTTCCCGTAATCAGCGTTGAGTTTAGCGGGCAAACGTTTCCTGTTGCTACCCCGTTGCCGAGTTTTGGCGTGGAAGTTATGCCGCGTGAATGGGCGAAGGAGTGGGAATTAGGCGGTTCCATAAATGGTGTTCTCTTTAGCGGAAAAGGCGACATCGGTGGCAGCTTGGGAGTTCAGATCCTTGTCAATGCCGCAGATGCGGACTTTGGAAACACGCTAATCTTAGAACGACAATTAAACGGGAAGATAGGCGCAGAGGTTGGCGTTGGGGCAAGTTTCAAATTGGGGCTTATCGGCGGTAAAGCCGAATTAGCAGGCGCGGCGGGCAGCGCAGGACTTGCTATCGGGGATAGATTCAGGTATCCCAACTTTGACCAGTCTTACGGTCAAATTGCCGTTCTGCTTTTAGACCAACTTGATACTGCTGGCATCCTCCGAAATCCTGCGAGCCGTCTCGTCATTGACGCGCTCGCAAATATCTACGGAGTTGGTATCGAAAGCGGATTTGATGCCGCAAGCGTGGTATTTATCGCTGAAGGAGAGGCAAACGTCGGGACGTTAGTGCTGGGACCGCAGGGAAGCGTTGCCAAAGGTGTGCCTTTCCTGAAAAACGTAGCAGCGGGGCGAGGCTTGCAACTGGGCGGAACGTTATTAGGCGCAAACGCCAGCGTGTCTCTGGGCGCGGAAATTCCGCATTGGTCGATTTATGATACCATCGTCTTTGGTGAATTTGAGGGGCGATTGGATACGTTAGTACCGAGGCTTGAAGTGACACAACAGATAGGACATCCTGGAGCTTTGGCAGGCACCCGTCCACTAAAACTCAAGGTACTTGGCTGGCTTGGGCCCGAGAGGGAATTGACGCTATCAGAACGAATCAAGCCATTTGGTGATAAAGCGGCCGAACTTTCGTTAGGCACAGGTGATGGCTCACTTCACCGCACACAGATTTTCACACTTGATGATGAAGTTGTCGATGCTTTTCTGGACAATCAAAAGACTGTTGCAGGCGGGTTGCTTGCGCTCAGTATTGGCAACCCGTTGCCCGTTTTGGGAGTTGGAAATTCGCCTCTGTTCATTGAAGAACTCAAGGGAATGGTAAACGCAATCGGTAATTCCTCCTACCGAGAGGAACACGATGAATTTGACGAACTTAGTTTTGCCCTTGAACTCAAGCTGAAAGCAGGACTTTCCTTCGGTTTTAGCGGTTCTATTGATTACGAGCAACACAAATGCTATGATGTCGAGCGCGGCGTCCAAATCGGAGGGCTTGAATATGTGTTGGAGTCAGGTTACAGCAATGACTTTTTTGACCCTTATACCGTCGAGCACATCGTTGAGGATACCCTTAAAGAAGCTGCGCCTGTCATTGAAAGCACTTTAGCTTACTTCAAAAAAGCTGCCGATGCCGTTGGAAATGCCGTCGTGGATGCTGTGGACGCAACCAACAAAGCGGTTGGCAAACTTACGAGCAGAGCTCAAGCATTCGGTAACCACGTACTAAGTTTGGTTCCATTCAAATCCGCCGGTGGTTCCGCAGGGATGCAAGCATTTGGTACTTCACGACAAGCACGCCAACATTTGCTTGGTATGCGCCAACAAAACGAACTTGACCCACACGCGGCAACAGTTGGACA
Source organism: uncultured bacterium (assembly GCA_964601015.1). Taxonomy (GTDB): domain Bacteria; phylum Poribacteria; class WGA-4E; order DTYX01; family CAZRLY01; genus CAZRLY01. The sequence goes on from CAZRLY010000121.1 coordinate 3,262, forward strand.
GAGCATGCTGGTCAACGTTGAAGATGAGAATGGCGAAGTTATTTGGGATTACCAAGATACGCTCGAATTGATGCTCTACTACTCCGCCGATGATTTAGCTGCCGTTGGGCTTTCCGAGACAGATGAGCCAGCGTTGCGGATATTCTGGTGGGACGACTCAATCCGTCGATGGACGCAGATTGGTGGCGCGCCAAACATAGAAGGAAATTCGGTCTTTGCGAACATCAGCCATTCAGGTACCTACGCAATCGGCATCGACACAAAAAATCCGGCAATGGGCATCGCGCCAAAGGACGGAAGCACCGTCGGACCAAATGCCAAAATCGAGATTGCGATAGATGATTTCCTTGCAATCGAACAATCCACCGTTTCGGTCATCCTGAACGACGGAACACAAAATCTGACGCTCATTGACAACACAAACATCGCCGAACATTACGATGCGATTGCAAACGTCATCACCTACGAATTTGAGCAACCGCTTGCCGCTGGAAGTTACGTCCTGTACGTTCATATCTGCGACTCGGCCGGCAATTGCAGCGACGGGCAATCAAGTTTCACTGTCGATGCGGATGCCTTCGAGTTTGTGGCGAGCAATCCAGCAGATGGCGCAGGCGATGTCAGTCCCGTTGACAAAATTACCACAACCTTCAGCAAAAATATCGAACCAGACACGGTAAATCTCGGTGCTGTGCAACTCAGAAACGATGAAAGCGACATCCCCGTCGAAGGGGTTTTGACAGTCGAAAATAAGACAATGAGCGTCAAACCGAGAGCATCTCTGTTGCCGGGTGTTGCTTATACTTTGACAATTCGCGGTGGCGAAGGAGGAATCCGCGATGTTGCCGGCAAGATTCTGGCAGATGACATCTCGCTTGGATTCACAACCGCAGATACCCAGATAGTTGCTAACAAGTTAGAACTCAATGTACCGACAGCGTGTCCGATTAACGGTTCTGCGCAGGTTACGTTGTCCGCAAAGAACGGTGATGTTTTGGTCTCAACCTACACAGGCACAGTCATATTTACCTCAACCGATGAGAATGCACAACTTCCAGAACCCTATACTTTTCATCGCGGCGATAGCGGCGAACACAAATTTATCGTCACATTCAAAACCAAAGGCACTCACACCTTGACGATAGAAGATGAGGACGGCTTGACAGTCACCAGCGAAGACATCACTGTGTCAAGTTCCCCGCAGATTACTTTGGCGGCGATAGAACCGAACATCGTTCCCAACGATGGAACGACACAAATCGCATTCAGGGCGACTATAATTGACCCGGACGGACTTGAAAATCTCGCAAATGTAAAAATAGATTTGACCCTGATAGGCGGTTTGGATGCTGCACAACTCCTTGATGACGGCAACAATGGCGATGGCGAAGCAAACGACGGAATTTACGGGCTGACGAATATCACCGTCCCGGAAACGGTCGCGCCGAACATCTACTCTCTTGAAATCACCACTACCGATAACGACGGTGAAACGGGCACGCTCTATCTGTCAATCACAGTTATCGATGCCAATCCGCCTGACACAACGATTCCTACCGTCACGATGACACCATCCAACAACACAACGGGTGTCCCGGTTGACACATCGGTGATTGAACTAATTTTCAGCGAAGAGATGGACGAATCAACCTTGACAACTGAAATGCTCACCGTTGAAGATGACGAGGGCAATCCTATCGACGGTACTTTCGCAGTGATAGATTCCACAAAAATCCAGTATACGCTTGCCAACCCGCTTACCTACAGCACAAGCTACTACGTTACAGTGAGGGGCGGCGCGTTGGGCGTAAAAGACCGGGCTGGCAACGGACTTGCAGGAGATTTTGTGGGGATGTTCCGAGCGCGCGACTACGGCGATGTCAGTGCCAACGGCACCATCACCGCTTTTGATGCTACACTGATTTTGCAACATCTGGTGGGGTTAATCACGCTTTCCGATGAGGCGCAACTTCTCGCGGATGTCAGCAATGACGGCACAATCAGCGGACTTGACGCTTCGTTGATTTTACGCCGCGTGGTAGGCATCGAAGGGGAATTTCCGGCCGAGGGTGGGACGATGTCACCCGCGTCTACTCATGCCGGTGTTCAAACCACGCACAACTCTGTCTTCCGACTGAGTGTTGGAAATGTACGCGCTAAACCGGGCGAAAAGGTAAGAGTGCCGGTGACATTGGAAGGTGAGGGAATATTGGGCGGGGAATTTGTAGTTGAATTCGATGAAGCTCTGAAAGCCAATGTAATCCCCAAGATAGCGGGTTTGACCTTTGAGCGAAATGTTGAAAATGGTAAGATACGGTTCGCTTTTGCGGGTATGAAACCGATTGCCGCAAAAGCAGAGCTTTTACAATCAAAAGAGACTGGCATTAATTCAGTCAATGCGCTCCATATTCATATCGAATTTGATGTGCCAGACGATGTCGCAGACGGTAGTGTTTTTCCATTGCGCATTGTTGATGCCCGCCTCAATGAGGTCAAACGCATTGTTAAAGTAGATGGCAGCATTGAGATTCTGCCGAGCAAAACTGCTTTGCTCGCTAATTATCCGAACCCGTTTAACCCTGATACGTGGATTCCATATCAGTTGGCGGATGATGCAAACGTCACAATAAAAATCTACGACGTTGGGGGTAGGCTTGTCAGAACTTTGCACATTGGCAGGAAGGACGCCGGTTCGTATATTGGCAAAGAAAAAGCCGTTCATTGGAACGGCAGAAATGAAGCGGGAGAACGCACCGCCACCGGAGTCTATTTCTACAGTATTCAAGCGGGGCAATTTACGGCGACGCGTAAGATGCTGGTGCTGAAATAGAGCAGGCTGGCATTGCAATAAATCAAAAACTAATGGAGGAATATTTCATTGAGTCTCGAAACCGAAATCAATTTTTTGGAACCAAAAAAAATAACCATATCAAACGATAATTTTAACGCGCTCAAATTAAACATTGACGGGGTTAGCGAATACTCTGATGTGAAAGCTGTTCGTGTCTTTCCGATTTCTGCCCCTTGGCATTTCATAAGTTTAAAGGGAATTTCCGATTCGGATAAAGAAGAGGCTGAGAAACAGGAGGGTGAAGCAGAGCCGAGTAGGCCTCATGGCAAGCCACGCGCTCCGCGCCAGAAAGAGATCGGCGTCATCCGCGATACGCGAGAACTTGATAAAGAGTCGCGTGAAATACTTGCCAGTGAGTTGGAAATGAGTTATTTTACGCCAAGGATAACACAAATCAGTAAGATTAAATCCGACTTTGGCTCATACCAATGGACTGTGGAAACGGACAAAGGAACGCGTACTTTTGAAGTTCGCTATCGGGAGGACGTGCGAATGATTCCACCGAATCGAGTCATTATCAGGGATGTGGACGGAAACCGATACGAAATCACCGATTATAGCAGACTGGATTCGAGTAGCAGAACGGCGTTGGAGAAACACATGTGAAGAAAAGTGGGACTGGAAACCGAGTTTTTCTGAAAAACTCGGTTTCTGTGCCTAAAAATTATGGAGGAATAACATGTCAACAGAATATAGAGTAGGTGTAATCGGCACAGGCGGCATATCCAGAGCGCATGCAAATGGTTACAAACAAGCTGGTTTGCCAATTGTAGCCGCGGCGGACATCAGCAGGGAACAGTTGGATAAATTCGCTGCTGAATACGACGTAAAAAATCTGTATACCGATTATACGGAAATGTTAGATAAGGAATCTCTTGACTTGGTTTCCATCTGCACATGGCCGCCTCTACATGGCGAAATGGCCGTAAAAGCGGCGGAAGCACACGCAAAAGGCATTTTGTGCGAGAAACCGATGTCAGTAAATTTAGCCGAAGCTGATAAGATGATAGAGGCTTGCGATAAGCACGGGACAAAATTGGCTATCGGACATCAAAGGCGTTTTGAGGCACAATACGTCAAAGCAAAGGAGTTGATTGAATCCGGCGCAATCGGCGAGTTATTTTCAGTACACGGTTGTTGCGGCGGCGACTTGCTCTCGGACGGCACTCACAACGTTGACCTTTTGCGGTTCTATGCCAACGATTCGCCCATCAAGTGGGTGATGGGGCAGATGGACGCTCACCAGAAACGCACCCGATATGGACACTACATCGAAGATGCTGCCATCGGTTACTTTGAGTTTGAGAGCGGAGTTCGCGGATTAATTGAGATAGGTAGGGCTTCCCTGCCCGGCTACCAGCGAGCGTATATCCTCGGTACGGATGGTAGAATCGAAGTGAACGTCCCCGGATACGTTTTGCGTGTCCGTCAGAAAGGTGAGAAGGACTGGCACGTTCCTGAATTAAGCGGGGAAAATCCCTTCAAACTTGAGATTCAGGCGCTTGTCGAATGTATTGAGGAGGATAAAGAACACATTTTAAGCGGCAGACAAGGCAGGAAAGCGCTGGAAGTGTTGATGGCAGTTATGGAATCCTCGCGAAGAAGGGCGTTAATTGAGTTGCCGTTGGAGATAGAGGATTATCCGCTGGAGACAATGATAAACGAAGGAGTGTTGTGATTGAAGAGGACATTTTCTAATATTTCTTGCTTGACTGTATTGCGGTGAGCAGATATAATTATTTGAGAGGCGGACATATACCTAATTTTCCACAGATTTTTTTTGCGCCTGTCAAATGTGGGTTAATGTGAAAGGCTTTTTGCAGTGCCTCACGGGCTTCTTGTAGTTTATCAGCTTCAAAATAGGACTCTGCTAATTTTTTATAAGCCCATGCAGATTCACGTTTTGATAATCCCAAATCAAGAATCTTATGAAAGTATGCGATAGATTCTTCTGGCGTTGCTTGTTTAGCGAGTCGGCGAAAATAAACATCTTTAAGTTTGGCTTTTATCTCTTTTGTGAAGTTTTGAAAATATGGGCGTACTTTTTCACATTGGAGTAGTCCTTCATATAGCGTAGCCGCTTTTATGTATTTTCCTAACGAATGGTATGCTTCGGCGAGCAGGTATTCACAATCTCTGCTATCAGCGTAGCTCATATAATGTGTCAGGTCAACATCACGGAATTTTGTTTTTAATTGTTCGTAGATGTCCACCGCCGTATGCGGATTTCCGTTTAGCAGTTCCACAAGTATCAATCGGCATTGAGCGCTAACCTGTTTTTTTGCCCTTCTCATAAGATATTCTTTATAGGCATTTTGTTGGCGTTGTTCAACATTACTTGGTCGAGCACGCCGGCTCGCTTCTACTTGTAGCGTTCGGTCATAAGAGCACCGTTTACTTTCATCTATCAAAATTTCATGAGCCACGCTGATGAGTTTGAATTTTGGCTCCACCTCTTGCTCCCTTCCGGGGTTCTTATCCGGGTGGAATTGCTTTGCCAACCTGCGGTAAGCGCTTTTTACCTCGGCGGTAGTAGCATCTTTTTCTATTTCCAAAATAGCGTAGTAGTCTGGAACGCTCATCTGTAGTTAAACCTTTTCTAATCATTATAGGTGGATTTTCCAAAATCAGTAATCTGCAAATGCTCCCGTTGGTGTGTCGTGGATTTAGCAATCCACGACGAGCGCAAATCCAACGGAATAATCGGGATTTGCCAATCCCGATTGAGCGTGTTTGAGGACTACTGAAAATTGACCTTTTCGAGTGTCGATAGATATCTCTGTCTAAATCTGAATTTTGACTTACCATGTTCTCACAAATGAAATATTTTGTCAAGTATAGATTTTTTCTGCCAATCCCGCCAGGGGTGAAGCTTCTTTTCATAGCAATCTCGCTTCTCAATTCGCCAAATACACTGGCGGAGATGGCAAAAAATATAAACGAATCTGCTTCTGAGATAGTCCAGGATGTATGGAATAATCGGTTAAAATTTATACAGCCCGCAGCTTTGCCACAGGGCGAAGCGGCTTTCCCTGATGAGCCGATAGGGGTTATTCCGTTGCAAAGCAGCAATCGGGAATTAGCGTTAGTTTGCAGAGTTTTTGGGGGGCTGATAAAATCGCAATTGGAATCAGTCTGCAATCTCAAGTTGGTAACACCTCAGTCTGACTTTAAGATGCCTTTCGACAATGGCGTTACTTCGGAACAACAGGCAAAGCGAGTTGGCAAACTTCTAAATTGCAAGGCGTTCATCACGGGACAGGTGGAGGACGTGGGCGCATCGCTAAATATCAATCTGTTTGTCTGGAATGCGACAACAGGTAATATTGTTTACGTTGCCAACACGCAACTGCGCAAAGATGCCTCCCTTACTGCGTTGTTGCTGCCGTATACCGGTGGCAGATTGGAGCCGTATTCCTTTAAATGGCGCGGTGATATTTGGTGCCGTAGCGTCCATGCTATAGCAGTGGGCGATTTGGATGGAGATGGACAAAACGAATTAATTCTTGCCACTGATGGTAAACTTAAAATATTAGCGTGGAAAGGGATTGGATTTTGGGATACTTCGCTTGAAGATGTCGTATACCTTGAAAAACCGTATCAGTTGAAGGCGGTTCAACGGAACATTAGAACCCTGCACGTGGCTGACTTGAATGAAAATGACCGGGATGAAGTTTACATCTCCGTTCCCATCGGCAAAACAGGCAAAACCTACAGGGTAGAATGGCAAAACAACCCCCCGATAAAGCCCGACGACGTTCGTCTTACGGCAGAAGCAGTTGAATTTAGCGACTATATGTTCCTGTGTTTAAATTCAAACGGTATTACAGGCAGCCAGTTTTTGGAACTCAGAGGCTGTTTTTCAGGCTACCAGACAACCTTCCTCTCTGTCCAGAGCGGCAAAATTAATTCAAAAAAACGACAACGCATCAACAGTGATTATAATTCTATCGAAATCAGTTCAACGGATGACGATAACGAGCAGGAGTTTGTCGTTGTTGACCACCTGGGACACGTAAAAATTTTCAACCGATTTAATAACCTCATCTGGCAGAGCAATCCAATATTCGGCGTTGGTTTGGCAATAATTGACTTAGACGATAACGGGAGGAATGAGATTGTCTGTTCTTCGGCAACTCATGAATCGCAGGATAACATATTCATTCTCGAATGGGAAGGGGACATCTATTCTAAAAAGTGGAAGAGTCAAACATTTGATGGAAGTATAACCGATTTTACAATCGCTGATGTTGATAATGACGGAATCCTTGAACTCGTCGTGTGCGTGCGAAAACCGATGGGGAGTGAGATTAGGTTTTATACGGCCAATTGAGGGGTGCATTTTTTAGATTATCTGAAAGGAGGTAAAATGACCAGACGCAATAACGACAATTTAATCAGCCCGGAACGTAGTAGAGAGGCGAAGTGGTTTTCCATATTCCAGAGAATCATAAATGTACTGTTAATCATCGCCATAGTTATCTTAACAATATTTTTTATGTTAATAGGGACGGCAGTGGGGCTAATCATTGGCTATTGGCAGAACCTTCCTTCTTTAGAGCCACTTGAATACAAGGCATCGGATACGTGGAAATTCCATCTGGAAATTTATTCTGACCTGAATACAGTTACAATTGGAGATACCCAAGATTATGTAGAGAGTGTGCTTAAAAAGTTGGATTACAAATTGGTAAATACAAACAGCCCGCGAAAAGGGGAGTATTCAGTACATTTTGATGAGGCGGCCGGCAGCGGGATTGTTATCATTGGCATACGCAGTTTCTCATACCCACGCCGGAAAGAAGCCGGATATTTGGTAACTCTCAATGTGCGAAGAAGTGCCCAGGACGACGGTAGCAGGATTGCTTCCATCACAAAAGAGGATGATACCCCTATAACAGAATTTCACCTTGAGCCTAAGTTGCTTGCTGAATTGTACGGCAGCGAAGGAACTACGCGGGAACTGGTTCACCTTGTTGACATACCCAATTCACTCCAGCACGCATATATCGCCATCGAAGATAGACAATTTAAGCAACATTGGGGAATCAACCTCAAACGTATTCTAAAAGTAGCTTACGACAATATTCGGGCGATGAAGATAGTGGCAGGGGGTGCCAGTACCATCACTCAACAGTTAGCGCGCAACCTATTTGATGAAATCTCCTACGAGCAAACATTCTCACGAAAAATCAAGGAAGCGTTGATGGCAATAAAGATAGAGCAACGACTTTCTAAAGATGAAATTTTAGAACGCTATCTCAATCTAATAGATTTGGGCAGATACGGTTCGCGCCAGCTTTACGGAGTCCAGCAAGCCTCAGAATCCTATTTTGGCAAGTCTGTCTGGGAATTGTCGCTTCCTGAGTTTGCTTTGCTCGCTGTTCTACCTAAATCGCCTACCAGATATTCTCCCGTAAAACATCCAGAGAATGCCAAACGGAGGAGAAATATTGTACTCAAAAGCATGCTCAATTCAAAATTTATCAGCAAGGATGAATATGATACTGCTATCGCAACGCCATTAAAAGTCAAAGAACCCTCACGAAAATTTAGTGAAGCACCACACTTTATCGAATATGTCAAAAGTTATCTGGAAAAAAAGTATAAAGAACAATTGTATGAAGAGGGATTGAAGGTTTATACAACCTTAGACATATTCATGCAGGAAGCCGCAAACAAAGCCATAGCGAAAGGATTGCGAGAGCTTGATAACAAGATGCAATTTCCAGATTATGACCAAAATGCCCCAGATTCCCCAGACGGAATTGACCCGTTGAAATACATACAGGGCGCTCTTGCAGCTATCGAACCGCAAACCGGATACATAAGAGCAATGGTAGGCGGACGGGATTTTTACATCAGCCGCAACAAACTAAACTTCTTTAACCGCGCTACACAAGCCAAACGACAAGCCGGGTCAACTTTCAAGCCCTTTGTGTATTGTGCAGCCCTTGAAAATTCGCAAATCACACCCGCTACCATTATTAACGATAAGCCCTGGTTTATAAATACTCCGCAAGGGCGTTGGGCACCAGAAAATTATAGAAAGGATTATTACGGGAACGTTACCCTGCGCACAGCGCTCATAAAATCACTAAACGTAGCTACGGCTAAACTGATGAACGAGGGGAAATACAATGTGGGCATAGCAAAAACCGTCAACATGGCAGAGAGGATGGGAATTAGGAGCAGATTGCAGCCATATCCTTCGCTCGCACTGGGCACATCGGATGTCTCGCTATTAGAAATTACCTCTGCCTATGGCGTATGGGCAAATAGGGGAATACGTGCTAAACCGATTAGCATACTATTTGTAGAAGATAGAGACGGCAGGATTATCGAAGAGAACACCCCGCTCCGAAAAAGGGTTATTGATGAGAATTTAGCATATCTCATGACATATCTGATGCAAGGGGCACTTGACACCAACACCCCAGGATGGCGCGGCACAGGATGGCGCGTTAGAAAACCGCCATTTAATTTTTTCCTGCCCGCCGCGGGGAAAACAGGTACGACAAGTGATTACGTTGATGCCTGGTTCGCCGGTTATATTCCACAACTCGTAGCAGGCGTCTGGTTGGGATTCGACGGACAGAAAAATATTATGGAAGACAAAAGCGACTTCAAACGTGCGGGTGCTACGGCCGCCCTACCGATTTGGGCTTATTTTATGAAGAGAGCCGCTTACCACAAAGTTAAGGGGTTTGCTGTGCCGCCACGAATCTGCGAAGTGGAAATAGATAAAAGGACAGGGATGCGTAGTAATTACTGCCCTACAGAAGACATAATCACAGAGGCATTTATCAAGGGGACTGAGCCAACGAAGTTATGTACGGAACATCCCTCCGGCTGGAAAGCGGAAGTACCCTACGAATGAATTGGGTAGCTTAACTCCAATAAGGAATCTCACATTCACTTAGATGTTCTGCTTCATCTTCAGCAAGATATGTTAATAATCGCATTCGAGTAACGTTGGTTTGCTTACATATTTCCAAGCAATAATCATACAGAGACTTACATAGAGCATGGTAAGCTTCTTTGTCCACCCACTCGCCGTTCTCATTCGTGTGGTGGGCATAAGCGCCCCAGATTTTATCAAGTGAGACTGTAATATTTTCCATAATTGACCAGGCTAAAAGTAAATCGGATTTTTTCAACAGTACAAGTCCATCTTGTTTTTTTTCCATTGTCTATTATCCTTGTGCGTTCATCATTTTCCTATTACTGGGGGGACTGCATTGAAACGGGGAAGAGTATTTTATCACCGCATTCGCTTTGGATTGCGCCCCTTCAGGTTAACGTCACCTTCAAGATAAAATTCTTTTCCCCCAATAATTGGGTTTGTCTGAGATTGCAATTCATTGAGAGTAACATCAAATTCTATAACGGCGTTCCCTTTCCCCAGGGCTAACTTATACCGTTCCTCTGCGTCACGCGGTGAAAGTCGGCTTCGCCTGGCGTTTTCCACAAAAACCTTATTTTGCACACCCGCACGCAATCTCTGTTCATTAAAAATTCTTTCAGCGCGGTTGGAACGTGTATAATGCCGCACTCGCATTCTTCTGGCTCTTACCATTTTTGACGCTCCGGGCTAAGATTAAGAGTAGTATATCATTTTTACGCCAAATAAGCAATATTATTTTCTCTTCACCAACGTCAAAAGGAGAACACAAATGCCAAAATTTGAATTAGTATCAGATTACGTCCCGCGCGGCGACCAACCGCAAGCAATAGAACAATTGATTCAGGGATTAAAAAAGGGATACAAATATCAGACGTTGTTAGGAGTAACAGGCTCCGGTAAAACTTTTGCGATGGCCAATGTCGTCGCCAACGTTCAACGTCCTGCCTTAGTAATCTCCCATAACAAAACCCTTGCGGCGCAACTCTACAGCGAATTCCGAGAATTTTTCCCAAACAACGCCGTACACTATTTTGTCAGCTTTTACGACTGGTATCGCCCCGAGGCCTATATCCCGCAGACGGACACATACATCGAAAAGGACATAAAAATCAACGAGGAGATAAATCGACTGCGACTGGCCTCAACGGCATCATTGGCATCTCGGCGCGACGTAATCATTGTAGCGAGCGTCTCCTGCATCTACGGCATCGGTTCCCCTGAAGAATTCAGTGAGCAGAAGGTAAGTTTGAAGGTGGGCGATATATTCAAACGCAACGATATTTTGCGCGCATTGGTGGACATACGCTATACGAGAAACGACATGGTACTTTCGTTAGGGTGTTTTCGCGCCAGAGGCGATGTCATCGAAATCTTTCCCGCCTACGCCGACACAGTTATCCGCGTTGAGCTATTCGGCGATGAAATAGACAGAATCACTGAAATCAAACCGTTGACCGGCGACATCACAGCTATTCACGACGAGTTTGAAATATTCCCAGCCAAGCATTTCATGACAAATGAAGAACGCATGGAACAGGCGTTGCTGGACATCGAAGCTGAACTCCAAGAAAGGATAGATTATTTCATCTCTCAAAATAAGCTGCTGGAAGCCCAACGAATAGAACAGCGTACGCGTTTTGACTTGGAGATGATGCGTGAGATCGGGTACTGTCAGGGCATTGAGAACTATTCGCGTCATCTGTCAGGATTGAAGCCGGGAGAACCGCCCTACTGCCTTATAAACCACTTCCCTGAAGATTTTCTCCTGTTCATCGACGAATCACACGTAACTATCCCACAACTGCGGGGCATGTATTTGGGTGACCGCGCGCGAAAACAAAACCTTGTAGACTACGGATTCCGACTGCTATCGGCCTTGGACAACCGCCCCTTGCGATTCGACGAATTTCAAAAAACCGTCAATCAAACTATCTTTGTGTCCGCCACACCCGCAGAATACGAACGAGAATTGAGCAGACAACACGGGCAGATAGCTGAACAGATCATCAGACCAACTGGTTTAATTGACCCAAAAATCCGGGTAGAACCAAGCCAAGGGCAAATCGACCACCTGATAGGCGAAATCAACAAACGCGTGGAGGACAAACAACGCGTGCTGGTGCTTACGATGACGAAACGCATGGCGGAAGATTTGACCGATTATCTGCAAGACGCAGGAATCAGAGTACAGTATTTGCACTCAGAAATCGAAACCCTGGAACGCCCACAGATTTTGAAGGAATTGCGCGAAGCGAAATTCGATGTGCTGGTGGGAATTAACCTGCTCCGCGAAGGACTTGACCTGCCGGAAGTAACGCTGGTGGCTATTCTGGACGCAGACAGACAAGGTTTCTTGCGTTCAGCAACATCCCTGATTCAGATGGCGGGCAGGGCAGCGCGAAACGTGGACGGTGAAGTCATCCTGTACGCCGATGAGGAAACAGATTCTATCAAACAAGCCAAACGTGAAACCGCAAGACGACGCCAAGTTCAGATGAAATACAACGAGGAACACGGCATCACACCAGAAAGCATCGAAAAGACTATCAAAGACATGATTGGCGAAATTATGGGCAGGGAAGAAGCAGAAATCCGCGAAGGTTTAACCGCCGCACAAACGTTGATGCCTGAAATCAGCGCCGATTTGCCCAAAGAGGATTTGCAACAGATTATTGAAAGCCTCTCCCAGGAGATGCAGGAATCGGCGGAAAATCTCGAATTCGAGAAGGCAGCCACACTGCGAGACCAAATTATGGAACTGAAAAAGGAATTGGGTACTTAGTAGGTCGATTTTCAGAAATCGACTATTGATTTGTGCGAAAACTTTGTTTTTGACCCACGGGAGGTACATTATGACACCAAGAGAAAGAGTTTTACGCTGTTTTGAACATCAAACAGCGGATAGAGTTCCACTGAACGGTTCGTTTCGCCCGGAGGTTTGGGTGAAACTGAGAGAACATTTTGGGACAAACGATGGAGGAGTTATCGCTGAAAAATTGGGATTGGACTTCAAGGGGGTTGGCATGGGCGCATCTGCTCTTTTTCGTGAGCGTGCGCGGGCTTCTGGCGGGGGCGGTTCAATCCTGCACGATGATAGCTCTCGCGAGGATGAATGGGGTGTCAGGACTATCACGCCCAAAGGCACTCCGTACATGCGTTATGTTTATCACCCACTGTCGGACGAGGAAAACCTCGCCACCTATAGATTTCCTGATTTGAACGCGCCGGGGAGATTTGAGGGGATTGAGAAACGCGTTGAACAATTAAAGCAAAACTATGTGGTATCTGCTGGAATAACCACTTTCTTCAAACGTTGTTGGAATCTCAGAGGGTTGGAAAATTTTTTGATGGACATAGCGACCGAATCGCCCATCATGGTGAAGATGCTTGACATCCTGTTGGAACGCAAACTGGAGATAGTTCGACGCTACGCAAAGGCGGGAATAGATATGTTATCAATCGGCGGCGATATCGCCATGCACAACAGTTTATTCATGAAACCTTCTTTGTGGCGAAAGCATTTTAAGTGGCGCGATGCTCTCTTGATTGAAGAGGCGAAAAAATACGGCGTCAAGTATTTCTTCCTGCACAGCGACGGAAACCTGATGGAAATTATGGAAGATTTGATTGAAATTGGTTTTAACGTAATTGACCCGATTCAGCCGGAATGTATGAACCCTTATGAGATAAAAGAGCGATTCGGCGATAAACTTACGCTGCACGGCACTATCTCCTCCCAACGAACGCTGCCTTTTGGTACAGTCGAAGATGTGCGAAATGAAGTACGGGAGAGAATTGAAAGATGCGGGAAAAACGGCGGGCTTGTAATCGCCCCGAATAACGTCGTGCAATTCGATGTGCCGTTGGAGAATTTGCTGGCGGTTTACGAAACTGCTAAGGAGATGGGATAAGATGGTTAGACAGGTTTTTCTACATATTTTAATTATTCTCTTCTACTTTACATCTCCCTCCTGGTGTTTGTGGGAGCGGGTGGATATGAGCGAAGGACTGCCAAAAGGGCTCAAAGTATACCAATACCATTGGGATAAGTGGCAATGTGTTTTCTACGTCGCAGAGATGGACAGGAATTCGCATCTTCGTTTTGAGG
>CAZRLY010000122.1:0-17074 GCA_964601015.1 uncultured bacterium
GTTTGGACATCTACGGTTTTCATACATTGGAAGCGCTCCAATGTATGGTAGAACGTCGCGTCGGCGGTGAAACGGGCGTTGCTGCTGTTACTTGTCTGGAAGGTGATGTGGTATGGCAGGCTTCTAAGGATGGGCTTTGGTCGCGGGAATTGGCAGAAGCGGCATGCGCACCCATCGAGAACAAACCAGCCGGCTCAATGGAAGAACACTGCAAAAATCCAGCGCTATTTCTGATTGAGTACAGAGATGGCTTGCGTGGGGCTGTCTTGATGCTCAACGGTTACGTTACTGATTTAGCTTATGCTGGGCGCGTTGGCGACGTTATTCAAGGTACGGAATTTTATCTTCAAAACGGCGAACCGCATGCACATTTTAGCTATCTTGCCCTGAACATTGAAGAGATGTTCGTGACAGGTATCCCTACCTACCCAGTAGAGCGCACCTTGCTCACGAGCGGAGTGCTGGAAGCGGCGTTGGATTCACGTTATCAAGGTTATGTCTGCCTGGAAACCCCGCACCTTGACATAGCCTATCGCTCTTATGACAGTCTGCCGTGGCGTCCATACGGACGTCGACCAACAGGAGCAACACTGGAACCCTGGCCGCCAGCGAAATAACTCAATTTTGGAGTGCTATGACTCAGAAGGTCAACTGTAGGTTGGGTTGAACGAAGTGAAACCCAACTTTTCAGACTATCGCTTGTCTCCCGGCCTGTTGGGTTTCGTTCCTCAACCCAACCTACTTCTCACACTTGTGAAACCCAACTTGTCAGACTATCATTGATTCCGAGCGTTGCACTCCAAAGGTAGAATATCAGGTTCAAACACAATGACTAAAATGAACAATAAAGTGCGTTCCTATGCTGAAGTGATTTGTCGGATAAAAAGCTTGAGGAAGCGTTTGAATAATTTCACGATAATCAAATTGGGGAAGGTACACTGTTCGGTGGAAAGCTATGATATGTTTTGCATTCGGGCGGGTATCCCTGCAAAGCCGCACACGAAGCGGCTCTGCCTGTCCGCCGGCATTCACGGAGATGAACCAGCCGGTGTCGAAGCAATATTCACTTTCTTAGAACATCTCCATGAATACGCCCCACTGTTGGAAGGAGTGGAAGCGATTATACTACCGTGTGACAACCCCTTCGGCTATGAGCGGAATGTGCGCAGGAATGCGGATGGGTTGGATTTAAACCAGCAATTTCAAGACTCAAACCGTACACAGGAAATCCGTTGGATAAAAAAAGCGATTGGACAGCGTAGTTTCGATATGGCGTTGGATTTTCACGAAGATGCGGAGGGTAAAGGCTTCTATCTGTGGGAACGCAAATGTCCTACCCTGAGGTCAATAGGCGATGTAGTCATTCAAGCAATAGCGCAGAAATATCCCATTGAGCGTAAGTCGCACATTGAAGGATTTCCAAACAGACAGGGAGTCATATCACTTGACGAACGGTGTCTTGAAAAAGGTTGGACGCGAGGACACTATTTGTTTCGGAATGGGACAAAATACTGCTTGACGCTTGAAACCCCGGTTAATATGTCGTTGCAAAAGCGGGTTGAAATGCACTTGCTGGCCCTAAAAACATCGGTTCAATTACTGCATCAAAGGAATGAGTTTTCCAAATAACGCGTGGGGAGTTTCCGTGTTCATTCGACTTGACACCTGTGGGGGGTTATGCTACATTTATAAGTGCTAACACATTGGCTCATGTAAAAAATAAGTGCAAGGAGAGAAAACACAGTCAATATACTCTATTGGATAGGATACCCAGATGGTTAGCAAAACTGATTATGAGAAGAAGATTTCGCAATACGATTGGGATGACTTGTTAAATCTTTGGAGTGCTGTCAATGCGGGAGATACCCCCGGATGGACACCAGGAAAGGCGTTCGAATATCTTGTACTTCGAGCCTTTCAACTTGAGGGCGCGGAGGTGCGTTGGCCGTATAGCGTGAGAATTGATGGAGGCGAAATTGAACAGATTGATGGTGTTATTTATTCAGACGGACTTTCGTGTCTTGTAGAATGTAAAGACCAAACTGGGAAAGTTAAGATTGCCCCAATCGCAAAGTTGCGCAATCAACTTCTGCGAAGGCCGGGTGCGGCAATTGGTATCGTTTTCAGCCGTAGTGAGTTTACCGACTCTGCCCTTACATTGGCTCAGTTTATTGCACCGCAAACAATACTCCTATGGAGCGGTGACGAAGTTGACTATGCACTTCAGAATAGGTATATGCGTAAAGGGCTCGTTGCAAAATATCGTTACTGCATTGAATTTGGTCTCCCAGATTACGATATTAAAACTGAGGATTCGTCATGACACAAGCATACATAGTAACGGAAGGTAAATCAATTGGTGAGATACTCAAGAGGCTTCTTCCAGAAAACATCCTGAAAGATACCCATTTAATTGACTCTGGCTCGGCGCTGTCTTCGGGCCGCTCAATTCTCGTAGCGAAGCGACTACCTGTAGCACTCGTTGTTGACACCAATACAAATCATCAATCAATCATTCTAGAGCGTGAAGGCCTTTTAAATTATTCGCTTCGCCAGGTGTCTCCAAGTGTCCCATTTAAAGTATTTCTGGCAATTCCAGAAATGGAAACTGTGTTCCTTCAGGATAGATGTTTTCTTGAAAAGCTCACTCACCGAAACTTCACAGATTTAGAATGGACACTCGCACAGTTCCAGCCAAAAGTGTTTCTGTCCAATGTACTGGGAGAAGGCTTCAGCCCTGAGAAGATGCTCAGTGAATTCACCAATGGGCCAATTGATATTCTTCAACAACACCCCCTTGTACGTGAACTTAGCGAGTTCTTGGCGTCAGTAATTGGCGCGGGGGAGTCCTCTTCGACCAAATAGCCTGAGGTTGGGTATGGTTGCAAGCCTACACCCATACGCATCAACTTAAGATGAAGCGAACGCCGGTTGAGTAGATTCGGAACAGAGTGGAGAGGCTTTATCCGACTTCGTTCCTACTCAACCGGCGCTACGGGCTACTCAACCAGTGATTAAAACAATATTCGCCGAATATTCATTCCTTAACTTGATGCCAATGGGTATGGCTGCAAACCTACCCGACAATTATCTATCAAAATGTGGAAAAGCACTCGCAACGGAGTATGATTATGAATTCTCAAGAGATTGATTTTACCAAATGGAAAGGTTCCGCCTTCGCCGGGCTTTGCCGCGACATCCTGCGTGGGCTGGGGATGGCGAGGGCACGTGATTTCGGGGCTAAGGGGATAGAACAAGCCTTTCGGATGGCGTTGGTGCGCGAGTCAAGCGATGGCATGTTCCGCACCGACGAATCCTGGCTGTGCGTTTTTGAGCGCGCGCGCAAGCCGCTGGAAGCAAAGCAGATGCAGCCCATAGTGCAAGCCGCCATCGCCGCCGATGTGGGATACTTACTAACGGTTATTTTTGGGACGGTTACACCCGACGCGGAAGCCGAACTGCGCGAATACCTCGCTGTGGAAAATATTCGGGTTGTGTTGCTCACCGGCTCGTTGGCGGAGGCTTTAGCGGTGGATTACGGGAGCGACAAGCAATTGCGCTCTCTTTCAGCGCCGGGCGGATTGTCCTTTGCCCAACTGCGGAAACAAGCGCAAACACAGGTGGAGACTGCTCCCTGGCGCAAACACTTTCAGACCAGCAGTATTCAGCCATCGCGCCTGATGCCTTTGAATCCGGAGGACGAAGCTCTGGCAGAGGCTGACTTGTTTCGTGCGTTGCAGGGAGGTTCGTTTCTGTTGTTGGGCGAACCGGGCGTTGGGAAGACCACCAGCCTCATTGCGCTCGGCGGGGAACTGGCATCTGCTGGTGTCTACATGCCCGTATTCCTGCCGTTGGGACGCTACCAGGGCGATTTTTGGGACATCCTCTGCGAGTCCTTAGCTCCCAACGCAACGCCTGTGCAACGGGCAACTGCGCAGAAATTGGTCGAATCGGGCGCGCTGGCGCTCCTGTTAGACGGGATTAACGAGGTTCAGGATTTTGACCTACTGGCGCAATTAGTTGCCGAGTTGAACGATTTGACCGCGCCCGACGAGCCAACCGCGCACAGCCTCTGGATTGTCTCAGGCCGCGTCCACGACTACGAACAGAGCCGCCACCACCTGCCCCATCTGGAATCCCGTCGCTGGGAGATGCAGCCCCTCACCGCTGATTTAATATTTCGTTTTCTGGCGGACGTTCTGGGCGAGGCGCAGGGGCTGACGCTCTACAATGACTTGGGCGAGGGCGTTCGCGCCCTTTGTGCCAACCCGTTGCTGCTAACCATGCTGCTCACAACCTACCAGGAAACGGGGCAGGCACCAGTCGGACGAGGCGCGCTCTATCGCCAGTTTGTCGAATTGCTGCTGCGATGGGGCGATGAACGCGGTTTGGGGACAAGCGAACGCGAGACGTTGGGAGAGTTGCTGCCTGAGTCGCTCACCGACGAGCGTTATCAAAAGCTGGCGCAAGATGCGTTGACCGCGCTGGCAGCCGCCATGCCCACCACGATGCTCCCGTGGCGCGACGCGCAGCAGCAGTTTGCAGCAACTCTAACGGATGCCCACAATCCGGGGAAAGCAGCGTCTCTGCTGCTCGAAAACTTAGCTCACCGCGGGATTTTGCGGCGCGATGTTTTCAACCGCGTCAGTTTCTTTCATCACACCTTTCAGGTATATTTCCAGGCGCGCCAACTGATGAGTCGCGCAGTGGACGATTTGATTCCGAAAGATGGTGTCCCGGCAGCCCGCCGCGAAGCTGTGGTATTCGTAGCTGGCTTGCTGCTTGACCCGACGCCACTTATCAAGCAGGTATTGGACGTTGATTTACTGCTTGCCTTTGAAATGCTGCGCGACGCGCCCCAGGCCGTGCCGCCTGAACTCGCCCACCAACTCGCAAAGAAACTGTGGGTACGCGCTTGCGGCGGTCCAGTCACCGGCGAGAGTCGCTCCTGGGCACTCCTGTTCCAGCGTCTGGCTTCCCTGCTAAACAAAACCGTCGAAACGCTGGCTGCGGAGATAGATAGCCACTTGAGTCAGGTGAAGCAAACGGAAAACTTGATGTACTTCTACTCCGAGCTTGGCGACGCGCAAGCCCAGCATCGCGCACTGGAGCAAGCGATGACCGGCGAAGAAGTGCCGGAAGAGTTACTATTCCGAGCAGCTCGGTCCGCCTACGATTCTGGCGACTACGAACGGGCAGTCGAACTCTACACCCGCTACTTAGAAAAGTATCCCAACGATGCAGCGGCTTTCAGCAATCGCGCGCTTGCTTACAAATACTCAGGGCGCAAGGATGAGGCGTTAGCAGATTATCAGCGAGCGGTTGAGTTGGATGCCAAAGCCGTCCGCCACACCAACCTCGCTGTCCTGCTCCACGAACTTGACCGGCAGGACGAAGCGTTTGAGCATCTGCGTTTAGCATTGGAACTTGACCCGACTTATGCGCAAGCCCATTCCTTTCTGGCGCGTTGGTTGGAGTCTGAAGCCCCGGAGACCGCGCTCACGCACCGTGAACAATCCGTGCGCTACGCGCCGCATGATGACCGGTTGCGCATTTACCTCTCCAGACTGGCGAATTTGCAAGAAAAGCTCGGCCGCTATGCCGAAGCGATTCGCTCGTTGCGGCAAATGATTGCCCTGAATCCAACCTCATTCAGTGTAAAATCGTGGAAAGGACGCATTGCCCGACTGCGGCAGGAGCTTGACGCTGAAGAACGTAAGCGGTCAGCTCGTGAACGGCTTCAGGAACAGGGCGAACTGCCGTTATCCACGTTAGCTTTTGAGTGGATGCGGGCGGCTGGACTAACGGTCAAAAGTCAAAGGTCAACATGGATGCTGGCAGAAGGCGAGCGTGGGCTGCCGGTGGTGCTGATGCCAGAGCCGATTGTCACCGGCGCGGGGCTGCGTGCGACGCTGAATTTGGTGCCAAGGGGAGCGCGGCGCGCCAAACAGATTGTTGTGGTGACGGCGGCTGAGACGCTCTCGCTGGAAGCCCGGCATCAATTAGCCGCGTTGCAGGACGAACAAACCGTTGCTCTTGTTACCGCCCTCGAAGTCCGCGACGCGCTTCTCCAGAGCAACCGCGAATGTCGCATGTTGCTTGACAGAGTCCTTCAACGAGCCGGACGGCAGCCCAATCCATTCGATTACAAAGGCATAGTGCATGAACACACCGAGTTTTTTGGCAGAGTAGCCGAACTTGAGGAATTGACCGCACTGTTCAGCAGTGGGCAACAAGTCGGACTGTACGGCATCCACAAAATCGGCAAATCCAGCCTGCTGGAACAGTTGCGCCGAAAGCTGCACCTCAGCAATCCCGAAATCACCGTGGTGAAAATTGAACTGGACGCAAGCCTGAAAGAAGACGTTGACTTTTTCCGCAAGGTGCTGGAAAAATTGCCGGGCTCGGCGGATTTACCTCAAGTCTTATCCCCAGAGGTTTTCCGCAAGGCGTTGACGGACTTTCATCAACGCAACGCAGAGAAACGTCCCAGCCATCGACTGCTGCTCATGCTGGACGAATACCCCTACCTGATTCCTGACCGGCGCGGGCGAGGCGGACTGCGCGGTTTCATCAAGGTGCTTGGGGCGCTCAAGTCACTGCACCAGGAAGGCTGTCTGCTGTTGCTCCCCTGTGGGCGGACAGCCGCGCTCAACCGGCAAGCCCGTTGGGGAGACGATGAGAACCCTTTTATCGACTTGCTGCATGCGCACTTTCTCGGACCGCTGCCTCGTGAAGAAAATGACGCCCTGATGACGACGCTCGGCTTGCGCGCCGAATTGACCTTCACGCCGGAGGCGTTGGATGCCGTCTACGCCGAGACCGGCGGACACCCGGCTTTCAGCCGCTCCCTGGGGAGTCTGATTCTCCGTGATGGGAAAGGAGAGGTAACTGAGGTACGCGTCGGGAACGCAGTCGATAAGCTCTTAATTGACCGCGACCAACGCTCAATTCTGCTTGCAATTTATGAAGACCGGATGGATGAGGATGAGCAGGAAATCGCTCGTACCCTTGCGCTGAAAGGCCCGCAACCTCGCAAGTCACTTTTCCCAACGGATGCCGATATTCCCCGCCGCCGCCAAATCCGCGACGCCTTAGCGAACCTACTCGACACAACCGTCCTCATCCAACAAGATGATGAAAATATCGCCCATCGCTACGGCTTGCTTCGCCGCGTCATCGAACAGGAGATGGAGGAATTAGGCCTGTAAGGTTGGGTATGGATGCAATCCTACCCAACAGTGCCCCAAGAGACCAAATTTTTCCGAAAGACTCGGTCTCTTATCCGAAAGGAGTGAGTCAATGAAACAAAACCCATACAATCCCATTCGACCGGCGACTGAAGAGGTATTTGTCGGTCGCGAGAACTTAAAACGTCAACTGACGATTGGTCTGCAAACTGGACTATGCTTTGGCATCGTCGGCGCTCCGGGCATCGGGAAGACCAGTTTGCTTTTGGCAGTGAAGCGAAAACTCGCTGCAACGAAGCCGAAGCAGGGAAAAATACCACTGCCAGTTTATGTTGACTGCACGCGCCACCACAAGAGTGCTGAAGCGATTCTAACCCTGTTCGTCAAGGACCTGGTTGAGGCGCTGCATGTTCAACGCAACCTGTTGTGTCCCGCCGACATTCAAGAGCAATGTCAGACAAAAGCCGAACAGGGAGAATTGGCATCTGCCCTGAAGTTAATATTCGAGTGGGCGTTCGAGCAAGAGAAACGCACGCACCAGCCAATCCTGCTCCTTGATAACCTTCACCGTGCCAGCGGGAGCCCGTGGATTTACGAGTTAGCTTCCATTTTTAACACACCGGTAGACAAGCAGGAACTAACGCTGGTATTGTCTGGTGAACAGGCATTGGCAGGGGAACTGCGCGATGATACGTCGCCTTTGCGACATCTAATTTCGCAACATCACGATTTGAAACCGCTCACCCGCACGGAAACCCATGCCTTGGTAGCCAAATCCTCAGATTGCAGTTGGGATGTGGAGGAGGGTTGCGCCGAGTTGGCTCATGAACTCACCAACGGGCATTCTTATCGCCTACATTATTACCTGTGCCGTGCTCTATTGGCTGAAGGAAAGCTGACGGTGGAGGGTTTGATAATGCAAGCGACGCCTGAAACAGAGCAGTACCTGGATGAACTGCTCAACACGGAGGAACAAATGAATCAACCTACTGTTTTTGTTAGTTATAGCCATGAAGATGAAGAAGAAAAAGATAGGTTATTATCCCATTTAGGCGTTGTACAAACAGCCGGCTTAATTGACGTGTGGAATGATGACCGGCTCGGCGCAGGTGCCGATTGGAAAAAAGAAATCAGGGAAGCGATGGCTCAAGCAAGGGTAGCCATTCTGCTCATCAGTGCGAATTTTTTAACTTCGGACTTTATTTTGGGCGAAGAAGTTCCCGCGCTTCTTAAACGTCGCAAGCGTGAAGGATTGACTGTTTTCCCAGTGATTGCGAAAGCCTGCGCTTGGAAAGTGCATGATTGGCTAACCAAAATGAACGTCAGACCAAAAAACGGCACTCCTGTTTGGAGAGACGCCGGCATCCATGTTGATGAGGATTTGGCTGCGATTGCCGAGGAGGTAGCTGCGATTGTGAGAGGGGATGCTTGATTGGCTCGCGCAAAAAACGTGCAAAGTCGCACAGAGAAATCGAGTTTCTTGGAGAAACTCAATTCCAAAAACAAAACGGTGAGTTTTCAAAAGCGAAAACAAATCAAACGGAAGGATAATAAAAATGGCGTTAATATTAGTTACCGGCGCGGCCGGTCAGGTAGGTTCAAGACTTGTCAGGCAGTTGCTGGCGCGAAACTATGAAGTTCGGGGATTGATTCTCCCCGTTGACCCAAATCGCAGTCGCCTTGATGGATTGGACATTGACATCGCCGAAGGCAACCTACTCGACATGGAGTTTTGCCAGCGCACAATTGAAGGTGTTGATGCGGTTATTCACACCGCTAATCTTGTCGGGCCCCTTCCGGGTATGTCCGAAACGGAATTTTTCGACAACAATGTTCGGAATACCTTCAATATCGTCAATGCTGCATCAAAACGAGCGGACAGTTTAGGGCGTTTGGTTTACATCAGTTCATCAAGCGTATATCCCAACGATGCACATGCAATAGCACCCTGTTATAACCCTGTTGATGAAATGCACCCGCTTCGTCCAGAAGGCACTTACGCGCTTGGCAAGCTCATTAGCGAACAGATAGTGACAACGCACGCTCGCCAGACGGGTTTGCAAACCGCTATTCTTCGTCCATCAGGAATTTGTTCGGGAACGTCTATCTTGGGGCGTTGGTCAGTTGGGTTTGTATGCGGCATTCTAAGGGCAGGACAAAATAGCCCGCGCGGAGCTCTCTACATGAGCGACGGCACAGAACTCTGGCATGAGTTGGAAGCGGCGGCAGTTACGAAAGAACAACCGTGTTCCATTCGGGATACTCTGGGACGCCCGTGGGTATACCAAGTGGTTGATGCGCGCGATGTCGCTCATGGCTGTATCTGCGCTTTAGAAAGCGGGGCGGCGGTTGGCGAAGTATTCAACGTCAGCGCTCCTCGTCTTATCACCTACGATGAAGCCGCGAAGGTTATGTCTGAAGTGACGGGACAACCCATCCTGGAATGGAAAGTGCCAGTGCGCTGGCAATATGACTTAGATAACACAAAAGCCAGATGCTGGATTGGCTATCAACCCAAGTGGGGAATAAAAGAGATGGTGGATTCCGCGCTCGCAATCCAACGCGGCGAGGCTGACGGTTTTGATTAACGTACACACATAGAAACCGAGTTTTTGGCAAAAACTCGGTTTCTGAACCGAAGGAGGCGTACAAATGCGTTTTGGACGTTCAGGAGCTAAAGAATCCGATGCCCAGCTTGTTTCTGGTTTAACCTTACGTTCATTTATTTTGTCCATCGGATTTATCATCATCGGCAATTTTTGGTTACAATTGACCGGGCTTATCACCCACTCAGGAAATTTTGCCGAATCCGTCCCACCCATTCCAGCGGTTGCCGCGTTAATTTTCATGGTGGCAGTCAATCCGATTCTCAAGCGTTTTGTAAAATGGTTCTCGCTGTCTCAGGCGGAGATGATAGTCGTCTACAGCTTTGTAGCGATTGCTGTCTCCATGTCCTCGATTGGAATGGTGAGATATTTCCTGCCCGTACTCACCGCACCGTTTTACTACGCCACCCCCGAAAACGAATTCCACCTTTTCAACCAATATCTGCCCAAATGGTTTGTCGTGACGGACAAGGAGGCAATCTGGGAATCCTACACAAACTCAATAGACGGGGCTATTCCATGGGGTTCGTGGGTGTTGCCGCTTACGCTCTGGACGCTCTTTTTCGTGGCGATATTCTGGACTATGCTCTGCATTTTGGTGATACTCAGACGGCAGTGGGTGGAGAAGGAGAGGCTGGTTTTCCCCGTTGCCCGCTTCGCCTTAGAGATTACAGAGGAGGGGAAACCTGGTTCGTTTGTCGCACCATTTTTCAAGAATCGGTTCGTATGGATTGGGTTTGGGATAGCGTTCGTCTACAATCTGCTGAACATCCTTCACGCTTTTGACCCGTCGATTCCCGCTCCAGGCAAGAGCATTGACATCGGCGGACTCTTTACTGACCGGCCGTGGAGTGCAATCAGGCCGATGTCGTTTCAATTTCGACCGGCCATTTTCGGGTTAGCATATCTGATGCCTTTGGATGTCAACTTTTCAGTCTGGTTTTTCTATTTCATCTTGAAATTAGAATCTGTCGTAGCGGCAATGTTAGGACACAACGTTCCCGGATTTCCATTCGTCCACGAGCAAAGTAGTGGAGCGTTTTTAGCGTTGACTTTCATCTTCTGTTGGGTAGCGCGGCAGCAGATAAAGGATGTTCTTACAAAAGCCGTCGGAGTCACAAAAATTGATGACAAAGGTGAACCGTTGCCGTATCGGGTAGCCGTATTTGGCGGGTTATTTGGATTCATTTTCATCTGCATCTGGTGTTACGCCGCGGGGATGACGATGTTCACGATTTTGCTCTACTTAGGACTGATTCTTGGCTTTGCGCTCGTCTACAGCAAAATCCGAGCGGAAGCGGGCGCGCCGATGATATGGCTGTTTCCCTACGGTGAACATGACCGAATGATGATAAACGCCTTCGGTGCAAAGGCTTTCATTCCAGACGGAAGTTTTGCGAATTTGAGCGTGTTTGCAAGTTTGGCTTTCCTCTCGCGCGGTTACTATCCAGCTTTCATGGCTTATCAGTTGGAGAGCTTGAAGCTCACTGACGACGTAAAATCAAGCAGACGCAAGATGGCATTTGTCATCATGGCTGCTTTAGTAATCGGACTCGTCGCAGGATACTGGATGCACCTCAGCGCATACTACAAATACGGCGCAAATATCCTTGAGAGCGGAGGCGGTACCAGAGGCGCGTCGCTCATCCGTTACAAGTACAACATCATGCACAACTTCCTCACTGGAAACACAGCCCCCGATTATACACGCACAACAGCCGTAGGAATCGGTTTTCTGATAACGTGCGTTCTGGCAGTCCTGCGGCATACGTTCCTCCAATTTCCGATTCACCCACTGGGCTTTGCGATGGTGACAGCCTACGCTGACCCGTTGTGGGGGGCATTCCTGCTGGTTTGGATACTCAAAAAGGCAATCACGAAGTTCGGAGGAATCGGGCTTTACAGAAAATTAATCCCGGGTTTCTTGGGCGTAGCGCTGGGACATTTCTTTACGGCGGGAATCCTCTGGGGACTTTTAGGAACGATGGGAAATGAGATATTTCGGAAGTATGGGGTGTGGTTTGGTTAGTTTTTTGTTGACAATCGAAAATGTTTTGGGTAAAATTAGCTTAACCTTGTCACATTAAAATGGGGTGGCTCATGTTAAGAAATCGTGCAGAAGTGCTACAATAAGGGATATTCATGGAAAAAGAACTCGCATCTGATTCTCTATTTCAAGTGATTATCAAACTTTTTTACCTCGCGTTTGGCATTGAGCATCCGAGACAAATCAATCTGGAACTAAGGGAAATACTCGCAGCATCGGTGCGAATTGACGCTGTTATTACTTTTGGCGATGACTTCGATTTCACCAAGTTAAGAAAGTGTATCTTCCCCTGGTTGGGAAAGAATAACATCTTCGAGTATAAAGGTAAATTTGACCCACTAAAAGTTGGACAGTATTGCCAGTATGCTTTTGTGGAACTGGGGCTGATATTTACCCGATGTCTTAGCAAAGAGCGCAAAGACCGGGCAGGAAGAGAATGGCTAAGTCAGAAGGGCGTCCGTGGCTATTGGAACAAACTGAAAAGTCAAGGCGCAAAACACTTTTGTACTGCAACCATTCTGAGTACGGTTGACCCGAGAGGTGTGCGCGAGGGTTTTGGGTTTAAACCAGTAAAGCGGTATCCTCACTTACAGGGTGCGTTGTATCGGAAAGTTATTTCTAAAGATGACTTCCTTGGCACCGTCGCAGTTTATTTGATAGTGCTGAACAAACTAAAAGTCAATGCTATCAACACGCCATTACTTTTGCTTTCGACGGGCGGAAAGCAGAACGAATTTTGCCGATGGCTTTTAACTGATGCGGAAGGATTAACAATTGAGGAACAAGTTACATATCAATCTTATATGATAGCCTACAACATTGTAGAAGATGAAGGGGTGAAAAAGGAGATGGGAAGGAAAGTCTTGAGACCAAATTATGACAATTTAGCTGAATTGTTAGATGAGAGTTTTCCACCAGAAGTGAAAATTAAATTTATTCAGAAACTTCTCCGTGCCGACTCGTTAGAAGAGGCAATTCGCAAATTGGTAAGAGTGAAGGAACAACAAGAAAAGGGGAACGGGGAATGATTACGTGTGTTGTTGTGATGGGGAAGTGGAAGGCAAAGACCAGGGTACTAACACCTCAACTTTGTCGCATTAAAATAGGATGCAATTGTAGCCCAAATTTCTAATTTGGCGGTATTGGATGGCGCATAATTTTGAAAGGAGAGGGTAAACATGAAAACTATTTTGACCTTCATTTTGCTTTTTGCCATAGCTTTACCTTGTTCAGGGCTTACGCAGAAAGACCTGGAGCAGATAGAGAGGCTTATGGACAAAAAGCTTGAACCTATTGTGAAAGAAATAAACGAAATAAAGATTGACATAGCTTATATAAAAGGCAAGATGGCGACAAAGGATGACATCATTGAGGTGAGGAAGGATTTCACTCAAGAGATGAACAATTTCCGCAACGATATGCGCGCTGACATAAAAGATACAAATGCTAAGATAGACGGTACAAATGAGAGGATAGATTCCCTTTACGACACTTCCATTGTAGTGTGGGCAGCTATCATTGTCGCTATTCTTGCCGCTATTTTTGGCGGCCCTATTTTCAGCCGGTGGTTGGAAAGGCGTGAGGAGCGCAAGGATGCGGTAGTAAAAATGAGAGAAACTGCGCTTGAATTAGCCAAAGAGAAACCTGAATGGGCTGAAGCTTTTAAGAACATAGGGTTGCTGTAAAACTCAAGGAAAGTGAGTGGATTGAAAATGGGCCCCAGGGTACCTGGGCATCGCATTGGGACATTTCTTCACGGCGGGAATCCTCTGGGTACTCCTGGGAACGACAGGAAATGAGATATTTCGGAAGTATGGAGTGTGGTTTGGTTAACGAATTTTCGTTGGAACGAGAATGAAAATGTGATATAATCACTAACACCTCAACTTTGTCGCATTAAAATAGGATGCAATTGTAGCCCAAATTTCTAATTTGGCGGTATTGGATGGCGCATAATTTTGAAAGGAGAGGGTAAACATGAAAACTACTTTGACCTTCATTTTGCTTTTTGCCATAGCTTTACCCTGTTCAGGGCTTACGCAACAAGACCTGGAGCAGATAGATAGGCTTATGGACAAAAAGCTTGAACCCATAAAAATTGACATAGCTTATATAAAAGGTAAGATGGCGACAAAGGATGACATCATCGAAGTGAGGAAGGATTTTACCGCAGAAATGAATGCTTTCCGAGGGGAGATATCCGCTAAAGTAGACAACACAAATGAGAGGATAGATTCCCTTTACGAGGCTTCCATTGTAGTGTGGGCGGCTATCATTGTCGCTATCCTTGCCGCTATTTTCGGAGGCCCTATTTTCAGCCGGTGGTTGGAAAGGCGTGAGGAGCGCAAGGATGCGGTAGTAAAAATGAGAGAAACTGCGCTTGAATTAGCCAAAGAGAAACCTGAATGGGCTGAAGCTTTTAAGAACATAGGGTTGCTGTAAAACTCGTGGACTTTCCCTGTCTGTCCAAAGTTGCAGGCTGGAGAATTTAATGCTACACGAAGAATGGTTATTTTAAGTAATTGCTTCTCAGATGAACGTAGGTTGTATAGGAAAAATCACAACTGTCCCACAATTTCACCCGCCGTTTCTACGAGCAATTGTTCCGTTTCGGGGCGGAATTGGGCGGGTTGGAAATATCCTTTGCATGAGCCGACCGGTTCGTAGCCGCCTTCTGGATACGATGCCGCCGTACAAAGGTAGCCTACGTTTCCGTTTGCGTATCCTACCGTAAAAACGTTCTCGCCGATTTCCCCTTCGATTTGCAGTCCGAGCTCGAGGAACGGTTCGCCGGGTAGCGTCACAAACCAAACATCGTCCAATTTTACAACCTGAATTTCGATTTCCACTTCTGGTTTAAGTTTGCCCGTTTTAAGTCGTTCAAGCATGGCTTTCGCCCAGACGACATCGCGCCCGGCTTCTATGGATTCACGCAATTCCGCTTCTGTTGGCAGTTCGTCATACGGGATGCCGAAAACCTTTGAAGCGACAGAGATTTTTGACGCCGGTTTTGTCCAGATGGTTTCACATACATTCACGACTTCAGCACCCAAGCGTTTGCCGATTCGGTCTAATTCTGCCGGTGTTCCAGCGCGAAACCTGCCTTCTTCAGTTACCAGATGCGGGCGGATGTTGCCGCAGCAACCCTGTAAAAATAACGCCATTGTCCCGTTTCCGTAGGCACGTTCGACGAATTGTTGCGTTTTGCCCGGATAGTCGCCGCAGATGAAAAGGTTGGTGCCGCCGAATACAGTGGCGTGACAGACGTAGTTCATCAACACAGCTAACGGCGTATCAGCATCGGCATCAACGCGTAAAACTTTGACGCGCCTGTCAACGATGCCATCGGGGTTCGGCAGCATCGGTGTTTGCCCGGGCGAAGTAGTCAGACGGCGATTGACGTTGAAATCCATCTCTCCAATGCCATAGCCTATTGTGATGGGCTGAAGTTCAGCGTTTGCCATTCGGACAACCCCGGCGATTTTCTTTTCCAACTCGCGCACGTAATCCTCATCAACCGGGTCAATTCCAAGGTACATTATTGCCGGTCCCGCGTGGGTATGGGACGCGCTAATCAGCACGTTCTTGCCTGGAATGTCAGTCGTATTTTCTACCTTTTCACGAATGGCTTTAATCGAAGCATACTCAAAACCAATTAGGTCAGTTGTTACGACTGCCGCTTTTGTTTCTCCGTCGTCAAAGACTATCGCCTTCGCTAACAGTTCGTCGTAGATTCCGACAGACGGCTTTCCGCGCGTATATCCTTGAAGATAACACCCCACGGGAGGGGTGATGTTTACTTTTGCAATTCCTGCTCTTAGCGATGTTGTCATAATATTAACTCCTAATCTCAGCAATGACTGAGTCATTGCACTCCAAAGACTTTAGCAATGACTGAGAGTGTGTGTGAGAAGTCCCTTGAATGCCCATGTAGGTTGGGTTGAGCGAAAGCAAAACCCAACGGGTGAAGAAATGGCGTTCGTTGGGTTTCGTGCCTCAACCCAACTTTTCACACTGAGTCATTGCACTCCCAAAAGTAGTGGAGCGAAGCGGTAGTTCATTCAGGTTTTCTTCAACCTAAAAACTTCAACTCCCTCGTCATCAACTCATACATAGCTTCCTTCGGGTTCTTACCTTCATACAGAATCTCGTAGATGTTCTCCATGACAGGAATTTCAACGTTGTGTTCGGCTGCTAAATTATGTACAACCTTCGCAGTGGGGTAGCCTTCCGCTATTTTATTTTCCTTAGTCAAAATCTCCAACGCTTCGTCAACGGAGGCACCCCTTCCTATTAATTCCCCAAAATACCGATTTCTTGTGTTGCCGATGCAACTCATCCATAAATCGTTACTCCACGCCTGACTTTCCGTCGAGAAAGTGTGTGCTTTCGCGCCGAGTTTCAGAGCAAGGCGTTTCGCCTCAGCGGATGCACGGGATATCACCAGCGTTTTGGAACCGCAGGGATTCTTTAGCCCGTCAGATATTCCCGCACCGATGCTGATGACGTTTTTCAGCGAGCCGGCGTATTCTACACCGATGATGTCTGTATTGGCATAAACACGCAGATGTTGGTTGGATATCAATTCCTGTAATTTTTTTGCAGTAGCGTAATCTTCAGATGCGATTTCAGCGCCCAAAGCCGCGTCCATTATCATCTCCGATGCGATGGTACCGCCGGAAAACGTTGCTACTTTACAATCAAAGTTTATCCCCAAAAGCTCTTCGGCAATAACGCAGGACAATCGCTGATTCGTCTTTTGGTCTAATCCTTTAGCAACGTTCAGGATTATAATATCCCCGTTGATATATTTCCTGATGTCGTCGATAGCGTCTCTCACTGACTGTGCTTTTACAGCCAAAACCAGTACGTCAACGTCATTGACCGCAACATCGCGCTCGGAACACGCCGTGACATTTTTCGGCAACGCTATCTGCGGAAAATGGATTGGGTGTACCCGCATTTTTTGGATTTCAGCGATGAGTTTTTTATTCCTGCCGTATAAAAAAATCTGACAATTTCGGACATTGGAGAATTTGTTGCCCAGATGCCTCGCCAACACAAAACCGAAGGTTCCTGAGCCATAGATTGTAATTTTCAACATTATAGCCACCGATTTTCAGACGATATGGATTATACTGAACGCGATTGGGGTTTGTAAAGAGTAATGAGTGATCATACGCATCAACTTAAGCCTATGAATCAATTCAAAGGCTAAAAGCTGTAGCGGC
>CAZRLY010000123.1:0-17059 GCA_964601015.1 uncultured bacterium
GTGTAGACAAGTACGGTTTTCCGCGCACATCGGCTAAGAAGTTCAAACGTGTTCACGGCTTCCAGACAGGAGATATGGTTAAAGCTGTCGTACCAATTGGTAAGAAGGCAGGAAGATATATCGGACAAATCGCTGTTCGGGCTTCTGGCAACTTTAATATCAAAACTAAGAATGGCACTATACAGGGTATTAGCTATCGGCACTGCAAGATGTTGCATCAAGCTGATGGTTATGCCTACCAAAAAGGGGATGCGGCATTCCTCCCCGCCTGATTTTCCCTGTCTGCCTTCAGCACAGGCAGGCATTTCATTCCAAATCAGACGGGGTATCCTGCCGCAAATAGATGAAGAGGCAATAGAAATTGAAGCTAGTCAAGAGCATATTGAAGGCCTTCGTAAAAGATATGAGGAGATTCAAGACAAGATTGCGGAATCGTACGTTGATAGAATGGAAAAATATCTTAGTGACGAATAATACGAAGTGTTTGGCTTTCCCATTTTTTCTCGCGAATCCCCACCCTATAACTTCACATACTAATCTTCCATCGCTCCCAAACTGCTTTTGAGTTTGCCAATCCTATCGACGGGAGTTGGATTGATGTTGTTCAGGATAGCCAGATAGAAGCTGGTGAAATCTCCTATGTAAATTAAAGATAGGGTACGCGCTAAAAGCGATTTACCGCGGGATTTGACGCAGGTGATGTCGGCTGTGTGTTTTTTTATCAAGCACTTGGTGATGTCCATTCGTTTTTGTGTGCGTAGGTGGTCAAATTCGTCGCGGAGCATCACTACTTGACATTTTGGGGTTAGCTCTTTCGGGTGAAGCCAGCCCTCAATTTCGTTATGGTTCATCTCTGGGAAGACGTTGTGGTAGGCGAGTGTCTTGCTATTTTCACAGAACTGCCCTTTCCATCTGATGGCTACGGCATCTAAATCTTGTGAGGCGTAGATTATCGGAATGTGGTTGTGGAGTTTGTTAGCGAGTTTTTTGGGTAGGCTGCATTCCTTTTCTGGGGTGAATTCGTCAGCCATTTCGGAAAGAAGTTTTAGACTTTCAGAAAGGTCAAAATTTAGATTAAAATTGGGGGCAAATCCGAGCCGGGAGATGATGGACAGCAAAGGTACAAAGAGATACCCTAACGACGCACGCGGTGGTTGCCCGCCGGGGATGATTAAATACGGCGCGCCTATCTTTATCGCCAACTTTTTCAATTCCCCACCGCTGGTTATTGCAAGCAGTTGCGCGCCTTTCTTGTGGGCGGCTTTGAAAGCTGAGAGTGTCTCTTCAGTATTGCCAGAATAACTCACTCCGATAAAGAGCGTTTTGTCATCAATAAACTCCGGGATGGTATAATTTCGATTGACTATGATGGGTACGGGAGATTGCGCGCTAAATATCACCCTCGCTAAGTCTCCGCCAATGGCAGAACCACCCATTCCAGTTATGACGATGTTGCTGGCGTTCCTGTATTCAACTGGAACGTCAAAATTTTGGGCTATATCGCCAGCGATTGTACATTGTTTGGGAAGTTCCAGAAGCAATTTTAGCATGTTATCTTCGTCGTAACTTTTTATCGTCGTTTTATCAATACTTTCCATAAATTTTATTATCTCCTCTATTTTTCAGATAGGTTTTAAAGACCGGTTTTATATGTCCTAACCTCCTATCAGCGACATATTTCGTGCAGGTTTGACAAAAGTTTCGTCGTTAATTTTGTGTCCGCGTTCTTTGTTTTTCACAGCTTTGACGATTACTTTCTTGATTTTTTGGTCAGTTGCTCCGTTGCGCATCAGGGTTTTAAGGTCAATTTCTTCTAAGGAAAACAGACAGGTGCGGAGTTTGCCGTCTGCGGTGAGTCTGATTCGGTTACAATTTTCACAGAATGGGTTGCTTACGGAACTGATGATGCCGATTTCGCCGGCGTGGTTTTTAAAACGGTAGAGTTTTGCTGACGCTGTGACAGGGGTGTTGTCAACAGGTTCAATCGGCTGAACTGCGTTGATAAGATGAGCAATCTCTTCGTCCGGGATGACTTTTTCCTCCCCCCAATTATCATCTCCATCCAACGGCATGAACTCAATAAATCGCACTTGAAAGCCTTTTCTTTTAGCAAAACGCACAAAATCCGGGATATCCTCCTCTGTGAAGCCGCGCATGGCTACGACGTTAATTTTGATGGGCGAAAAACCGCATGTTTGAGCGGCATCCAAACCATTTAGCACTTTGGTCAACACATCTCCCTTCGTAAGTTGGGTATATTTCTTAGGGTTGAGGGAATCCAGGCTGACGTTAATCCGCCTTAAACCAGCAAGGTAAAGTTCCTCCGCTAAATCTTTGAGCATTACTCCATTGGTAGTTAAACTCAGGTCAATTAATCCTTCGATTTGGGCAAGTTTTTTAATCAATTTTGAAATGTCTTTTCTTATGAGCGGCTCTCCACCGGTCAATCGAATCTTGTTTACACCCAATCCGACGGTAATTTGGGCTAATCGGGTGATTTCCTCAAAGGTGAGAATTTCTGTACGTTCAAGGAACTTCATTTCATCTGCTGAAGCGCAGTAAATACATCGAAGATTGCATTTGTCGGTTACTGCTATTCGCAAACTGGTTATCTTTCGATTGAAACCGTCGATTAGTTGTGTTTTCATGAGAACTATGATGAGGTAAGGACAAACAATAGTCGTTCTTCTCCGGGTTGTGATTCATGAGAAGATTACCCAATTACTTGCTCTCTTGTTGGCCACTTTTTAACATCTTTGCCTTTTTTATCCCATATTTTTCCAGCCTTCGATGAAAGGTTCTCAGCGGGATTTTGAGCATTTCAGCGGCGCGTTTTTTGTTTCCGCTGGTTTCCAGCAGTGTTTTAGCGAGGGCTTCCTTTTCGATTTCATCCATTGTCATGCCAACTTTTACATCTAAGGACGCTTCTTTATGTTCGGCGGAGCGAACTTTATCGTCGAAGTTTTTCACATCAAGCGTATCGGAGTCGCAGAAGATAATGGCTTTTCCAATCTCATTTCTCAGTTCTCTTACGTTACCATTCCAATCGTAGTTTATCAAAAGTTCCATAGCTGGGCGGGTAATTTTTGTAACCGGCTTATCGTATTCCTTGCTAAATTCCTGCATGAAAGCATATACCATGATTGGGATGTCCTCGCGGCGTTCTCTTAACGGCGGAATGGTGATAGTAAAGGCGTTGAGGCGATAAAATAGGTCAACTCGAAATTTGCCATCCTCCATCGCCTGCTCCAAATTCTTATTGGTGGCGGAGATTACTCGGACATCAACTTTAATGGATTCATTCCCTCCTATGCGTGTAAACTCCCGTTCTTCCACTACGCGCAAGAGTTTAGCCTGCATATCAACACTCATCTCTCCTATTTCATCCAGAAAGAGTGTGCCGCCATGTGCCAATTCAAAACGCCCCCGGCGTTGGCTCACAGCCGTTGTAAACGCGCCGCGTTCATGCCCGAACAGTTCGCTTTCCAGAAGTTCTTTTGGGATAGCCGCGCAGTTGACAGGTATGAAATTTTTCTTTTTACGCGGACTGTTATCATGAATCGCTCTCGCTATGAGTTCCTTACCTGTGCCGCTTTCTCCAAGTATCAGGACTGTCGCTCGGGTAGGCGCTACTAAACGGATTGTGCGGAAGATTTCTTGCATCGCTTTGGAATTGCCCAAAATATTTGAAAAACCCAATTCTCCGTCTGAGCGCGCACTCACGTTCTGGACGCGAAGTTTTTGTTTATCCAATGCTCTCTTCACAACTGTTCTCAGGGTATCAGCGCCAAATGGTTTGGGCAAGTAAAGAGCGCCGGCGTCCGTCGCTTTCAGGGAATCGTCTCCGGATGCGTAGCCTGTAATCAGAATCAATTGGGTATGCGAATTCGCTTTTGTGACCAATTTTATAAGCTCCATACCGTCTACGTCGGGCATCTTCTTATCTGTTATGATTACGTCCGGGTCAATATCTTCAAAAATATATAATGCTTCCCTGCCCCCTGATGCTGAAAATACCCGGTACTCGCTCTTTTTCAAAATTTCTACCATCGTTTCTAATTCGGTTTTATTGTCATCAACCACTAAAATCCTCTCATTCATGTCCTTCACTTAAAAATATGGAAAAAGTTGTACCTTCTCCGGGGACGCTATCCACCTTGATTTCTCCTCCATGTTCTTCCACAATCTTTTTTGCGATTGTAAGCCCAACCCCCGTTCCATCCTCCTTAGTAGTAGAAAATAGCTTAAATATTTCATCCTTCTTCTCAGGTGGAATACCAACTCCCGTATCTTTAATATCTATTCGCACCTGCCCATTCACAGGTTTCGCGGAAACCGTTAATTTGCCTCCGTTTTCCATCGCCTGATTTGCGTTGATGATAAGATTTAAAAACGCTTGTTTAAATTGCGCTATGTCAGCTTGTATGGGAGGCAACGGTTCAATTTCCCTGATTAGTTCTATGTCCTGTAGTTGAGTTTCAGGCTCAATGAAATCCAGAACCTTTTCTATCAAAATGCCGATATCGCTCTTTTCAAATTTTGGCTTCTGCAATCTGGCGTATCTTAGAAAGTCGCTTAAAGTATTTTCTAACAGGTCAATTTCTGCGCGTACCAGTCTGAGTTTGTTTAAAACTACGTCAAGTTCATAAGAGCTTTCCAGATATTCCTCTACAAGCTGGAGGTTCAAAAGCATACTGTTTAAAGGATTGCGAATTTCGTGCGCTAACTCGCGGAGAATGTTGGAAGCAGCATCCGGATGCGGCGTTCTGCCAACAATGGATTTTCTCAGACGGTTGGATGTTATGTAATATGCAATGGCGAAAGCAAGCAGAAGCAGCACAGCTTCGCCAATAATAATAAACCATCGCAATCGGTACATAAGATTCACCAACGTTGCCCGTAGACTCACTATGGGGCGAAGCGATTTTTTCAGGCGAGGACGCCTGCCAAGGCGTGAAGTTAATCTTCAATCCATTCACCTACCTGAGTTTATCTACCGATACAGTTGGCTTGTGGAGGGTTGCAATATAACAATCGCTACATTCATCAATGTCCTTTTTCATTTTCTTCGCGACGGCCTTAGCGGCCGAGATGGTGGAAAAACCTGGTACGACTACTACATGAACTTTCTGATTATTGCTTGATATCGCAAAAAGTATCAAGGCTTGATACCCTTTTAGCGAGAGTTGGATATGCCATCTTTCAGCATTGCGGAATTGGCTAAAAGCGCCGGTAGTAATTACATAAGAGAGCGGATTTTTCCCTTCTAATCTTGGAATATCAATTTGCGGAAGTCGTTCATTAACGGGCTGAGTATCTTCAGGAGCTGAAAGCATATCAGCAGATGTAGTCGTTGGTTTCTCAGGCTGAAAAACCGTTTCGGCCTGTGGATGTTGGGTATTTTCAGCGGATATAATCGAAGGAGCGTTTGTGGCATTAGAATCTGGGGGAGTATCATTAGAAGTGGTAATGGTTAGCAGTTTCAATTTAGGTTCTTCATCAGCAACCGCGTTTGCTGATGAATTGAGTTTACCTTTGATAGCGATTGCCGTTAGAGCAAAAACGGTTACTGTAAATAACCAGATGGCTCCTACTATCAGTATCGTCCTTTTGCGCGACTGTGAATACCTCCGGCTCCCACGCCCCTTGGGGAATGAAATGCCCGCATCTGCCATGCCAAACACCCATAATGTCGGAACTAACACTATGCCGAGGGGAAAAAGCATTTTCGCGGGATAAAATAGGAAGAAGACGAATATGCACTGTATTATGATTAGGTCAATCCCTTTCATATATTCTCGGTTGTAGATTTGCCCTATACCTGGGAATATACCTGATAAAATTAAGGCGGTTCTGTTTATTATTATCTTGTCTTTGGTGTTTTTCACATAAATTTGCATGCTTACAGTAGTTGAAAAATTGGGTAATCGGAAGAGTGTCCAACTACCCAACCCCCAGATATTATTCCCTTTGCAGTCTCTGGTGCCAGCCATGCAGTATAGGACTTGCTACAAAGATGGACGAATACGTCCCTACGACAACCCCGATAATCAAAGCCAGTGCAAAGATTCTCAAAGTACCCGGTCCCGACAGGAGGAAGATTACCACTACAACTAAAAGCGTTGTAAGAGATGTGATGATGGTACGCGAAAGCGATTGGTTGATGCTTTTGTTGATGGTATCGGTATAACTAATGCCCTTCAGCAAACGGACATTCTCGCGAATTCTGTCGAATACGACGATAGTGTCGTTCAATGAATATCCGATGATAGTGAGGAAGGCCGCTACTGTGGGCAGGTCAATTTCCAGAGACAATATTGAAAACAGCCCCAGGGTGATGAGAACATCATGTATCAGGGCGGCGATAGCACCTACCGCGAATTGGAATGCAAATCGAATGGTGATATAACCTAAGAGGAGTATTATGGAGACGACAATTGAGAGGATAGCGGCGAACTGCAAGTCTTTGCCTATGTTGGGGCCAACTTCGGAGATATTTTCGTCGACAATTGTCAAATTTGGCTCTACACGTTTCAGCCCGCTAACGATATGTCTACCAACGTTGGGGTATCGTATCGTCGCTGCCGCTGAAAAATCGGATTCCAATGGCGTCTCGAATTCAATGGTGGTTGTATCGCCATCACCTTCGCTTAGAGATTTAATTACCCTGGTTTTTGTGATTTTCCCGCCTACAATTTCCTCTTCGATTATAACTCTGTCGCCTTCCTGGAAGACTTGTGCTTCGACATCGCTTGTGGCAAGGGTAATTGAAGAAGCGTTCTCATCGCCCGGGTCAATTGATAGCGGCACGGTAACTGGTTTCGTTTGAACAACCGATATTAATACTTCATCCACGCCGGATGGCGTCAGCGTTGCTTGCCCATATCCAAGTTGTTGTAATTGAATCTTAACTTTCTCCGTTAATATAGGCGTTATAGGTTTTACCACTGCATCATCTCTAAAATTGAAGCCCAGTGGGGCAGTAAATTCAATTCGGACGGCCTCTTCATCTTGAGCCGGAGAGATTGACTTGATTTTCGCCATTAGAACCTTATCACCCTCGGAGATTTTGATGGTATCATTTGTTTGAAATCCCTGGGTACCCTGATTGGTTTTGCTGATGGTAATAGCGGTATCATCGTCCGGGTCAACAGACATTGGTATGCCGTATTTCAGCAGGAGCTGTACGCCACCTCTGAAATCTATGCCCATATCGGGGCCCGAATTCCAAATTAACGAGGTAATCCCTGCCAGAATGACTAATCCCGACAATACAAATGCAATATGACGTTTACTAATGAAGTCTACGTTGACGTTCGATAGTAGTTCCAATTATAATCTCCTTATTCAGAAGTGGGAAGTATTGAAATAAGTCTTTGAAAATACAGAAAACTCTTGCCATACATTAACAACTATTCCACCTTTTCCCATATCACGGTTTGCCCTCGTCTTAATAATTGACAATCTTTGGGTTTTGCAGCATTTGGCTCACCCTTGAATCGTGCAAAAGCTATGTAGCCGTTACTATAAATGGAGTTGATTTGTTTAATCCATTTTCCTTTGACTATAACGATGTCTCCCTTACGAAAACCATCTAAGTATGCATTAACTTGATACCGAACGCGCCCTTTCCCTTCGCGCGGTAAGTCGTGGTACTGGCGGCGTGTTTGTTTTGGTCGAAACTTGATGGTGTAATAGTTTTTACTGTCAGGTCTGATAACTTCACCTATTTGTATGATAGCAACGCACAAGGCATCAATTGAGTGGCTTTTGGGCAGGCCAAGTGACTTTCTGGTTGCCGATGTCTGATAACCAAAGATTTTCGACAACTTCGCCTGTTGACTTAACTTGTCGTAGAGATACGTTTTCCCTTGCTCGGAACGAAGTGGAGAGGCGAAGCGGCTTTTCATTGTCCGTTGGGCAATGTTATCAGAAAATCCATCCATACCCGTTACTACTTTGCCGCCCTTGATTTTGACCTTGCCGCTTTCTCCTGACTCATGGACTTTTTCATGACAAGAAACGCAAAGGGTTATCAAATTATAGATGCTGTCTTTTCCACCTTTAGAGGTCCAGACGATATGATGGGCAGATAAGAGAGTCTCCTTTTTGCCACATTTCTGACAAGCAAAATTATCCCTCATCAAACAAGCAAGCCTCAAATTCTCACCTAGCCGATTAGATTCTTGATACTCTTTACCTTTCACCTTTGGGTCGCTTATCTTCCTAATGTCCACCTGAACATCTTCCACGGTAATATGAGAAATTGGCAAAGGAATTTGACGCGCCACCCGGATAACTTCTTCTGCAGACGCTTTAATTGAAGGTGGTAGACGGCCGCTACGTTTTGAAGATGCACGATTCAAAAAACGTTTGGGACGATACCATTTGCGTTTTCTCCTACTCCGTCGATTCGCTCTTCGAGCGTCCATTTTTCCTTTGATGTCTGTCCGATGATAAATTTCACCAGACATTAAAATCTGTCCGTTTGCCACACAACTAAAGCCTGTTATGCGACTCCCTTTGTCAATTCCTAAAGCCACGGGCTGAATCTTTTCCTCACAATCCCAAAGAAGTTGAATTGTAAAAGGACAGCGAGATACAACTTTGGCTTTGCCTGAACGTAATAACTTTCTTGCCTTTGCGGGTTTGCAAGGCATTAAGGTGTTTCCGTTTTTGTTTTTCACATAAACATTCATAACGTCCTTAGGACCTCCTGAATGTGAGAGTAGAATGCTCCTTGTGACTGTTAGATCGGTTTTTTACGGACCGCACACATTCACCTTTCGGCTACCCTTAATACGGTCCCACAGAGCGACCAACTGGAACAACATCTGTCGGTGTGATATCCCGCTAGAGAGTCCCCGCAAAGCGGGGCCCCTATCTAACTTCTGCATCCCTAAGAAAATAGGAATGCCCACTGTTAGCTCCATGTCGGCTTTTGTGGTTTACGTTTTTTTGTAAACCACCGAACGAAGTGAGCATAGTTGTCTATGGATTTAGGAACTATCTCATTCCGCGTTCCGGTTTACTACTACAATTATATGCTCAATTTTTCAATCCTAATATCCCGGTATATCCAACTGTATATCTCCTTTGTCACAACAAGCGCTGTAAACATACTTGCCAGGATGCCGATGCTCAAGGTAACGGCGAATCCTTTGATTGGGCCTGTTCCAAATTGGTACAACACTCCGGCTACCAGCAGTGTTGTGACGTTTGCGTCCAGGATTGTCCAGAATGCCCTACTGTATCCGCTATCAATGGCGGAGCGCACTGTTTTGCCGGTTTTAAGTTCTTCACGGATACGTTCAAATATCAGCACGTTTGCGTCAACAGCTATACCGATAGTCAGTACCAAACCGGCAAGTCCGGGAAGGGTAAGAGTGGCATTCAGCCCTGCCATAGCCCCCATGATAATCTCCATATTGAATATCAAAGCAGCGACAGCGATGAGACCGGAGATTCTATAATAGAATATCATGAAGGCGATGACCAAAACCATTCCGATAGTAGCAGCTTTGATACCGCTATCAATGGATTCCTGCCCCAAAGTCGGTCCAACTGTTCGTTCCTCTTCCAACCTGACGCCAACAGGGAAGGCACCCGCCCTCAGAATTTTAGCAAGGTAATTAGCTTCATCTACAGTAAAATCTCCTTCAATTTGCGCACTTCCTCCAGAGATTTTCTCACGGATATTTGGGTAGGATTGTACAACGCCATCCAACAGGATTGCCAGGCTCTCATTGACATGCGCTTCTGTTATATCCGCAAAAATATCCCCTCCTTGTCTATCAAAACGCATAGTTACCACCAGTTGGTAGGTTGCTTCCTGTCGCACACCCGCGTTTTTTATTCGGTCACCTGAAAGTAGCACTCGCTTCTCCAAAACATACCATCTGCCCTCTTTACCCGGGCGAATTTCACAATCTTCAGGGATGTTATCAGGAGACGGAGTATTTTCACTGCCCATCCAGGGTTTATCGTTCTTCTCCTTGACGAGCTTGAATTCAAGCCTGCCCATTGTCTTCACAACTCCGAGAGCTGCGGAAGAATCTTTCGCTCCGGGGAGTTGGATGATAATGCGAGGTTTGCCTGGTTCCTGCCGGATAGAAGGTTCTGCAACGCCAAATGCGTCAATCCTATTCCTGAGTACCTCTAACACCTGGTCAATTGCGCGTTCGCTATATTTTTCAAGTCCTGCTTCATTGAGTTTAAGAGAGTATTTTACCTGAGATTCGCTGTCGTCTACCACATCGGGCTCATCGAAAAACTCAAGCTCACTAAGGACTTTTCTCGCTTTCTTCAGATATTCGTCTCTCGCTTCCGATTGTCGTTCTGTCAGGGGAACAATCACATTAACGAATAAGATATCTTTCCCCGGTTCCCGCACAATCTCCTTTGAGGGATAAAGCCCTTCACTCTTCAACCTATCGAAGATTGAAATTTTGCGTTCCTCCATAAGCGATTCTTTTGTCTCTTCCATATCCAGTTCTAAAACTAAATGAACGCCGCCGCGCAAATCTAACCCTAAATTAATTCTCTTGTCGGGCAAAAGATTGCGTAAAGAAGGAGGAATTGCACCATATAGGTTGAGTTTTTTAGTAATTGCCTCTATTTCATCCTTTGAGAGGGCAAATTTTACCAGAAATTCTTTCTCTTCCGTAGTATCAAAATTAAATTGGTTTCCCACAAGCGGGTTGTCAGATAGCGTATTCACCTCTTCAAAACCAAGCGGTTCAAGCCGCCCACGCAGGATAGTTTCCAAACGCGATACCGTTTCTTGAAAATCTATCCCTTCAGGAAATTTAACTTCGCTCAAATCAAAAGAAAGCGCATTAGGGCTTTCCTCTATCACTTCTGGGGCAGGTACTCTTTGCTGTATCCAAACATCTGAATATCCGTAGAGCGTGCCATATAAACTCTCAGGGGTGGGGAGCAAATATACGGCAAAAATAACAAATACTCCCACGATTAAAGCTAATTTCCATCTATTAATTTTCATCTATTGTCTCCTCGTGCCTTGCTTGTCTCATTCGCAACGAAACAGCTTTTATCAGATAAATAAAATTGGTGCGCCTGGAAGGACTCGAACCCTCGGCACAGAGTTTAGGAAACTCCTGCTCTATCCTCCTGAGCTACAGGCGCACACATTGTTTAAAAATTTTCCCAGATTTAATAATCTAATAGTATAACATATAGTTCCTTAAAATTCAATGAGAGAATACACATCATACCCCTCTAATTTTTCTCGTCCGTTCAAAAAAGCTAATTCTATCACGAATGCAATTCCTACGATATTTCCACCAAGTTTTTCCACCAGTTCAACGGTTGCGGTTACAGTGCCGCCGGTTGCAATCAAGTCGTCTAATATCAGGACGTTGCTATCAGGGGGGAAGGCATCCTGATGGATAGCCACAGTGTCCGTCCCATATTCCAAATCGTAGGTGGCTTCGTAGGTTTTATATGGCAGTTTGCCCGCTTTGCGGACAGGGACGAAACTGACACCCAATTTGTATGCTAAGGCACCTCCGAAAATAAACCCGCGTGCATCAATAGCCACTACAACATCTATTTTCGTGTCTTTGTAGTGATTGGCTATTTCGTCAATAACCTCGCGGAAAGCTTGTCCATCTTGAATAAGTGTACTTATATCCTTGAAAACAATCCCTTTTTTCGGAAAATCTGGAATGTCACGAATTAAACTTGCAAAATCTTTCATCTTTATGTTGGGGGAGACAAGCCACAGGAATTGAAGATTGTCTTCCCCAAAACCCCCTCATTTCTTATTGTGGGCAAACTGATTATTCTAATCAGAAGGGGACTTCTGCGACAAAGAGTTAAATTTGAGTTGTTCTGCCCTCTCCCCATCTTGTTTTTTAGTTTTGCGCCGGCGTCGTTGCGATATTCCCTTTTCTATCGTATCTTCCGTTATCACTTCATAGAGCGTTGCGAATTTACCCTCTCTTTTTCGGAGGATACGTCCTAAGCGTTGCGTGTGTTCCCTCCGACTTCCGCTCCCGCTCAATACAATAGCGATGTTCGCTTCTGGGACATTAACGCCCTCGTTTAGCACCTTTGAAGTAACGACTGCGTGGTATTCGCCCGCGCTGAACCGGTCAAGTATTTGTTTGCGTTCCTTTGTTTTTGTCTGGTGTGTGATAGCCGGAATAAGGTGACGTTTGGAGATGTTGTAAACTAAAGCGTTGTTTTCGGTAAAGATTATCAACCGGTCTTTACAATGTTGCTTCAGCAGCGATTCCAACACATTCAACTTCGCCTTCGCACCAAGGGCAATGGCTTTGGCTCTGTTTAACGCCAACATAGCCCTTCTGGCGTCCGGGTCAACTGTGTTCAGCCTGACAAATTCCCTCCAGCCTTTTCCCCATAATCGGATGCCGTTAGCACGTATGTAATCGGTATAAATCTTGTGTTCACGTTCATATTCAGCTTTCTCTTCAAATGTCAGTTGGACATACAAACGTATCGTCTCGTAATCCGACAAATACTCCCCGCTAAGTTCATCAATGGATTTGCGATAGACAATATCCCCTACCAGTTCTTTGAGGATATTGTGTTTGCCATCCAAACGTTCGTAAGTCGCCGTCAGACCAAGTTTTCTGAGAGCGATGCTCAATTGCGGGATATGACTGTAACTTGGGGATGGCAAATGGTGTACCTCATCGAAGATGAGGAAAGCGAATCTGTTGCCGTATTTATCGCAGTGAAGGTAGGCGCTATCGTAGGTTGTCACTGTGATGTCTTGAATTTCATGGTATCCGCCTCCCAAAATGCCGATGTCCAAATCGAAAGCGTTCACCAGCACATCATACCACTGATTCAAAAGGTCAATTGTCGGCACTATTACTAAGGTACTCCGCTCCACATATTCAATCGCCTTAAGTGCTAAAAACGACTTACCTGCCCCAGTTGGCAAAACCACGCTGCCGCGACAATCAGCGTCAATCCATGCTTGCAATGCCTCCTCTTGATAGTAGTGCAGGTCAAAATTCAATTTCAATTCAGGACGAATCCGGCTATACCGCGGCACA
Organism: uncultured bacterium; assembly: GCA_964601015.1. Lineage (GTDB taxonomy): Bacteria > Poribacteria > WGA-4E > DTYX01 > CAZRLY01 > CAZRLY01. The sequence continues at coordinate 13,053 of CAZRLY010000123.1, forward strand.
CTGCTATGGTAGGGTATACCCTCCTCGCGGAGTTGTTTCACTGTTTGTCCGTAATGGATTCCCAGCGCACGCCATTTTTCTATGCGTTCGTCCCAAACGAAGTTGTTCGTGATGAACCCGCTAAAAGATGCCGGTTTCGTACCGACATCTTTGGGTTCATCTGGTTCTTCCTCCACGTTCTCGGCGATGATAGTGCCGCCGTCGTATCGGAAGTAGATTTGGTCATTTTTTTTCATAATATACCTAGGGAGCTAAGTAAAGCGTAGGGCGTGAAAAAACGTAAAGCGGGAAGCGCTCCACGCTGTACGCTCTACGAAAAAGACGCTCAACTACCTAACCACAGCGATGCGTCTAACGTCGCGTTTATCATCAATTATGATAACAACAAAGTAGATGCCGCTTGCAACGTAGTCGCTGTCCTGGTTTCTGCCTGTCCAATCTATCGAATAACTTCCTGGCAATCTTGAACCCGAGGAGAGATTCTGGATTTTATAGCCAGCAAGGTTATAGATGTTGATTGAAACGTTTTTAGCAGGTGTGGGCAGGGCAAGAAGAATGGTGCATTTTTCGCCGTTATCAGGATTGAAGAGGTTGTTTGCGATTTTGATGTCAAGCTCTTCTGGGGCTTCAATTTGAATGACGAACACGTTCTCTGGACGCGATTCTAAGTCAGCACCAATTGGTCTTTCGGGTAGCGTTGATGTATTGGCGAGTTTATCGGTAGCCTCGAAGTAGTAGTATATGTTTCCCACCCTTTGTGGCAATAGGGCGGCGTATTCGTCCTCCGGTCTAGTTGTGTCAGTTTCGATGGTTTTTTGCATCCTTATAGTCCTGTATTTGCCATCTTTGCTTTTACCAGCGTACCAGTAGAGGGAAACACCCCATTTTGCCCCTTCTATCTTCTCGTCCTGGACACCTGATACATCTTTTACCCTCGCTATTATAGCAGTCTGCTTTCCTGCGCTCACGGTATAGTATTCTTCTGCGTTGTCGAGAGTACCCTCATGCGTGATGTCAGGGCCGGTTTTGTCCTCAATACTTAGTTGATAGGGGTTGTTCATCGCCTGCGATTTGTCTTCAGTGACTTCAACCCTGTTTCTGTAGACTGCGTTATCGCCTTTGTCTTTCGCTTCGATGAAGTATACCACAGTACCTGAAACCGGTTGAGCGGGGATGTCCACTGTGAAGTCGCCCGCCGTTCCCACCGCTTTAAAAGCGATTGTCTCATAAGGGGCTAATGGTTCGGCTTCTGTGCCCTTGTAGTAGAGCGTCACAGATTCTATCTTGCCCTTATCTAAGACACGCAGGTTGATGGTAATGGGCTTGCCTGCATTTGCGAATGTAACTGGTATATCATAGGTAATATCCGGGGGCGTACTATCGGTGATTTCTATTGCCCATGCAGTATCCTTGTTTTGTTCAGCGCTGGGCGGTTCAAAGGTGAGACTCCCTGCGTCGTCCATAGCAGTTATGTAGTAGTATACGGTGCTGATGTCCTCGAAAGCGGGAATATCTGCGGAAAACAGGTCAAGATTACCTGGGGTTATGGTAGTCATTTCCAACTCAGTGAAGTTCTTATCGGCTTTGTCACGGTAGTACAAAATAACGGACTTAACGGTGAGGTTGTCGGTGGCGATAGCGTCAATCCGTATTGTTTGACCAACCTCTTTTGTCAATACCCTCGTATGAGAGATTGCAGGAGGGGTTGTATCCGTTACGTTGATGGTGAACGGATTTTTTGTATCTTCAGGCTCAGTAATGTTATTCTGATTCGCGTCGCTTGCCTGAATGTAGTAAAGCAGTTCACCTATCGTTGAAGCAGCGGGGATAAGTCCTTCCCAATTGTCAGTGTTTGAAATCGCCTCCAGCGTTGCTTCGGAAAAGCTGGTTTTGCCCGGTCCTTTGTGGAATACCACCACCGATGTCACCTCTACGTTATCGGTAACGGTGACTTTGATGGGAATATCCTTCTTTTCCTGCGCTGACGGGATTGGCGTATGCACAATCTCAGGCGGCGTACCATCTGTGATGTTGATGGAATACGGCACGCCGAAGGCAGGCGAGCTTGCACGGTTCCCCTTGTTGTCCTGCGCTTCAAGATTGTAACGTACCTGTCCCATTTGGGGTTGTGCGGGGATGGTAGCGGTATATTCGTCGAGTGCCTTGAGCACTAATGGGACTTTCGTAAACCCAGCTTCGCCAACGCCCTGATAGTATAGAAACGCTTCGGCGGGGGGTATTCCGACCGGGTCAATTAACCTTACCGAGATGACAATCGGTTCCTTCTCACGCGCGCTCGGCACTTGCGTATGTGCGATGTCCGGCCCCTTCGTATCGACGATGTTTACCTGATGCGTTGCTGGCGCGTCAGTTGGATGTCTTGCAATATTCGGCGGCGACGCAGTATCCTGGGCTTCTATGTGGTAGGATAATTGCCCAGTCCCCTGTTGTCCTGGGATATTTGCGGAAAAAAGTTCGCCTTGCGCTGTCAGTTGAAGAGTGAATAAGGTATCCTCCCCAAGCCCCTTGTAGAGCAGCAGGACGGTTTTGACCTGTACGTTGTCCGTTACCGTTACAGAGACGGGTATCTCTTCTCCAGCTTCTGCTTGTGAGACAGGTTCGTGAACGATGATGGGCTGTTTGGAATCTGGGGTAATTGAGATGGCGTGGAACTGTCCCTCTCCTGGGTGGAACCCGGGGTTCCCGACAATATCCAGCGCTTTGATGTAGTATCGTGCTGCGCCCACTCCCGCCTGCGCAGGTATTGTAACTTCATAGGAACCAGGGGCACCCGATTCGCTTTCGGACATCGCCATTTCAGTGTAGGTACTGGCACCTGGACTCGTGTAGAAGAAACTCACAGATGCCACGCCCACGTTGTCCGTAGCTACAGCCGTTATTATATCCCCCGGTTGCGCCGCCGCAACTGGATTGTGGATAATCGCCGGCGCTATTTTGTCAGACGCTACCTCTATTGTGTGAGGTGTGTTGGGCGCTGTGGCCGGGTGGAAAACAGTATTTACTTCTGCGTCCCTTGCCCTGATGTAGTAGTAGAGATTGCCTGCGTCGTTTTGCGGGGGAATAGTCGCAGAGTATTCGTCTGCTTTTCTGCTCATTTCCACGGATATAAAGGCTGTGGCTTCTACCCCCTTATAGAAAAGTGTAACGAAACTGACACCCACAAAATCTGTAACCATAGCGTGGACGTTAATCTCTTCGCCTGCTGTAGCCAATTTCACAGGATTGTGGACTATTTCTGGGGGCGTAGTATCGGCTTTTATTTCAAATGCGGCAGGGACATTATCTGTAAGCCAGGTTTCAGGAAAAGCCGTTTTATTCTCGTCTTCGTCCACAGCTTCGATGTAGTACGCAGCCTGCCCGGTTGCAATGCCATCCGGGATAACCACAGCGTATTCGTTTTTCACCTCTGTGGGTAACATATCCAACTTGGTGAAAGTTGTAGATGTGGTACTCCGGAAGAAGAATCCCACTGACTGAATCGCAGCGTTGTCCGTTACAGTCGCTCTGATGATAGAGCCGGGTTCTACATTGACTACCTTGTCGTGCTGGATGACAGGTGGCTCAATATCCTTAGAGACGATAATCTGGTATCCCACAAGTTCCTCACCGGAAGGCGGTTCAAAGCTAAAGTTGTTCTGTCCGTCCTCCGCTACGATGATGTAGTATATTTTTGCTGAAAGCTTGTCAGCAGGCACCTGTTGAGCGGGTATCTCCGCTAAATATTCGTTATCTCTGCCTGTGGGTTCCATAGGAAGGGTTTCGTAAACTTCTTCGCCTATTCCCTGGTATTGTAGGACTACCGATTTTACCTGCACTTTGTCAGTTACGTCAGCTGCGATGCTTATCGGTTCCCCCGCCAGTGCATTGGGTATTTCGTCGTGTTGGATTTCCGGTCCCTTTGTGTCAACTATACTTATGCTCAGTTGTTCCTCCGGCGCATTTTCAGGCAGATAAGCGGTATTCGGTGTCATGTCCTCTGCTTTTAT
>CAZRLY010000124.1:0-16954 GCA_964601015.1 uncultured bacterium
ATCATCGTTAAACGTCTCTCTCCACCTGACGCAATTTTTGAACCGATACAAAAAAAGACAGCTAATAAGATGATACAAATTGTGTTTTTTGAGTTCACAGGATTCAGCTCTATTTTAGTGGGGAAAAGCCAAAGGAGAGGGCAATATCTTCTCCTCCAAGCGTTTCCCTGTAACTTCCCGGCGTAATACCAGCCACTAATTAGTATCTGTTGATTTTCTAGTTAAATGGCATACCCACAACGCTCCCGTCGGATTGGCAAATCCGACGGACGCTGGCATGGATTTCGATTGGCGTCGTGGATTTGCCAATCCACGACGAGCAGGGACGACTTTTTCAACAGATACTAATTACATCAATGATTTTAAAAACTTGATGCTTTCGCGTGCTATAGTCTCCGGGTTAGGCTCAAAGATGAACGCCTCAGTGGAAAGATACCCTTTGAAATCTATCTCCTTGAGGGCTTCAATAATCGGCGGATAGTCAACCCCGCCTGAACCGGGGCCCATTTTGTTATCGTCGTTGGTGTGGACATGGGCGAGGTGTTCTTTGAACTTGCGGATGTCGCCGGGGATGTCAATGTTTTCCATCGTACTGCTGAATACATCAATGATGAGCTTAAAATTGGGGTTGTTTACGTCCTCAATCATTTTGACGGCTTCCGATGGATTGGTGATAAAATTCGTGAATTCGCCAAACAGCGGCTCCATGCAGATAGTTACGTCGCGTTCGGAGGCATATTCGGCACACTCCGCAAAAGTCTCCCGAGCGTATTCCCACGCTTGCTCAAAAGTCAGCGGTTCCATGACATTGCGTTCTTTGGGCGAACCGAATACCATAATCGTTCCACCAATGTCGCCGCAAAATTTGACCAGTTCCATGAAATAATCCTTGGTCATTTTGCGGATGTCAGCGTCCGGGTGGTTGATGTACAACCCTTCAGGCTTCACCAACAACCAGTGTAATCCGGCAACCGCCACGCCTGTTTTTTCAGCGATACTGCGAATCCTATCCCTTTCGCTTTGCGGAATATCTACGACAGAATCACTCAGCGTAAACGGCGCAATCTCCACAGCGTCGTAGCCTAATCCTGCCACGAACTCAAACACATCCTCAATCTTCCAATCCTCAAACATTTCGTTACAAATTGCAAATTTCATGGTTCTAACTCTCCTCATTTTTATTTACGATGATGTAGTGGCCAATTTTGTTAGTTCGTGTAGGGTATAAAATGTCCAGACAGAGAGGAGACACTACGTGAGGCTTCCCCTTGTAGCAGACGTTCTCCGTCCGTCCACCCTCTGTTAAAGACTTATGAAATGAACCAGTAGTTGTTTACTTTTTACTCATTACTCTTTACATATCGACAACTCGCCAATTTTCAGCGATGTCCCATGTTAGCGCTACAAAGTCTTGTTATAAAGATAAACCATATCCTCTTCCTTACATTTTCGTGGATTTGTCAAATGACATCCATCCTCCATCGCCTGTTTAGCGAGTTGCGGAATCACATCGTCGCTGATTCCAACATCTCGCAGTTTCTCAGGAATGCCGATGTCTTTAGACAATTGTTTGACTTGAACGATAGCGGTTTGCGCGGCGTCGTCAAGGGACATGCTTAGTACGTTTACGCCAAGCGCGCCGGCGATATCGCGCAACCGTTCTTTGGCATCTTCAAGATTGAACTCCATCGTATGCGGCAAGACAATAGCGTTTGCCATGCCGTGGTGGAGTCCGGCGATTGTGGATAGCGGATGCGCCAAGGAATGCGCTACGCCCAAGTCTTTTTGGAAGGCGATTGCCCCCATCATAGCTGCCATCATCATGTTGGTGCGGGCTTCGATGTCTTTACCATTTTCGACTGCTCTTCTGAGATAAACGCTGACCAATTGGATGCCTTTGATAGCGATAGCGTCGCAGATTGGGTGATATTGCGTGGAAAGATACGATTCGAGGTTATGCGTCAGCGCGTCCATGCCCGTATACGCGGTAAGTGTTTTCGGCAATCCTATTGTCAAATTTGGGTCAACTACCGCTGCGTTGGGAATGAGATAGGGGGCAAAAATTAGCGTTTTTCGTCCCGTCGATTTTATTGTGATGACAGCACCACGCCCAACTTCGCTTCCTGTGCCCGCCGCCGTCGGCACTGCAATCATGTCAGGCATATCAGGCGACATTTCGCAACGACTGAGTCGTTGCACTCCATATTCTTCCAATGGCAAATGATGCGTTGTTTTCAGACGGATAGCTTTGGCTACATCAAGTGAACTGCCTCCGCCGATGCCAATGATAAAATCACATTTTTCAGAATGATACCGCTCAACACCTGCATAGACATCGTCTTCCGTGGGATTTGGGGTAACTCCGTCGAACTGAACGCATTCTACGTTCGCCTTTCGTAAATTATCAGTAACCTTCTCTACTAAACCTGCTTTGACAATCCCTTTGTCGGTGACGATTAAAACCCGATTGACTGAAAAATCACTTACAATCTCGGAAATCGAATTGACAGCCCCACAACCGAATACAATTTTGTTGGGGAAACTAAACGTTGAGAGCATATTTTTCTCCTTCTACTGCTTTGTTGACTTAATTGTGGTAGGGCGGGTATGGTAGGCAACCTACCCGACAATTGGCTAATGTAGGTTAGTAGACATCAATATCTATTTTTCTTGTAAACTCTGCAAATAACATAGAATGTTCTATTTCCCCTTTATAATCATAAAATTTCAAATTCCCATCCTCATCACATATCCAAAATTCTTTCGCCCCTTTTGAAAAATATAAATCCCTCTTTTCAAGCATTTCTTCCTCTGTATTTGAAGGAGATCTAATTTCAATACAAAGTTCAGGAGCTTGTAAGTATGGGGTATCAAGCTTATTTATTTTATAAAAATCATCAGAACACCAAGCAACATCAGCTACTTTAACTCCTTTACTTGTTTGTACAGAACACTCAGTTAATACTTTTCCTGATTTCTTCATGCTCGTTATTAGAAATGTTATTAAACTTTGTATATGTCCGTGTCTATTTGATGCAGGACTCATGGTTATATTTCCCCATTCGTTTAATTCAATTTTGTATGGTAAATCTTGTAACATTTGGTCTTCACAAACTTCAGTCCATTTCATTTAAGGTTTCTCCTTTTTTCGGGAATTGGACCACATTGCTTTTTATTTGCAGGCTTAAATAATCTCAAAATACCTCTGCAATTCCCAATCGGTGACAGCCTTGCGGAACTGTTGTACCTCCCATTCACGCGTGATTATGAAATGTTCGACAAATTCATCGCCCAAATATTTGCGAGCAACGTTGCTTCCTTTTAATAATTCGATTGCCCCCTCAAGGGTTCTGGGCGTTGGGCTAAATCTGTCTTCTGACGAGTCGTAAGCACTACGGTTAAATGGTTCTCCCGGGTCAATTTCATTTTCGATTCCGTACAACCCTGCGGCAAGACTTGCTGCCATTGCGATATACGGGTTAGCGTCGGCTCCGGTGATACGGTATTCAATTCGCGTGGATGTGGGTGATGTCCCTATAATTGCCCGTACGCCCGCTGTTCGATTTTCAACGCCCCAAGATGCGTTTGTCGGTGCCCAAGCCAGTGTTCCGGGCGCGATGCGTTTGTAGGAATTAACGGTTGGACAACTGAATATTGTGAATTCAGGCATGGTTTCTACCTGCCCTGCGATGTAGTGCTTCATAATGTCGGACATCTTCTGCTCATCTGCTTCATCATAAAAGAGGTTACTTTTGCGTTCGACGTCCCAGAGGCTTTGGTGTAGATGTCCGCCGCAGCCTGGCAAGTCAGGACTAATCTTCGCCATGAACGTCGCCACAACTCCCATCTGCGATACTATCTCCTTGACGCCGGTTTTGAACAGCGACGCCTTATCAGCAGCGCGCAATGCCGTATCGTATTTAATGGCTGCCTCATAGACGCCCGGCCCAGTTTCGGTGTGAACGCCCTCTAACTCAACATCGTATTCGCGCATCCCGTCTATAATTTTGTGCATCAATTCTGAGGCGGTTGAAGCTCGCAAAATGCTGTAACCGAACATTCCCGGCGAAAGCGGGGTCAAATTTTTAAAGTCTTTTTCATGAAGGGAGTGGGGCGTTTCTCGGAATAAGAAATATTCGTATTCCGACGACATAAGTGGCTGAAAACCCATTTCGTTAGCTTTCTTGATTACCTTTTGCAGCAGTTGGCGGGGGGAAACTTCAAGTGGCGAACCGTCTGTTTTGTGGAAGTCAATGAGAAACAGCGCTGTGTTCGGCTCCCACGGAATAAGTCGAAGAGTAGAAAGGTCAATTTTCGCAAGAGCATCGGGGTAGCCCGTATGCCAACCTGTAACGGTAGGGCTGTCGTAGAGTACATCCGAAGAATCCCATCCGAAAACCACATCGCAAAATCCAAAGCCGTCTTCTGCTGCGGAGAAGAATTTATCCAGTGAGATATATTTTCCGCGCAAGATGCCATCAATGTCAAAACCGCCCACCTTTACTTTGTTGATGATTCGTTTTAAGAAAAGATTTTTTATATCCTCTATTTTGTCACACATAGGCGAATCTCCTTTTTATATTCTTCGCTTAGTCTGCTGGCTCCGGTTGAAGGACTTGCTCTGTCGTTGTCTCCGGCAAAGGGGCTTCTCTGTGTACCCGATGTCCTTTTGGCGTCAAGTCATCAATGATAGCATATAGCGCAGGGATGATGAATAGCGTCAAAAGGGTGGACATCGCCAAGCCCCAGATAATCGTATTCGCTAAAGGCATCCACGTTTCAGACCGGCCGCCCAGCCCTATCGCCATCGGTAACAACCCGAATATTGTCGTTATCGTAGTCAAGAGGATGGGGCGCAATCGCAATTCTCCTCCCTCCATGATAGCTCGCCATTTGCTCACACCTTTTCTACGACGCATATTGATGAAGTCAATCAGTACAATTGAGTCGTTGACCACAATCCCTGCAAGTGCCACCATACCGAAGAGTGTGACAATGCCAAAGGAAGAACCGCTCACAATCAACCCTAACATTGCCCCGATGAAAGCAAAGGGAACGGTAAACAGGATTATCAGAGGTTGAGTGAAGGATTTGAATTGCGCTCCTAATAGCATGTACATGATGAAAATTCCTAACACGAACAATTGGGTCAAACTGGAAAAGGCCTCTTTGAACTCTGCGAATTGACCGCGAAAATCAAGGCGGTACCCAGGATAACGCTGACTGATGTTTTTGAACTTATCCTCAAGAATGCGGTTTACAGCCACGGGTTTATTGAGTTTCTTGTCCACTTCAGCAGAAACAGTAATAGCTCTTTCCCCTTCAAATCGGTGAATGGTAGCGTAGCCGCGCGTCAGTTCCAACTGAGCGACTTCCCGCAGGGGGATATGCGTTCCCATCGGCGTTGCAATCTTCGCTGATTCAATCCGTTCTATGGATGCCTCGGAGGCATTCTGGAACTTCACCACAACGTCAACCTCCTCGTCGCCGTCACGATAGACTGTCGCAACGGCACCGTGGAAGGCAGTTCGCACGAAACCCGCCACCTGGAGTACGTTCAATCCGTGTAATAGCGCGCGTTCTTCATCAAGACGGACACGCAACTCCTCTTTGCCTTCTGAAAAATTATCTCCGATGTCGTAGACACCCGGTACCTGTGCGAGTTCCGCTTTAAGTTCCTCTGTGATAGCTTCCAACTGGTCGAAATGCTTCCCCTTTACTTTTACCTCAACCGCTTTCCCCGTTGGCGGGCCGCCGGAGATATTCGTGAATTCAATGCGTTCAAAACCTGTGAGGGATTGGCAGCGAGTACGCAAATCACTTAGTACCTCAAACACACTTCGCTTCCTATCTTGCGGCTCTACCAAATCAATGAGCAGTTGACCGACGTGGGAGTTGACTGTTGCCCCGTCATCCTCCTCAAGCATGCCAACATTGGCGATGACGGCGTCTAACTCCTCCTTGGGCAGAGAAAGGGCTATCTTCTCTATCTGTCTTAGGACGCGGTCAGTTTCCGCGAGCTTCGTTCCCGTGGGCATCCACATCCGCACATAGAAAAAACCTACATCCTCTTCGCCATACATATCTACCCCTACTAACGGAATCAGTAACGCACTCAAACCTACGATGAGCAAAACCGCAACTATCGCCAAATAACGCCATCGCAATATCCCTTTCAGGGCACGAGCATAAACACGGACGACTTTTTTGAACCATCCGCTGTCTCGTTTGCGTACGTGTGCGTCTGCTGTTGGACGCGACCATTCTGAGATGTGTGAGGGCAGGATGACCAATGCTTCAAACAAAGACGCCATCAGTGCCATAGTCACCACTATAGGCACGACTTTCAGAAAAGCGCCAATAATCCCCGGCATCAACATCAATGGCAAAAACGCAGCCATAGTGGTAAACGTTGCGCTGAGAACAGGCGCTGTTACTTCCCGCATCCCGTCTAAAACCGCTTGATTGATGGATTTGCCCAGTTGCGCATGTCGATAGATGTTCTCTGTAATCACGATGGCGTGGTCAACAACCATCCCCAACACCAACACCAACCCGAATAACGAAGTACCATTGAGCGAACGCCCGGTCAACTTCATAAAAATGAAAGTCGCCATGAACGTAACGGGCATCCCCAACGCCACGAAGAACGCATTGCGCCGCCCAAGGAATATGCCAAGGGATATTATCACAAAAATGATGCCGAAAAGCGCGTTCGACTGGAGCTTTCTCAGGCTGTCTTTGGTGTAGATTGACATATCAATCGTAGTATTGATGTACGCCCCGTCGGGTAATTTTTCGGTTCTGTATTCTTCAAGCAGTTTCTTAATCTTGTCTACGATGGCAATCATATTCCCGCCGGTTTTCCTGGAGATACTCAAGGTTATTGCCTGTCGCTCATCCAAGCGAGCGAGAGTCTTCGCCTCCTCGTAAGTGTCCGACACGCGAGCGACATCGCGGATGCGCAACTGGTTCCCCGAAGGATACGAGTGGACGATAACATTTTTAATCTCCTCCGTATTCTGAAATTGTCCGAGGGTACGCAGTAGATATTCCGCGCGTCCTGATTTGATAGTACCGCCGGGAATGTTCACGTTCTGCGCGCTCAAGACGCCCACGATGTGTGAGAGTGTCAGATTCAGACTATCCAAACGCTCTGGCTCTACCTCAACCCAGATTTCCCGGTCGCGTATGCCAGCCATAGTGATTGTGGCAACCCCTTTTATCTCCTGAATGGCACTTTCTAAGTCATCGGCAATGTCCCTGAGTTGTTTTTCAGGCAGTCCTCCACTCACTACCACATTGAGCATCGGCAACATGTGACTTGAGTCTATTGACATAACGTCTGGCTCCTCTGCGCCCTCGGGTATACTCACCTTATCCACCGCTACTCGCAAATCCTGAAAGCGTTTGTCAAACTCGTTATCACTGATGTTCTGTTCGAATTTCACACTGATAACCGAAACACCCTCCGTTGATGAGGAGGTAATTAGGTCAATTTTCTCAATATCTTCGATGGCCTCTTCGACAGGTTCAGTAATGAGTTGTTCTATCTCTTCAGACGCCGTCCCCGGATATACGGTGATAATAAAAGCCCAGTTGAATGAAAACTCAGGGTTCGCCGCTCGAGGTAAGGTGATGAGACAATAAGTCCCAACGACTAAAATGGTGAGCATGATTAAGTTGATGAATACATGATTCCTTATTGAGAATCGTGCTAAGAACATGATGTTATTTCTCCTCTAAATGAAATCTTGTTGAAAGTTGCGGAACGTAAAGAGTAAAGAGTGAAGAGTAAAACATGATTATTAACGTGAATTCGGGATAAGAATTTGGGGTAAAGATTAGAACACGAATGCCACAAATTAAGCGAATATCACGAATTAAAAAGAATTTGTGTAATTCGTCCAATTCGTGTAATTTGTGATAAGTGCGTGGAACTTATCGCAAGAATATGTAGGCTTTGCCTTCATCTTTTGTATCGTTATCCCGAACTGACGTTTATTACGTTCAACTTATTACTTTTTACTCTTTACTCTTCACTTTTTACAGTTTCCCAATAACCTTGACTACCTGCACAAAATCCCCTTGATGCAAGTTTTTCTGCCCAGTGCTGACCACTTTGGCACCTGCCTGTAGCCCCTCAATGATTTCGACAATGTTCCCTTCCATCATACCTAACACAACGGGTTTCTTCGTAACTTTGCCAGCTTTGACCACAAATATATATTTCTGCCCGTCCGTTGTGCCCTCCACCACGGCCGTGCGGGGCAGCAGAATCGCATTGGGGCGAACTTTCGTTGGGATACGAACGCTGGCGAACATCCCCGGCTTCAACAAATGCTTGGGATTCTCAATTGAGATTTCCACTTGCGCTGTCCGACTCATCTTATCAATCGTCGGGCTGATGGAAGTAACTCGTCCTTGCACGGGCGATGCTAACGCTTTCAGATGAACCCATGCTACATCCCCGACACTTACCTGGGCTAAATCGCCCTCCAGTATGCTCACGTCCGCATGTACCACATCCATATCCACAAGCTCAAACAGGGGGGCAGCAGGTGCCGCCATATTTCCCTTGTCAAGGTAGCGGCGGGATATAACCCCACTGATAGGTGCTTTCACGAAAGCGTCTGCGAGGTGTTTCTTCGCCAAATTTCGCATCACCTTCGCCTGAGTCAGCGCGGTTTGTGTTGCGGCAATTTCGGCTTCCCAGCTTTTGGCCTTCACTAAGGACTCCGCAGATTCCAACGCCGCACGCGCCTGTTCTACTTGAGCTTCCGCCATCGCAATGTCCTTCTGCCAGGTTTGCTTCTCAGCCTGTACGCGAGCTAATTTCAGCCCTGCCTCTGCCTGTTTGACTTGAGCTTCCATCGCTTCAATATCTTCCTTTTGAGCGCCCTTTTCAACCAGTTTCCACTGTTGTTGTGCGGCATTCAACTGTTCCTTGGCGACATTCAACTGCGTTTGAATTCCCTCAAGCGTTTGCTTGCTGATGGCGTGCTTCTCAAACAGCTTTTGCATGCGTTCATAGTTGCTCTGGATATTTGAGAAGTTGGCTTCAGCTTGTGCTACTGTGGCGCGTATCTGCCCGCGTTCCTCCTCTCTGGCACCTCGACGTATCTTCTCAAGGTTTGCTTGGAGGGCGGTGAGGGCTGCCTCTGCCTGTTCTATCTGCGACTCTGTACGCGTTTGGGCAAGGGCGTGAACCTGTTGTAGCGCGGCTTCGGCGGCAGTCAATCCAGCGCGTGCCTGAGTAACTTGAGACATGATGTTTATCTTAGCCAGTTGCACTGTTTGATTGTGAGCCGCCACCGCAGATGCCACCGCAGCCTCCGCCTGTTCAACCTGCAAAGTTAGTTCTTCGTGTTCGACAACTGCAAGAATTTGGTCTTTCTGTACGCGACTGCCCTTATCCACTTTCATCTGCTCAATCACGCCCATTACTTTGGAAAATACCGTCACAAGTGTCTGCGGCTCAATCGTACCCGACAACGCTAATTGTTCCTTGATTTCCCCCTGAGTCGCTTGAATCACTTCCACCGGTTTCAAATCGGATGCAATTGTTTCAGTCGGTGAGAAGTTGATAATCTTTTTGTAATGTTTGATGGCAGCGTCATACTCCCCTTGTTCAGCATAAACTTCACCAAGTTTGTAGTACGCCTCACGAAAATCCTTGCGGTAGTCAGTTGCTTTTTTGTAATGTTTAATGGCAGCATCGTATTCCTTCCGTTGCGCATAAACATTGCCCAAATTATAATAGGCCTCTGCAAATCTCGGATTAAGGTCAATCGCTTTTCGATAAGCACTCATCGCCTCATCAGATTTTTTATCCTTGAGATAGGCGTTCCCGAGATGGTTATACGCGGCGGCATATTCCGATGCTAAACGGATTCGTACTTCGCCTGAAGCCCTTTTAATATGGAATGTCACCGCTTCCTGCATCAGCGTTTTATTGAGAATCCGTTCATAATCTTGGGTGTTCTCAACGGGTTCCCCATTGATGGATAAAATCACATCGTTAGGTTTTAGCCCGCGCTGTTCCGCTAAACTGTTAGCATGTACCGCTACTACAAGTATACCCTTGTCCAGAGTACCAATATATTTCAGTTTAGCGCGGTCAGATTTCGTAATATTTTGTGTACTTAATCCAAGCAAACTCGCTTTGGCAGCGGATGCCTCAGATACTCGCTGTATCGTAGTGATGACACGGATGCCCAATAGGGCAATAACCACCAGGATAATGGCGGCTATAAACAACTTCTTTTTCATCATTTCCTCCTGTGTTTCTATTGTCGATGTTTTCATGGTGCAGGTAAAGTTTATTCGTCAATATTACCTAAATCTTTTCCATCCATTTATATTGGTCTTCAATGTTTTGATGCAACTTGAATTGCCGTTTGCAATTGTCAATGCTCTCGCCCATTACCTCTATTTTGTTCAAATCTGCCACTCCTATATTCGCGTTTGCGCAATAATTGAGGTAGCCAATTTTGGAAAAATCTATCCCCATCACTTCAACGCTAACCCGGTCAGCGGCGAGAAAATCCGTGCTGGCAACAGCAACTTTTGCATCTACTGGCTCTCCATCGGCCGGCCCATTTCCTTCCATCCCCTGGAAACCATCTATGACAGCTAAAGAAGGTTTCATCCGTTGCGCCATGAGGTAAAAGGAAAAATTAGTGTGCTTGATGCCCTGATGAACCTTTTGTTTATAGTGTGCCTCTTTGGTTTTCAACGGCGCGCCCATCAGGATGTTTTTCAACGAAAGGGTAGCGACTACGCAATTGTGCGTCTTCATCACAGCGGCGGATATGAGGTAGATATTCGGGTTCATCATCATGCTGGATACCAAAATCGGCATCGGATGAAGGTTTTTGTCTAAGATGAAAAATGTGGATGGTTCGTCTTTGTCTAAGTCAACGAATTGGACGTTGTGTTCCTTCAGGAGTTTTTTGTAACCGTAGTTTTCAAAACCCACATCCGCTGGTTTGTCAGCGGGAGATTCAGCAATGATAACAGGCCTTTGATAAATCGGCTTCAGCACACCAAGGATGGCGGCAAGGCAATCCACATGAGTGACTGCGAGAGGCCTATCGACGAGTACGTTGTTGGGTTTTATTACCACCTGTTTATCCCCGATTCCGCGTTTGACGTCCTCCTCTATCATCTTCAGCGATGTGTATATGTTGTCATAACGACTATCGCCTTTTATCAGCGATACCTTCGCAGCTTTTGTGGCTAGCGCAACCTCTGTATCCTCCGAAGGACTGGGTTGTTTTACCCTGGCACAAGAAGCATTCAGCGCGAGCACTGTACCCAGTAAACCAGCGGAAGCGCCTTTGATAAAATCTCTTCTACTTGTTCCTTTGGCAGCGTTGGATTTTTCCCTTTCGATATAATCATCGTACTCTTCAGATTCGTGATGTTTTTCTCTGTTGCAATACATTGTAAGATGGGGAAACCTGGAGTGCTATTCCCCTGGTTTCCGCTTTAGCAGGCGTACCGGCCTGCATACCTCCTTTCAGCTTGTTTCCTTTCGCTTTTCAATGATTATACCATTTTTGGTAATATTTGTAAATGAAATTTTTGTTCGACAAACGATGAAAGTTGTGCTAAAATATTGCTGCGAAAAAAAGGAGGAAATTATGAAAATCATTGATGTACACGTACATTGTGGTAACACACCGAGGAAAACAGGAAAGGCTTATACAGAGGAGGATATGCGGAGGGATTTGGACGAGGCTGGTGCGCATGGCGCTGTAATATTTGCTTTCCCGGAGGATATCTACCGGGTAGTAGATGACCGAAGATGGCGCGACCGCACAAATCGGTATATTCTTGAGGTGGCCCAGCGACAGGAAGATGTTTATCCCTTTTATTTTGTCTGGAACGATTATATTATTCCAGACAACCTGAACGAATACGCAGGGATTAAGTGGCATCGCCACTGGAATGAACCGCGTTATGATTATTCCCACCCACATTGCGAAGAGTTTCTACAGGAAGTGCGGAAACTCGATTTGCCTGTGTTGATAGAGGAAGAATACGAGGATACAGTGCGTCTTGTCGAGCAGAACCCCGAATTGAAAATTATCATTCCGCATATCGGCAAGCTCAACGGCGGACCGGAAAAGATGACAGTCTTCTTCGATAATCCCAACATCCTCTTTGACACAAGCACTGCAAACGCGGAACTTATTCAGTGGGCATTGGATTCAGTCGGACCGGAAAGGCTTTTATTCGGCACCGACGCATCTGGTTGTACTCCGCCTTTTACCAATTTCCCTAAAGTTGCCCTCGCTACGCATGCTAAGGTGAACATGGATGATAGAGCCAGGGAATTGATATATGGGCTTAATGTAGAAAAACTGCTGGAAAAATGGAGGAACCGGTAAATTTAGTCAATTTTTAAGTATGGAGTGCGAAAATTAAATTTTTGCACTCCTTGCTGAAATCGAATTTCCTTGACATTTGCAAAGTTGTCTATTATCATTAAACATTATGAAAAAGAAGATAACAAACATACAAATGCAGAAGAAATCATCTCGCCGAACAATTTTCCTTGATGGAGAATTCTTTTGCGGGGTTGATTATGAATTAGTTGTGAAGTTTGGACTTCGCACCGGGTTGGAAATTGACGAGGAACGGCTTAAAAGATTGGTTGAGGAAGAGGAAATCCTGAAGGCTAAAAGATATGCCTTCGATTTGCTTATGCGTCGCAGCTACAGTCAAAAGGAGATAATTGATAAACTTAAACGGAAGGAATTTTCCGAAAGAGCCA
Source organism: uncultured bacterium (assembly GCA_964601015.1). Taxonomy (GTDB): domain Bacteria; phylum Poribacteria; class WGA-4E; order DTYX01; family CAZRLY01; genus CAZRLY01. The sequence continues at coordinate 12,785 of CAZRLY010000124.1, forward strand.
TTTCTGCTACCATCGAAATATTACAGAGACTCGGATATATCAAGGATGAGAGCTATGCTGAAGATTGGGTGGAAAGTAGAAAACGATTGAAACCGAAAGGTAGAAGGGCTCTGCGGGAGGAACTTACTAAAAAAGGAATTGATAAAGCTACTATTGACAGGGTAATAGCGGGAATTGATGATGAAGAAGAATGGGAAATGGCTCTGAAGGCGGCACAAAAGCAAGTGGTTCATTACAGAGAACTGGACAAAAAGGTTGCTAAAAGACGGTTATACGGTTTTTTGCTGAGACGAGGATTTGAGCATAGAACGATAAATAGTGTTGTAAGACAGGTTCTTGGTGATGTAGCCGATGAATGGGAAGATTTGTAAGTTTATCGTACCAGAGTTTCACGTTTTACGAGAAAGATATGGAGAAAATAACGATGACAAGCAATGAAATAAGGACAAGTTTTTTAGAGTTTTTCAAGAGCAAAGGACATACCATTGTCCCAAGTGGTTCACTTATCCCCGCAAACGACCAAACTCTGTTGTTTACCAACGCGGGGATGAATCAGTTTAAGGATGTTTTCCTCGGTACTGGAACACGCAGTTATAAGCGAGCGACTGACACACAAAAGTGCATTCGTGTCAGTGGGAAACACAACGACTTAGATGAGGTGGGGCATGATACCTACCACCATACCTTTTTTGAGATGCTCGGAAATTGGTCACTTGGCGATTACTACAAACGAGAAGCTATTGAATTCGCTTGGGAACTGTTGACTGAAATCTGGGGGTTGCCAAAGGACAGATTGTGGGCGACGGTGTTCAGGGATGACGATGAAGCTGAAAAACTCTGGTATGAAGTGACGGACATCACCAAGGAACACGTTCTGCGCTTTGATGAAAAGGACAATTTCTGGGAGATGGGCGAGACCGGCCCATGCGGGCCTTGCTCTGAAATCCATTTTGACTTAGGCGAAGAAGGTTGTGACAAAATCGGTGTTGCCCATTTGTGTCAGGTAAACGGCAATTGCCGGCGATTCATAGAACTGTGGAACCTTGTTTTCATACAATACAACCGCAATGAAACGGGTGCTTTAGAGGGGTTGCCCGCTACGCATATCGACACCGGTATGGGATTTGAGCGGATAGTCGCCGTCCTTCAGGATAGATTCTCAAATTATGAAATTGACCTATTTATGCCCATCATCAAAGTAATAGCTGATATGACGGGACACCAATATTTCAGCGACGAACGCGGCATACCACACCGTGTCATTTCTGACCACATGCGTTGTTTAACTTTTGCTATCAGTGACGGTGTGATGCCGTCAAACGCCGGGCGAGGCTACGTTATCCGCAGGATTCTACGGCGTGCTGTGTTGTACGGCAAAAAACTCGATATGGACGAACCCTTTATTCACCGTCTGGTCAATACAGTCGCTGATATTATGGGGGGCGCCTTCCCCGATATTCTCCCGCGCAAAGAGTTTGTAGCCAAAACGATTCTCTCTGAAGAGGAGCGTTTCCACAAAACGCTTGACAGAGGTTTGGATATTCTCGATGAAACTTTGTCACAGTTAAAAGCTGAATCGGCCGCCGTTGTGCCAGGTCAAAAGGCCTTTGAATTGTACGATACTTACGGATTCCCGCTGGATTTAACCCAGATTATCGCAGGGGAAAGTGGCTTCACGGTTGACGAAGATGACTATCAACAGGCGATGGATGAACAGCGCGAACGCAGTAGAAAGATTTTGCACACAACCGGTGATGAAGTCTACGCGCACGCATACAAAGAATACGGTGCGACGGAATTTTTAGGGCATACAACAATGACCGCGGAGGCTGAAGTTTTAGCCATCATCAAAGATAACGAATCGGTGTCGTCTGCGCAAGAAGGCGATGAAGTATTCGTCATTTTGGATAGGACACCGTTCTACGGTGAAGCGGGCGGACAGATAGGTGACACCGGCAAAATTTGTAACAATGAGGTATCTCTGGATGTGATGGATACCATCAAACCGATTCCAGATTTAACAGCCCACAGATGCAAAATTGTCGCAGGCATTTTGTCACCGCAAACTGCTGTGAAAACCCAAGTTGATGCCAAAAGACACCAGGCGATAGCCATCAGCCACACAGCCACGCATATTTTACATAGCGCATTGCGAGAGGTTTTGGGGCAGCATGTCGCCCAATCCGGTTCGCTCGTTGAACCCGGGCGTTTGCGATTTGACTTCACCCACAACGAAGCGCTTTCGCAGGAACAGTTGCGCGAGGTGGAGAGGACAGTCAACGAAAGAGTCAGAAACAGCGTGCCCATCCTCAACCAACGGATGTCGTTACAGGATGCGCTAAATAAAGGCGCAATCGCTTTCTTCGGCGACAAATACGGCGACGAGGTGTTCGTAGTACAGGTGGGCGATTTTTCGATAGAATTGTGCGGAGGGACGCATCTGGAATCAACGGGCGAAATCGGAGCTGTCAAAATTCTCAGCGAGAGCAGCATCGCCGCAAACACAAGACGAATCGAAGCTTTAACCGGCGAGGCTGCCTATCAACATCAGCGAGAATCGGAAGATGTCCTTTCGGAACTATCCGCGCTGCTGAAGATGCAACGAAATGAGCTTGTCAGCCGAGTGCAAAAACTTCTCGAAGAAAATCGAGAACTGGGCAGACACGTCAATCAACTTAAAGAGAAACTTGCACACTCCGAAATTATTGCCCTGACAGAAGATGCGCAAACAGTTGATGGCGTCAAAGTAGTCGCGTCGGCATTGGAAAGCGTAGACAGAAGAGGATTGCGTTCACTCGTTGATGACGCGAAAAATCGGCAGGGTTCCTGTGTAGTCGTGCTTGGCTCTGTATACGAAGGCAAACTCGCTTTTATCGCAGGCGTCACTTCCGACTTAGTTGAAAATAGAGGACTTAGAGCCGGCGACATCATAAAGGATGTAGCCAAAATAGCAGGCGGCGGAGGCGGAGGTAGAAATGACATGGCTGAAGCAGGAGGCAGAGAGCCGGAGAAACTCAACGATGCTATCGACGCTGTGACGGAAATTATCGGGAAGCATCTCCTTACATAATGGAAACGCTTACAACTTTAGTGCGCCAAGAAAGCCCCCGCATTCATGCGTGGGGATGAATTGGCGCAATATTTTTTTCTTGATATTTAAACAAAATTGAGATATAATAAAACCAAATGGGTAAATCAAAAACACCAACATTCATTCTCGAACTTGCCTTGGAAACATCACCACACGACGAAGTTGAACTCAACGCACGATTTGAAGCTGCCAGGCAACTCTACAATGCTTGTCTTGGCGAAGCCAAACGACGCCTTAATTTGTTGCGCCAAAGTAAAGGATTTCAAAAAGCCCGCAAGATGCCGCAAATTGTCAAGAACAAACGGAATAAAGAGCGAACAGAAGCGTTTAAAGAACTCAATTCCAAGTTTGACTTTAGCGAATATTCTATCATGAATTATTCCACCAAAATCAGGCGTTCTTGGATAAACAATCATCTTGATAGTTTGACTGCCCAGAAAATAGCAAGGGCTTTTGTGGTTTACGGTTTTTGTAAACCACCGAGCGAAGCGAGCAGGGCATTTAAAGCCGTTCAGCGTATCGCATTCGGTCAAGCTAAAAGGGTTAGGTTCAAAGGTAAAAATCAGCTTAAATCGCTTGAAGGTAAAACCAACACATCTGGCATTCGGTATAAGGAAAAAACGGGTTACGTCTTTTGGAAAGGGCTTAAACTCAAGGCTATCATTAACCCCAATGATAAAGTTGTTGTTCATGGTTTATCCCATCGTGTCAAGTTCTGTAGAATCGTCAAGCGAATTTTCAACGGAAAAGCCCGTTTCTTTGTCCAACTTGTCCTTGAAGGTAAACCATACCAGAAGTTTTCTCCTCCTGATAATCAAGTAGGGCTTGTATTGGTCCCTCAACAATTGCTCATGTAACGGATGATAATGCCAGCCTTGAACGCTTCTGCGATGAACTAAAAGACAAACAAAAAGAAATAAGGCTGCTACAACGGAAATTAGACCGACAACGTAGGGCAAATAACTCACAAAACTACAATCCTGATGGAACAATCAAACCCGGTAAAAAGGCATGGCAAGAATCGACCAGATACAAGAAAACTAAGACTAAACTTGCTAACATCCAACGCAAACTTGCTG
>CAZRLY010000125.1:0-16851 GCA_964601015.1 uncultured bacterium
ATTAATCAGTCTTTCAAAATGGCACATGAATTTGCCGAAAGATGGACACCGCTTGCGTGCAAGGTTCAAGTCAAATTCAGCAGCTAATGCTGGTTGGTCAGTCGTCTCAACATAGGTGCCTGCCATGACTTTGCTCAAGAGTTCCTTTGCGCCGCGAATTTCCTCCGGATTCGGCGGGGAGGAAGCGTCGTCAGGTATGCCCCGCACTCCACGCAACGATTCAAGGCTCCCCAGAAACCAGCCTTCAAACTCCCTTTTAGCCAGCACCACCGCGGAGCGTAAATCTCCGTGAGCTTCGGCAATACGCTTCAGCAACTCCGGTCCGAGTTCAGCGGGACAATCGTCATCCGCATCAAGTAGAACCAGCACCGCGCTGCATTGTTCTCGGTTCCGCCGAGCCAAGGCAACCGCGCGTTCGACTTCCCCTTCCTTCACAACCTTGTTACGATGTACCCGCACTGGACGGGCAATCTGAACATCTGAACGCTGACGCTCTTCTAACAAGCGACGTAGTAACACAGGAACAGATTCCACTTCACTCTGTCCCTCAACAATAGGTACTATCACAAATTGGCTCATTTCTCCACTCCTCCAAAAAGGTCAAGTTGCTTGCTTGTTTGCTCTGCATAATTTGGGTCAATTTCCAACTCGCCAATGCGCAAGAGTTCGCCTGCTGTATAGAGCCGCTCTTGAACCATCTCTCGCACGTTTTGGGTTAGCGGGGTTATCCTTGCGGTGCCTTTCATTGATTCCACTACGAGTATCTGGCTATCGCTCAACCGCTTATTGTCAAGGATGTCTGGACTGTGAGTGGTGAGGAGTACCTGTGAGCGGTGTGAGCCATCTATCAGGATGTCCATTAATACGTCCGTTGCCGCTGGATGAATTGTGGCTTCCGGTTCCTCAATGGCAATCATGGGAGCATTCCCGGGCTGATAGACAGCTAACAGGATACCCAGTACGCGCAGAGTTCCGTCGGACATATTCATCGCCTCGAAGTTCCAAGGATGCTTTTGCCCTTTCATCTGCTGGCGAAACACCAGCCTCTCCTTTTGCGCTAATATTTTGGGTTCAACAGATTCCACCCCCGGGACAACCTTACTTAGAAGCTGACAAACACGCTCATAAAGTTTTTCGTTCTCTTCATGCAACCTGCGCAGGACAGATGCGGCATTGTTCCCGTCAGGGTTCAGTGTCCATCCCTCTGCCGGGTCAATATCCTGCAACTCACGCAGTCGTTCAGGACGCACGTTGTAACGCCGGATGTCTGTCAGGAAATCATATACGGGACGAAATTCCTCAACCCCCGATAACAAAGCTAAGGCAAGCCGGTCCGGTTCGAGTCGTGGGCGGATACCCGGCACTTCTTTGACAAATTTACCTTCTCTGATTTCAAACTCGACTCGCTCCCTCATGAGCGGTTCCACGATACAACGCTCCCTTGCGATACGAAAAGATGGAAATCTGCTCTCTTGCCGTTTAGCAGCAATGTCGAAGGAGTAGTCCGCTATGCTGTTATCGGGGAACTCAATGCGAAACCGCATGCCAATGTGAGTGGGATGCCCTCCTGACTGGCGTCGAACGGCAGCAATGCCGCCTCTGTTGGCAAAAGCCAACCGGACTGAATAATTCAAACTGTCAGCGACGAATATCAGGGCGTCTATAAAGTTGCTCTTGCCAGCCCCGTTTGGGCCGACTAAAACGGTTAGCGGCTTCAGGTCAACCACTGCTGATGCGATGTTTTTGTAGTTTTTGATTTGAACCTGTTGCAATAGGGGGTTATCCAATATTGCACCTCCTCTGTTACAGGATTTGCGCTCAGTGCAAATTGCTGAATCCGCACTAGCCCAAGCAAATGGGAGATTTTATTTTTCGCAAAAGCCTAAACATTAACCGTCAATAGGTGGCAACTTGAGTTAATGGGCTTCTTTAGCTTCAACACCCAATCTTTCGTATAGCAATTGAAAATCAATTGTCTCATCAATCAATTCCATCGCCCTTGCTATTTTCTTTTCCTCTCGTATTCTCAGTTTTCCCAGAATATCTTCCACCTGTTGTACAGTGCTGAGTGTATCTCCCTGGACGACTAACAGTGGTACGCCCTGTTCTTCTGCCCTTGCAATGATAATGTCGTTAGGATACATATTGCCTGTGAGAATTATACACTTTGCGTTGGTTTCCAGCGCAGCCAGTTGAATATCAGCCCTATCTCCGCCTGTGATAACAGCATTGTTTACCTGCCTTCGGAGAAATTTTAAAGCACCTTCAACGCTCATCGCCCCAATACCAAAGCTTTCCACCAACTCATCTAATTTGTCGCCACAGCATAACACATGCGCCCTGAGTTTGTCGCAGAGCTCGCCAATCGACACGGAATTCAAAATTTGGTCCTTTGGCAATATGCCAAGTACAGGCAATCCGTTACGGTTTAGATACGGCACGACGTATTTATTGACGTAATCCATCCTCTCCTGGCAAAGTTGATTTAGAACAACGCCTATTATGCTCTCTTTCAGTGTCTCTTTTGCCGCCAGAAGTGCATTTGCAAATAACTCCTTTTCGCATTTGTCAATAACTACCACCTTTGCATCCAACCGTTCTGCCAGGAGTTTGGTGGAAATGTTTAGCAAATGTCCGCTGTTGATGTCGCCCGGCCCGCCCACTATCACTATGTCTTTGCCTTCTGCAAGTTTAGCATGGGCATCCACAATCTTTTGCTTTAAATCCGGCGTTTCCCCCCTGTAGGCTTGAATTATCAAGTCCTGCGTCAACATGACGGGCGAGATTAATTCAATTGGGTCAACCAGTTCCAATACTCTATGAACGAAAGCAGCATCTGCGTCAATGGTAATACCAGCCGAGTTTGTCGCATACTTGCCCAGTGTTTTCATATAACTCACTTTAAACCCGTCTGCTTGAAATTTCCTCGCCAAACCCATGGCTACTAAGGTTTTTCCAGCGTAATCGCTTGTAGAGGTTATGAGTAACGTTTTCATCCATTGTCTCCTCTTGGAGTGCAACGATTCAATCGTTGCTTAATGCAATGACTTAGTCATTGCGTTCCAAAATGGTTAAATTTTAATCGTAAATCTCGCGTCGATGGCAATAGCTCCTTTACCCGCTGTCAAGACACGTAATGGATTGATGTCCATTTCGACAACCTGTGGGAAATCGGTCACTAACTGGGAGAGACGCAAGATAGATTCGACGATGGCTTCTATATCGGCTGGTTCTTCGCCTCGCACGCCACGTAGCAGCGGATACGAGCGAATCTCCCGCACCATCGTATTCGCCTCCTTCAGATTTATCGGCGCTATCCTGAATACCACATCTTTGAGGACTTCCACGTAGATGCCGCCCAATCCGAACATCACTAACGGGCCGAAATCCGGGTCAACTGTCATGCCCAAAATTACCTCTTTGCCCGGCGGTGCCATTTCATGCATTGTAACGCCAAGGATGGTAGCTTGCGGCATATATCTTCTTGCGCTTGAGGTTACATCCTCAAAAGCCTGTCTCACTTCGTCATCGTTGTTCAATCCTAACCTGATGCCGCCTACGTCGGATTTGTGTAGTATGTCTGGCGATGCAATTTTCATCACGACTGGATAACCGAATTGTTGCGCAATTTCAATAGCTTCGTCGGAGGTATGCGCCAACCCGCTTCCGGGAACGGAGAATCCGTAGGCGTCAAGCACATCCATCGGTGCCGAACCGCTGAGATTTGCCTGCCCTTTTTGCTGGTGTCCTTCCAGAATTTCGGCTACCCGCTCCTTATCGACATCAAAGGTTGCATATCCGGGGGTGGGTTGGTCGCGCTGGGATTTATATTGAACCATTGTATCCAGAGCCGCGATAGCACGTTCAGGGGATGGGTAGTTTGGGATTGTGTTATCCTGCAAGATTTTTATCCCGCTCTCGACACCTGCCCCGCCCATAAAGCTTGCCACTATCGGTTTCCTGCCTGCTATCTCGACAATTGCGCGGGCGGTTTCATCAGGTTCAGTCATCGCCTGCGGTGTCAAAATCAGGAGGATGGCATCAACGCCCGGGTCAAATTCCACAGCATCCAACGCAACTTTGTACCTATCAGTTTTAGCGTCTCCGATAACATCCACGGGATTATAGAACGCAGCAGTTGGCGGGAGTTGTGTACGCAGTTTCCCGATAGTCGCTTGCTCAAAAGACGCCATCGTGAGATTTGACCTTTCGCAAGCATCCGCAGCGATAATCCCCGGGCCGCCAGCGTTGGTTACGATAGCAAGGCGCGAATCTTTTGGAAGGGGTTGATATGCAAAAGCTATCGCCTGGTCAAAAAGTGATTGTATGTCCTTAGCGCGGATGACGCCGCACTGCCCGAAAGCTGCTGTAAAGGCAGTTTCAGAACCGGCTAAAGTACCCGTATGCGATGAAGCCGCTCTTGCACCCGCCGCCGTGCCTCCGGATTTCATGATGATGACAGGTTTCTTTTTGGTGGCGTTCCGAGCAGCTTTCATGAACTTAGCGCCGTCTTTTACGCCCTCAATATATCCAATGATGACGGAGGTATCCGGGTCAACTGCTAACGCAGTCAAAAGGTCGAATTCGCTCACGTCCACCTTGTTTCCGAGGCTGATGAACTTGGAAAACCCCAGATTTTCCTTTATCGCCCAGTCTAACACGGCTGTGCAGAGTGCGCCGGATTGCGAAAAGAAAGCTATGTTCCCGGTAGCGCACATCCCCTGCGCGAAAGACGCGTTTAACTTCGAGTGAGTATTTATCAAACCCAGACAATTTGGACCAAGTACCCGTATCCCCAGTTCCTTTGCGCGCGCGGTCAACTGCCGTTCCAATGTTGAGCCTTCCGAACCGGATTCCTTAAAACCTGCGCTGATGATAATGACCGAATCTATCTTCTTCGCTCCACAATCTTCAATGACTTGTAACACAAACTTCGCAGGAACCACAACTACCGCCAGGTCAATTTCCCCTTCCACATCGCGCACACTGGGATAAACCTTCAAACCCAGGATTTCATCCGCCTGGGGATTTATGGGGTATATTTTCCCCTCATAGCCGTATCGGACGAGGTTGTCTACGACGGCGTAGCCTACCTTCTTTTGGTCTCGCGACGCACCTACGACGGCGACTGATTTCGGTTGAAAGAAATTTTTTAGCATATTCGCTCCTGAACTTTTCATAAACCTATGGTAGAAACATTGTGCTACAGGATAATACTGTCTCTAAAAGCCTTCACCGCATATACGAACTCACGCGTAACACCAAGTGTATTGGCAGCGTCATCTTCCTCCACATCTTCCCCTTCGTGGACAACCTGATTGCGGACGTTGCGACTACGTTGAAGCCGAGCCCAGAAATCATCAGGTAACTCTTTGAATGAGAAATCAGTGAGCAATCTGGGCAAAACATCCAGGCGCGTGAAAAACCACAGGGCGCGTTCTATATTCCAACCAGCTTGACCAATATCAAATCCGATGTCGGGCAACCTTTCCTTTAGTTTAGCACGGATAAGCGGGTCAAAAATGGATTCTATAGCACTCCAGCAAACCAGGATGCACTCTTTGTAACGATGTTGACTGAACGCTTCTTCTGAAAAGCCGCTTCGCCTCTCCACTTCGTTCCGAGCATCAAGCAGTAGTCTGTTTGTCAACGGTGGAGGTTGTCTCTTGATGAAATTTTGCCGTAGGGTTTGAACCTCATCATCGCTGAGTGGTTCATCTACCGGTTTTGGTCTTTCGTAACGATACACTGTGAGAACGTTTGTTGTTGGTCCAATATCAATTAGCCTTGCAAACTCTATCTGAGGAAGTACAAGTTGGGTAATATGATGCCTTCCTGTTTGCACACGATACCAATCTATCAATCGGTTAGCGGTTGTAAGCGTGATATTTACACAACGGGAAAACTCATTTTCTACATTTTGAATATTTGTTAAATCAACATCTGTTGAAGAATCCATTGAAACAAGCGTTTGCTCCCCACACAAGAATGATGCTTTTCCCAACTCCGTTTCATAAACAATCTGCGTAGGGCGCGAAAGTTGGATTGTCCGTATGTGTCTTGCCGCATAAACTTCATACTCACCGTCTGGAATTGCTATCAAATGCGGCAGTAAGATTTGCATCTGGATAGTTTTCATTTCTTACACCCACCAATAAACAAGTTTTATATGTGGATAACCGTGTTCTTCCACTATTTGGTCAATGTCAGTTCTCCAATTGTCAACATTCTCAAACGCGTGATGCGGAGGTTTAAAATTAGCATAAGGCACAACAGTTTTGTTTCTCACGAACAGATGCACCTTTACCAGTTCATTTTCGCTGATGTAAGTTCCAAGATATTCACCATATTCTTCTTCAATCTCAGGCTTTTGCAGCCGTTCCTGCTTGTGAAGCATTTACCTCACCTTCCTTGACTCCCTGAGCGCATCCATTTTATCACAGAATGCTTGATGCTGTTAATTCCAAATTGTTTTCCTGATGTTTCTAATCAATTTTGCGACGTTTTGATATGTTTGGGGGCAAAACGAGAAACTACATTTTACATGCTTCCTAAAGTCTATCAAATGTCACGGCGAACGTCAAGCCAAAATTTGCGGCAAGATTTCTGCATTTCCCAATTGACAAAACGCATGGTGATAAGTTATAATCCTTGGAATACATTATCCGCAAAGAAAGAGAGAAGACATGCTTTATAAAGGCTATACGCTGGATAGATTTCAAGAAGAAGCCATTGATGCTATATCTTGTGGACATTCCGTTATCGTAGCCGCGCCGACGGGAGCGGGGAAGACGGTTATCGCGGAATACGCCGTTGAGAAGTGCATTGAGCAGGACAAACGCGTGATATATACTGCGCCCATCAAAGCTTTGAGCAACCAGAAATACCGCGATTTTCACACAGATTACGGCGAATTGATAGGTATCATGACGGGTGATATCGTTTTGAATCCTGACGCGCCCGCTTTGATTATGACTACGGAGATTTTTAGAAACACGATATTTGAAAACATTGAGCGTGTTTCCGATGTAGAATACGTGATATTCGACGAGATTCACTACATCAACGATATTCAGCGCGGCACGGTTTGGGAAGAGAGCATCATCTTCGCTCCGCAAAATATCAAATTCGTCTGCCTGAGTGCCACCATGCCAAATTTGAGGCAGTTTGCCAGTTGGATGCAGAGCGTCAGAGAAATTCAGATAGATATGGTGGAGGAGACAAATCGACCAGTCCCATTAGAACGCCGCCTCTATTTCGAGGGATATGGCATCGGCGATTTACCCGCTCTGAAGAAAATACAGGGCATGATAGAGAGGGAAAGAGCATTGCAACGGCAATTCATCCGAGGCGATTGGGATAACGAGAAATGGGAAGAGTGGGAGAATTTCGATGATGAGGTGGAGGAAATTGACCTGGACAAGTTGAACGTAATTCAGACTGATTTGATAGATTACTTAAAATGGAACAAACAATTGCCGTGTCTCTATTTTTGCTTCAGCCGACAGGGTTGCGAAAAGAAGTCCCTTGCTTACTCTCGCGAGAGCTTTTTAAATGGAGCCCAAAGAACAAAGATTTTAACCCTATACGATGAATTGTGTGAGCGATACAACATACAATCCGATGAAAATGTAAAGAATTTTAAAAAACTGGTGGCTAACGGCGTGGCATATCACCACGCGGGCATGTTACCCACCTTGAAGGAAGTTGTTGAAAGACTGTTTACATCGGGGTTGCTTCAACTGCTGTTCACCACTGAAACCTTTTCTGTAGGCATCAATATGCCCGCATGTACGGCTGTTTTCGACAGTTTGGAAAAATTCGACGGCACCGGCTTCCGATACCTCAAGACACGCGAATACCATCAGATGGCTGGACGAGCAGGACGCCGCGGCATTGATACGATAGGTTACGTCTATGCCAAAGTACACCCTCGCTTTGCGGACTCCGACGAAGTCAAGAGGATAGTATCGGGCAGGCTGGAACCGATTGAAAGTCAATTTAACCTGTCATATTCCAGTTTGTTAAATCTGTACGACAAATATGGAGAGGATATTTATGATGTGTGTGCTGTGAGCTTGAGCAACTATCAAACTACAGAATTAATTCGCAGGTTGGAACAGAAAATCAGCGCGCTCGAACAAAAACTACAGGAAATGCCGAAACCTGAGTGCATTCATCCAAACGCAGATGCCCAAAGAGAATGCGAAACTTTTGCGGCAATCGGTCAACGGATAGAACGTGAAAGGCAAGCGTTGAAACCCCAGAAAAATGAAATCAAACGAAAATACAAAGGCAAGAAAAATAGAAGAATCCGTCAAACCAAGCTGACCAAGCTGGATGGGCAAATTGAGAAATTTGAAGAAAAAAGAAAAGCAGCAAGGTGCTACAGTTGTCAGAAAGCTAAGACATGCAAAGGGCAGATGAGGGATGTAAAAAATTGTAAGCAGAACATAGAAACACTCCAAAAACAGAGGGAATCGGCAGCAACCTATCAGCGTGCTAAAATCAGCACCCGATTAAAACTTCTTGAAAGATTGGGCTACATGGACAAATCAGAACTCCTACCCAGAGGCAAAGTAGCAATGCAGATTTACGGCTACGAAATGCAAATCACGCAACTTCTCTTCGCCGGATGCCTTGAAGATTTGAACGAAGATTACCTGAACGTGCTGGCGATGGCGATAGTACACGAATCAAAACCCGATGAAGCTGGCAAAAAGCTGAAGGACAAGTCCTTGACGAAAATTTTGCTCAATGCGAGCAAGGAAATCAATCGCATTCAGGTTATTGAAGAGCGGTGCAAAGTCGATGAACTAACTCCGTCCATGAACGCCAAACTCAGCAGTGCTATGTTAGCCTGGAGCCAGGGGTGCGAATTCGATGAACTGCAGAAGTATACCAACCTGTCCGATGGTGATTTAGTGCGTACTTTCCGTTCAGCAATTGACCTATTACGCCAAACCAGACGCGCCTCCGTTGACCACCCCGCACTGCGAGATAAACTGTTGCGCTGCATTATGAAAATTAACAGGGATGTAGTGGACGCTGAAAGACAACTGAGAGCAATCGGAAGGATTAAAGTAGGTGAGTTGATTGAATATTGAAGATTGAATATTGAAGATTGAAAAGAAGTTGTTGATGAGAAACCGCTGATGACAGTTTTTTCCAATTTTAAATTCCTTTGGCTTGTCTCCCCCATAATAGAGATAAAAAATCCCTGTAGTGAAAAGTTTTGCCTTGTATTATTTTGTCTGTTATGTTAAAATAAAAAAGCCTTGCCATATATGATGAAAAATCACAATGAGGATGTAAAAAATGGACCAAGAAATCAAAGTCGAAGCCGTTTTAAAAGTTAGAGACGCAGAGGCTAAAGATGCCGAAGCATTAGGAACTTACTGTTTTTCAACTTTGCCGGAGGAACAGGTAAAGGCAGAGTTAGATTTTGACCTTGAAAAGATGAAAAGTGGCGAAGTTCACCGACTGGTGGTTGAGGCCAGTGGATATGCCATAGGCAATATCAGGCTTGAATTCAACAAATATGGTGCCCCGGAGTTAGCTCAGATAGAGGATTTAGCTGTATCCCCACCTTTTAGGAGATTTAGAGTTGCTGCCCAATTGGTAGAATCCATCTCAAAGGTAGCGAAGGATAAGGGGGCTAAAACCGTTCAGATTGAAGTAGAGAGGGATAATACCAGGGTGATAGAATCCTACCAGGAGTGGGGTTTCGCTGAACGGCCGGTTGTCGCCTTACAAAAACAGTTGGTAACAGAGGAAGAAGAGGAAGAAAGCGCTGTTGTAGAAGAGGAACAAACAGCAGAGGACACAGTAGCAGAGCCGGTAGCGGAAGAGGAAGTGGAAGAGAAAGTGGAGACTGAAAAAACTTCAGAGGTTGAACCTCAGCAACAACAATTAGATGTTCTGGGGGGCGAGGAATGATAGATAACATTTTCCAACGACATTGCAAAAAGAAATTAGGCATGTTGTTAGTTTGCTTAATGTTGATAGCGTTTCTCGTCGGTTGTGGCACACAGAATGAATATCTGTCCAAGGGTAAAGAGTTAATAAAGTCGAAGAAACGAAGGAAAGAAGAGAAGGCTGCGGTTGCTTTCAAAAAAGCCGTGGAGCAGGAACCCGATGACGCAGAGGCTCATTATCTGTTAGGTTATTACGATGAAAATGCCACCATAAAAGAACGCGGAGAGCAGATGTATCTCGCCTACAAAAACGATAAGAAAAAATACCTGGAAATTCTGGTATACGAAACTTTGCGAGATAGAGAACAAAAAGTTCAAGCATCTGCTTTGAACGCGCTTAAACTGATATACGACAAAGGAGATAAGAAAGACAGGACAAAGCTTTTGAAGGCTTTGTTCGACGCTATCAAGTCAAAAGACAATCGGGACAGACACGATGCAGGACTGGCGTTGGCGCATTTGGGAAACCTCAAAGATGGTGCCCCGGATACGATTGTCCCAAAATTAATTGACCTGCTTGACCACAAGCGGATGCAAACTCGATTAAATGCAGTATTAGCCCTTGGAGAGATTGGCGACAAAAGGGCTATTGAACCACTTGTGAAAAGAATAACTTCCGGGGCAGAGGAGAAAAAGAAGAAAAGGGAAAATCCGGAGGTACGTCGCCTGGCAGTTGATGCTTTGGGCAAAATCGGCAAAACTGGCGACAAAAATGTCCGCCAACTCGTGGTGACAAATTTGATTGACCTTTTGGAAAATAAAGGTTCTTCCATGCGAGTAGACGCTATCGAAGCGTTGATGAAACTCGGCGATGAAAGGGCTGTGCCTTCGCTTCTATATGTTTTGGAAGAGAAGGGAAGCAGGGAAGTAGAAGTGAAATTTTAGTCGGCGAAATGCCTTTATAGAGCCGCTGGTTAGGTGATATTATGTCAACGTTGATTTAGACAATCTATGTCATCTGTAAATCGGCGGCTCTTATCGTAATTCGTAATTTAGGTAGAGGAGGGTTTAATGAAAGATAAACTACTGATTTGCTACATCATTGCAGTTATCGCAGTTTCCGTTTCAGGTTGTGGGGAAAACAGGTATTACGATAAACGCCTGAAGATGGAGGTTCAAAGGCTGGATAGCGACTTGGAAAACCGTTGGTCAACTAATGGAGTAGTCATCATCAAGGTTGAATCAGACGGGCCCGCTGATAAAGCCGGGCTGGAAGAAGGTGATTTGATTTCTCAGATAGTTGGCGAGCGAGAGGTCAAAAGCACAGGAGATTACAAGGATGCCATCAAAAAGGCGATGAAAAAAGACAATAAAGCCATTCTTCGATTGGCGGAAAGTAGAAAAATCGAAGCGGCAGTCCGAAAGAAGGGAGAAAAATTCGGGATGTCCGTTGACTTCAAGGGTGGCAACGTAACAGTTAGTAAAATAAAACCCAGTAGTCCTGCGGCTTCGGCTGGTATAAAAGTCGGAGATATAATTCAGAGCGTGATTGACGAAAGGAAAATCAAAAACATTAAGGATTATAAAGAAGCTGTTGATGAAATTGCCAAACACAACAAGAAATTAACTATTTCCACCAGCGAACTAAGCGGAATCAAGCTGGCAGCCATAGAAGCACTTGGCAACGTAGGTGACAAAAAAGCCATAAAGCCGCTGATGGAGGCACTGGAAAGCGAGGACATTTCATTCCGTCGACCGGCTGCTAAAGCGTTAGAAGAACTAAGTCAAACTGTTCCTGATGAGCGTTTAATAGATTTGATGATTAAACACCTGCAACAGGAAAATGAATTTGACCCGGAGGTACGGCGGAGCGGCGCTATTATTTTGGGAAGACTGAAGGCTGAGAAAGCTATACCAGCTTTGATTGATGCTCTAAAGGACCCGATTCCTGGCGTTAGATTCAAAGCAGGACTCGCCCTCAGTGAAATCGGTTCGCCTGCTGTTGATGAACTGAAACAACGCCTCAAACACGGAGACAAAAGCGAGCAGGATGTCGCAGCTTCCGCGTTAGGCGACATCGGCAACGAAAAAGCCCGGCAAGCTCTCGTTGATGCTCTCAATAACACAAAAGAATCAACTGTAAAATTAACAATCGTCAACGCTCTGGCAAAAATCGGTGATGATAAAGCCATCAGCGCAATAAAACAAACACAGGATAAAACGATTGACCCGGGGTTGAGGGTGTTCATCAAAGAACTGGTAGCCGGGCTGGAACATCCGTGAGCGGGAATCGGAATATTTGGAAATGCCTAAAATTCTCTCATTAAAAGAGAAAGGGTGTGTGAAAAGTCACATCACGATGCTAATACCTACGTTTCAGTTGCGGGGTAGACACACTATAGACGGACGGAGAAAGTCCACTACGGGGTGGCATTTCCTGTGTAGCGGTCCTCCGTCTCGACACTTCTCACACACGCTCTTAGGGAACGTCACTTAAAATCGCTACTAAATATTCCGTGTTCTTTCATCCGATATTGTATTGTACGGCGTGAGATTCCCAATAATTCAGCAGCTTTTGTCTGGTTGCCTTTTGTTTGCCGTAGCGCCTCGCAGATATATTGTTTTTCTATCTCCCTGAGAGAGACTCCGTTGGGAGGGATTTCGATTTGCAATTCTACCGGTCCATTTTTTATCTTCGATATTTCAGGCGGGTAGATTATATCTATGACATCGCTCTCGCTCAATACGAAGGCTTGTCTCAAACAGTTCTCCAGCTGTCTGACATTTCCCTGCCAATCGTACCTTTTCAGAGCTGACATAGTTCGCGGCGTCACCTGTTTTACAGGAACTTTGTATTCATCGCTAAATTTCTTCAGAAAGTGCTCCACAAGCAACGGAATATCATCCTTGCGTTCTTTCAGAGGTGGCAGTTCCAACGGAATAACGTTAAGCCGATAAAAAAGGTCATCTTTAAAATTCCCCTCTTTGATTTCTTCCTCAAGCTCTTTGTTAGTAGCCGCAATAACACAAACGTCCACTTTTACTGGCTGGTTACTGCCTACTCTGGTGAATCCATGTCCTTCCAGCACTCTCAGCAATTTCGCTTGTACTGACGTGTCAATATTTCCTATCTCATCAAGGAATAGAACGCCGCCATCGGCCTCCTCAAATTTGCCTGGTTTTCTGGCATCCGCGCCGGTGAAAGCTCCTTTTTCATGTCCAAAAAGCTCGCTTTCCCACAAAGTTTCTGGGATAGCGCTACAATTTACATCTATAAACTTTCCCTTGTTTCTCCGCCCGTATTTGTGGATGGCTCTTGCCACCAGTTCCTTGCCCGTTCCTGTTTTGCCTGTTATGAGCACCGGGTTGATTCCATGTTTGATAACCAGCGTCATCTTCCTGTACAACTCTTTCATCTTCGGGCTTTCGCCGATAATTTCGCTAAATTCGTATATCTCTTCGGGTTCTTCTTCGGCAACAATTTCTTCATATTCTCCCCGTCTTGTTTTGAGTGCATTGTCAATTTCCCTTTTGAATTCGTCAAATTTCTCTCTGATAGGCTTTTCAAAGTAGTAGAACGCCTGCCCACTCGTAATCAATTCGACCGCGTCTTTCAAATCAGCATAAGCGGTTATGATAATCACCGGCAAATCTGGGTCAATTTTTTTAACCTCTTGAATAAGTTCGTCGCCCATCATTCCCGGCGGCATTTTCATGTCCGTTATAACAAGGTCAAAATGGTCAGCTTTCAACTTATCCAGAGCGTTCCTTCCGCTATCTGCAATTTCCGTCTCGTACCCTTCCCTTTTTAATTTTTTTTGAAGCATTAAGCATGTCGCATATTCATCGTCTACGATGAGGATGTCTGGCATTTAGTACACCTCCCAAGTGAATGGCTAATTTTGTAGGACGAGATCCATATGACTAAACTTGCGGAACATTACTTATAATTATATGACAGAATGGAGTTGGTGTCCAGATAAAAATTGTAAAAATCACAGATTTTGAGATTCTAATGAAGGTTCCGTGAAAATAAACGTTGTCGGTGAGAATGCGTCAAAGCTATCTGGACGAATTAGAAAATTTCCAAAGGATGTGAGCGCATGCTTTCTGTCATCATTCCTGTATACAATGAAGAGAAAACAATTAGAACGGTTATCGAAGCCGTTGAGCGGGTGCCGATTCAAAAGGAGATTATCATAGTCAACGATGCTTCGACTGACAACACAAAGCAGATACTTGAAGAGATGTCTATCGGTCATAATCTCAAGCTCATTCACGCTGAAGAGAACGCTGGAAAGGGCGCGGCAATCAGGCGTGGATTGGAGCTTACCACAGGCAACCTGGTTATCATCCAAGACGGCGATTTGGAAAATGACCCACGGGATTACTTAAAGGTTGTAAAACCTTTGCAGGAGGGAATAACAAAAGTAGTTTATGGCTCTCGATTTTTGAATGGTAGGAACAATGCGTTTCCAATGACGTACATTGGCAATAAACTTCTCGCAATATTTGTCAATTTGCTATTCGGCTGCCACATCACCGATGAATCAACTTGTTACAAGGCGTTTGACGCAAATGTGCTGAAGAGCTTCAAGTTGGAATGCCAGCGGTTCGATTTTTGCCCGGAGGTAACAGCAAAAACCCTGAGAGCGGGGCATCGTATAGTCGAGGTACCAATCTCGTATTTCCCAAGAACTGCTGCTGAAGGGAAAAAATTGAAATATTTGGATGATGGATTGAGGGCAGTCTGGACGCTCATAAAATATAGATTTGTTCCGATGTCACAGGTTTTCAAGGATGTAGAGAGCAAGAAGGGGCGAAAGGAAAACGTCGTTGCGTCCAAGCGGTCAACCATGTAGGGTATTCCCTACGGTACGGGCAAGAGGTACTTTGCTCCTTAGCCCATCTGTTCTCCCTGCACAAGCCGTTTTATTTCTGTTTAGAACCGAAATGTTTCTTGACATAAGCCGGATAAAGATACAACTTTTTTGCTAATATTTGACTAAAGCCCATCATCGAAAAATTGCTGATGGGCTTTTCCCTTTACAACTGGTCAATCCATCGGCGATACCAACCGCCCCTCCCGTTTGACCAAAGAATCCATCTTACAAACGACCAATTCTACCATATCCTCCATCGGCACATCACAAAGCGTTTGCAGCACCTCATGCGGGCGTCCCTTGCCCTTGCTGCTATCCTTCAAGCGCATTTCCAGTATAAGAACGCCATCCTCTGAAGCGATGATTCGTATCTCTTCAACAAGCGGGCGAACATCAATTTTCTCCCGTTTGTTCTCGCCCATTCGCTCAATCCAGGCTTCAGTTTTATCCATCAGTTCCTGGATGCGAGTCTGGCATGTTAGTTCGGGGGCTAAACCCTCGAATAACGGGAACGCATCCACGCGATAGACGGACTGGACTATCTGGTTTGACAGATGGGGAGTTTTGAGCGGAACTTCAGCGGAATCCAGCACAAAAAGGCCATTGGGAACTACCGCTTCGCTCCTATGCTTCGCTCCGGGTAGGACGGCGTTCAGTTTTGTCATCAATTCCTTTATTGTGGTTGCGGAATGTAGTTCGATGTCTGCGAATTCCGCGTGACTTTCGATACCAACTGATGTAGGCTGGCTATACGATACCTTTGGACGCGGACTGAAACCCTGTGTAAAAGCTACTGGCAATTTTGCCCGGCGGAAGGCACGCGTCAAAACATTATTCATCTCGCGATGCGAAAGGAAGCGCAACGCACCCATTTTTGCAAAACGCACCCGTATTTTTTTGACCGGTATTTTTTCAGGATTCCTTTCTGGGATGGCGATGTTTTTACCATCAAGTTTCCTCCCCTCCCTGAAAGATTTTTTCATATTAATGCAGAGATATTTGTCCTCGTTGACCAATCCGCAAAGGTTACATTTCGAGCTTCGGCAATCGTGTGTGATGTGTCCTGTAAACGCTTTATGCCACTCATCGACGAGAAATCCCTTTTCTACGAGAGAACTAATTTGGTCCCACGGTAAAACCTCGTCAGTATGTCGTTCTCGCAGATATGAATTCGGGTCAATTTCGCATTCAGCAAAAGCGTCAAGCCATGCTTGAAAATTAAACTTCTCGTCCCAGCCGTCAAATCGGCATCCACGTTTGTAAGCGTTCAGGAGTATTTTGCCCAATCTCCTATCGCCGCGTGAAAAAACCCCCTCCAGAAAACTGCATTGTGCATCGTGTGTTTTCACATCTATGTTCCTGTTGCTCGTATTCTTAATGAGCAATCGCTGCTTGGCTTCCGTTTCTTCTATGCTAATCTGCCGCGCCCATTGGAAGGGGGTATGCGGTTTGGGGATGAAGGTTGACACGGCAACATTTACATTGGCGCGTCGTCTGGTACTTTGGCTTCCGCCCTGGCGCCCTTTGCGAGCACGCCCTAAGGCCTGTTTAGCCAAATACCCTATTTCCATGACATCTTCTTCCGTCTCTGTGGGCAGCCCTATCATGAAATATAATTTCACCAGATTCCAGCCTCTGGCGAAAACCTCCTCAATTTTGGAGAGGAAATCCTCTGTTGAAATCGGTTTGTTGATAACGCGTCTAAGTCTTTCCGTCCCCGCTTCCAGCGCAAAGGTTAATCCAGTTTTTTTGATGCTCTGCACCATCGCTGCCAAATCTACCGAAAAAGCATCTACCCGCGTCGAGGGGAAGGAGATGGCTACATGATGTTGCGCTGCTATGTCCACCGATTGTTTGACCAGATTGTGAATGGCGCTATAATCACAGGTGGAAAGCGATAACAGTGTTGCTTCATTATAGCCGGTTCCGTCGATGCTCTGTTTTAACAATCTGCCGAGTGTTTCCAAAGAACGCTCTCGTAGCGGACGGTAGGTCATCCCCGCCTGGCAGAATCGGCATCCTTGCATACATCCGCGCAACACCTCCAGCTT
>CAZRLY010000126.1:0-16770 GCA_964601015.1 uncultured bacterium
CGTGAGCGTTTTTTAAAATTTGATGTGTTGGCTTTTTGAGCATCCATAGCTTTAACGTAATCAAGAAAGCAGATATGAGGTTAAGGCACTACCTGTTTTATTTTATCCAATAATACTGTAGGATTAAAAGGTTTAACAATGTAATCAGTGGCACCTGCATTGATAGCCTCTTCAACCGAATCGCTTTCCCCTTTCGCAGTGAACATAATAATCGGAATATCCTGCGTTGTTTCTTTGGATTTCAATCGACGGCATGTCTCAAAACCATCTATCCCCGGCGGCATCATAACATCAAGGAGAATCAAATCAGGTTTACTTCCTTGAGCCATATTAATCCCCTTGTATCCATCTCCAGCGACAATTACTTCATAATTTCGCAGTTCCAATAAAAATTTTACCGTGTTCGCAATATCAGTTTCATCATCTATCACTAAGACTTTTTTCTTAGCCATTTTTATGTCTCCTTGTTCCTTAGAAGGACGGTTGATGTTCCCGTTCCATCGGGGTTTTGTCTAATCACAGCATTTACCAAATTATCCAACAGTTCCTTTTCACTTCTCACGGATGTTGGATATACAATCACAGTTGTATTTCTCGAAACCGTCATTTGCATTTCAACGCCATCGTCGGGGAATGACTCATGGTATGTTTCAATAGCGTCAATAAGCCTCTCACAAACGATGCGTGAACCTTCTTGGTCAGATTCGTGTAGTATAAAAGCTAAAAAACCGTTGTCAAGGGCGCCACTTACAATATCATCATCGCGCATGTTTTGCTGACATAACATTTCCAGGTTAGAATATAGCTTATCAAGCACATCTTGGTCAAGTTGCTTTCTCACATCGCCAAAGTTATCAATGCGCATTGGCATCAAAGAAAAGAAAGAACTATTTTCATCAGCCCTTTTAATAGCATCAGTTAGAGTGCGGCGAAACTTGTTTAGTTCATAGCTTCTCCTATCACCGGGTAGGGAAAAACTAAAAGTGCTACCCTCTTGCGGCTTGCTTTTGAGCCATATATCTCCGCCGTGAGCCATCACAAGATGTTTGGCGATTGGCAACCCCAAACCGATTCCAGAAGTGCCCTCATGCACAGGTATACCCACCCTTTCAAAGCTATCAAAAATGCGAGTTTGGTCTTCTTTATTGATTCCTATACCCGTATCGGTTACATTTACCTGCACATACCTTGTCTCAAATATATCTGGCAATCCGTAGCCCACATATCTGGACGGGATGTTCGTCTGCGAGTTCAAAATATATTCAGAAGCATTAATTGTAATTTTGCCGCCTTTAGGCGTAAACTTTATAGCGTTGTCAACCAACCTTGTAAAAATTTGTTCCAGCTTGATAGCTTCAGCGTAGGCTGTTATCGGGGTAGTTGGAAGTTCATTAATCAGTTCTATCTTTTTATTATTAGCTTGCTTCTCCATCAACACAATACTATTTTCCAAGGATGATTGCAGAGAAATTGACTTAGAAAAGACACGCATCCCCCTTACGTCTAATTCAGTAATCTCAATGAGTTCATTAATCAAGTGGGTAAGCCGACTTAGCCCGCGTTTTGCCATCTCAAGAAAGTTGCTCTGATTATCATTTAGCTCCCCCACTGCCCCGATAATCTCCACGGAATTTCCAAGGATTGTGAGCGGAGTGCGAAACTCATGAGAGACAGAAGTTAAAAACTGAGATTTTAACTCATCAACTTCCCTGATTTTAGTTAAGTCATGTAATACTGTCACAGCGCCAATAGGCGCACCTGAACTATCCCTGACAGAAACGAGGCTGGCTCCTATGAAAAGCCGCTCTGCCTCGGAACTTCTCTTTTTTGCTTTAGCGGGCGTCTTTGCCAGCGAATCAATGGTGATTTCTTTGGAAATTGTGCGGCTTCCAAAGTTTTTTCTCAAAGCAATCTGAAAAATTTCCGATAACTCTGGCTCATCAATCTTGTCAGCTAATGGGCCGGTTTTGGCTGATGCGTCCTCCTTGAAATTTAGAATCCGCTTTGCAGCCGGGTTCATGAAAATTAACTCACCCTCCTTATTCGTCATTACGATGCCATCGTTTATGCTTTCCACGATGCTCCTGGTTATCCCCCTTTCCTGGACTACCAACATCTCAAGCGTATTCGCTTGCTCCTCTAACTTTTCATTAGCCTTCGACAGCGCTTGCAAAAGTCGTTGATTTTCGATAGTTAATCTCCGTTTTTCCAGCCCTTCCTTTAAAGTAATCAAAACGTGTTCTAAATTGAGAGGCTTCGAGATATAATCGTAAGCGCCACTTCTATATCCATCAATGGCTGTTTCCAATGAAGCATAACCTGTTATCAGAATGAAAACAGTATCCGGGCTGATTTGTTTAGCCATCTTTAATACTTCCAAACCCGTGTAATCAGGCATATTTATATCGCATAAGATAGCGTCAAAGTCGCCACTGCGTAACTTTTCTATCGCCTTCCTACCGTTAAAAGCTACGTCAGTTTCATACCCTCGTTCAGATAGAAAATCGGAAAGCAACGATGTAACAGTTTGTTCGTCATCTACCACCAGAATGTTACTTGGCATTATTCCGTTCCTTCTTTCAGCGAATCCCTCTGCGCATCGGCTCATCAGGAAATTTCGTAGTCCCACAAACACCCACTAATCTATTAATCTATCGGTAAACATACTGATACCTTTAGTGAAATCTCAATAACACATTTTTACTTGCGCTTTCTCAGCGAATAGGGTATAATCAATACTCACGAAAAGTCATAAATATTACTATCCAAATCGAATACTGTTAATGTATTTGTTTAACATCAAGTGCCTTAGAATGCGCTTCCAATTTGTTTGGGCGTGGCGTTTGATAGGGCATTAGTATTTGGAGCAAGGAATAGATGCCGATTACCAAAATAGACGTAGATGACATTTACGTTTTAGTCGCTTCGGATTTGGAGAAGGTTGAGAGCAAATTGCTGGAAAAAACCGCCACGAACGTCAACTTTGTGGATGCTGTTATTCATCATGTTATAGAAGGCGGGGGGAAGCGATTCCGTCCTATTTTGCTCCTGCTGTCAGCCAAAGCTTGCATTGATGGTTCATCCAGTCCACCTCTGGATAGCAACATCCACGATTTAGCGGCAGTTATAGAACTAATCCATGTAGCCTCGCTTATACACGATGACGTAATAGATGAAGCCCATCTCAGACGAGGCAAAAGGTCAATCAATTCAAAGTGGGGGAATAAGGTTGCCGTTTTAGTCGGAGATTATTTACATACCAGAGTGTTTTCAATCTTGATATCCCAAAAAGCGGGCGATAAAATCATGTCAATTATCTCAAAGTCCACAATGGCAATGTGCGAGGGCGAGATAATCCAGGCACATAGACAGAATGATTTTGATATCTCCGCTGATGATTACCTGAAAATAGTAAAACTTAAAACGGGTGAATTGATTACTGCCGCGTGTACTATTGGCGCATTAGCAGTCACAGACAACCAGGTTGTGATAGACGCTATAACAGAATATAGTACAAATCTGGGAGCGGCGTTTCAAATCATTGATGATGTGCTTGACTTAGTTGCCGATAAAGAAGTTTCTGGAAAAGAGCCATTCAACGATTTAAGGGAAGGTAAATTGACCTTGCCGATGATATACATACGCGACAAATGCGCTGAACATGAGCGACAAAGATTAAAAAGGGCGTTTCTTTCGGATAACCACTCGAAGGATGACATCGCCTGGATTGAAAAGTTAGTGAAAAAATATGATGTTGAGGAGTGTTGTCTCAAAATAGCTCAACAATACGCGGATAGAGCGAAGGATGCT
Organism: uncultured bacterium; assembly: GCA_964601015.1. Taxonomy (GTDB): domain Bacteria; phylum Poribacteria; class WGA-4E; order DTYX01; family CAZRLY01; genus CAZRLY01. The sequence continues at coordinate 3,811 of CAZRLY010000126.1, forward strand.
CTGGGCATACTACGCGCCTCGAAAGCGAAACTCGCCTTGCAACAACTAAGTGATTATGTCGTATATAGAGACCGGTGAGTGGGTTGAATATTGAAAACAGAAGGCGGAAGGCCTGCCCTAAGCAAAGGCGAAACCTACGCTTTTAGCCTTCTCGACTTTGTTCTAAACCGGAGTTATGAAAAAAGGTAACATTCTACTGCTATTCCCACCTACCAATTACCAGATAAAAGCGAGCATAGAGGGAAGAGGCAATCGCGGTGGCAGGGCGTTGACGCCGCCTTTGGGATTGTTATATTTGTCTGCTGAACTGCTTGATGCTGGATATAATGTCGAGGTGGTTGATTTTACGGCTCAACAATATAGTTTCGATACGCTGAAAAAGTTCGCGCTGGATAAGGATGTCGTGGGGATTATGGTACAGAGTTGGAACCGAGAGGCAGCAGAGGAGATTATCGTCAATGTCAGACGAATCCGACAGGACATCCCGATTATGGTGGGTGGGCCGGATTGTATCCTACATCGCCGGATGTTGGACAACGCAGATGTCGTTGCGACAGGCGAAGCTGAACATACTATCGTCAGCATAGTGGACGCGCTTATCAACAGGAAAGATTTGGCTGACTGCGAGGGCATTCTATTCAGAGATGAAACGACAGGGGAATTGCGCGAGGGCAAACCGGAGACGGTACAACGTGATTTGGACAGGATAAAATTTCCCGCCAGACATATCGTCCCACCTGAAGGATATACCATGTTGGGAAATGACATGGCTGGGAAATTTGCGTTGGTATTGGCTTCTCGCGGTTGTCCATATTCGTGCCGATTTTGCGCACGCGGTGCAGTGGCATACAAAATATACAGAAAGCGAAGCGCTGAGAACGTTCTGGATGAAATTCAAGAAATTTATGACGCGGGGTATAAAGTGTTGGGTTTCGTGGACGATAATTTTTTGTTGGATAGGGAGCGGGTAATGCGGATTATGAACGGGATTATCGAAAGAAAGATTCATATTCCCATGATTGTTCAGGGACGGGTGGAGAGCGCAGATGCTGAATTGTATACTACGATGCGCAAAGCGGGTATACGGGGAATCATCTTTGGGCTGGAATCCGGCAATCAGGACGTACTTGATTTTTACAACAAAAAATCCACTGTAGAACAAAACAGACGCGCTGTGGAGATAGCGAACAGATGCGGGTTATTCACGTTCGGATTTTTCATCTTGGGTTCACCGATAGAAACCGAAGAACACTTGAAAAGGACGGTTGCTTTTGCAAAGAACACCCCGTTGGATTCAGCAACGTTTTATCTTCTCGACTATACCTACGGTTCCCAACTGTGGGACGAAGCGCATGCAAAAGGATTGATTGAGGAACACGAATTTAACGTGATAGCGTGCAAAAAACGAGGATTGTCGCAATTTACCAGAGAAGAGTTGGAAAAATTCTGCCTTGAAGCGTTCGATAGTTTTTACAGACGTCCGTCGCTTTGGGCGAGGGTTGGGAAAAAAATCATTACAAACCGGGATGTTGAAGCCCTGAATTTGATAGTGCGAGGGGTGATGCGGTTGTTCAGGGATTTTATAGGATAGGTAACATATTTGGTTGTGGGCTATGACGATGAGGAAAATGTTATCATTATCACTTACTTATGTGCGTCGCAGGAGACGCAGAAGTAGAAGGAGATGAAAAGCGTGAAGAGATGTTATTTTTGCCGAGGAGAGATTCAAGAGCAGCAGGTTGACGTTATCCGAAAGCGCAAAGGTCAAGTTTTTATCATAGAAGATGTCCCAGCGCTCGTTTGTCAAAGATGCGGAGAACGCTATTACACCGCTGGAGTTGCTCAGACAATGGATGAAAAAATCGCAGAGGGAATAAATAAACCGGAGCGGGTGATTAATGTTCCCATCTTATCTTTTGGTCATGCCTATTGACGGTCAATCTAATAATTATGTTACTGCAAGCATCTCAAATAACCAAGCGATTTGGACACAAAATAGTTTTAAGGGGCGTTGACATCAACCTTGACAAAGGTGAATCGGTCGCCATTCTCGGGCCCAACGGCGCAGGAAAAACAACCTTGATTAACATCTTGACAACCCTTCTGAAACCTACTGGCGGCAAGCTCACAATAAATTCCGAAGATGCGCTAAAGAATCCTTTTCGTTTCCGTCCGCAAATCGGTTTTGTGGGCAACGAACCCAACGCTTATCTCGAATTTACCCCTTATGAAAATCTCAAATTCTTCGCACAACTATACGGGGTAAAAAATCTGAAAAATAAGATTGATGAACTTTTGGAAGGTGTGGGATTGCTGTCCTTCGCTCGCGAGCCTATTAAAGTTTTTTCCACCGGCATGCTCAAACGTTTTTCCATCATAAAAGCGTTGATTCACGAACCTGCTGTATTACTCTTCGACGAGCCGTTCACCGGACTGGATACCGTCGCCAAACAGTTCGTCCTCAAACTTATCCACGATGAACGAGCGAAGGGGACGGGCATAATCTTTACCACCCATGATATTGAGTTAGCTTATGAAGCCGCCTCAAGGTTTACGTTTCTTTTCGGCGGACGCATTGAGGAGGTTGCGAACAAAGAAGAGATTAGTCCAGCCGATTTGAGGTTGAGATATGAAGGGCGAATCCAGCCTTAGCTACAAAAACAGTGAAATCACTCAAACAGATAGTATACCTTGTAAAAAAAGATATAACCTTTCAGTTGCGTACAAAAGACGCTATCATTTTAATATTCATCTTCAGTTTGTTGGTAGTGCTGGTATTCTGTTTTGTATTTGGGCCTATCTTTGTGCCGGCTACCCTAAAAATTGACCCGCTTGCGTGGCGCTCTGAACTTGGCAACCTCGCAGGGAGCGTGCTATGGATAGCCTTCACTTTTTCTTCGATAATCGGGCTGAATCGCTCCTTCGAGATGGAACGACAAAAAGGCGGTGGGCTTAAAGGGTTGCGGTTGACGGGAATTGCCCCCGGCAGCTTGTATTTGTCCAAGGTTATCAGCAACACGTTGCTTCTCTTTTTCATAAATGTCATAATAACCCCAATAGCTCTCATCTTTCTTAACGTTTTCGATTTCATCAGTTTGATTAGCTTTCTAAAATTAATAGCAGTGATAGCCCTCGGTACGTTAGGTTTCTGCGCTGGCGGCACACTGTTGGCGTGTATGTCAAGCAGCGCGCAAGGACATGAAAGTTTACTCTCAGTCGTTCTATTTCCAATACTTTTTCCCCTCATCATCGCAGCTTCAAAGAGTAGCGTTGCTATTCTAAGCGGAAAACCACTGATGGAAGACGTTTGGTTCCTGTGGTTGGTAGCTTATGGTTTGATACTCTCAGCAGTTTCATATTTGCTCTTTGAATATGTCGTAGAATGAGTAGGGGCAAGGCATTCAGTTAGAAGGAGAAATACAGATTTACAAACCGCCTTTTAACAAGGTTAAACTCCCAATGTAATTAGAATGCCTCGCCATACTGCCAAAGAAAAAAGTCGAAAGGAGCGCAAAAATACACACAAAGATTTTTGCAATTGAAAAATGCCAATACTTGACCAAAGTTATCGACACTGGGAAGGAACATTCAAATCACATACATTCCGCTGGTGGGTTATCACAAGGGAGGGGTTGCGGATAATTTTAAGGCGGAAGTTATTTCTCATATTCATCTTGATTCCGCCCATAATACATTTCATAGCGCGCGGCGCGTTAATTTACGTGGTAAATCGCATGCAAATGGCTCAAATAATGGTAATAAAAGCGCGCTTTTTTTACGAATTTCTAACGTTCCAAAATTTTTTCATCGCTATTATTTGCGTATTCGGCGGCTCTGGCTTGATAGCAAACGATTTAAAGAACAACTCCTTGCAGTTGTATTTTGCCAAACCTTTGACGCGACTTGATTATCTAAGCGGGAAATTCGTGATAATTGTTGTATTGATGAGTTTCATAACGATTATACCTGGCGTGCTGTTATTTTTAGAAAACATGTTAGTCGTCGAAACAACAGCTCTTCTCAAGGGAAAATACTGGATATTCTGGTCAATCATAGGATATTCGTTAATTTTAATCATACCCACGAGTTTTCTTATTTTAGCTCTCTCCTCGATGACAAAGAGCAACCGCTACGCGGCTATCAGCTTTATCGCTATATTCATGGGTACGCCCGTAATCAGTGAAATTTTGATAAAAACATTTCACCACAAAAAAGCGATTTTGATTTCATATTGGGGTAACATGGACATACTGGGCAAGAAACTTTTCAAATTGCGTATGCGCCATTCAGCAGGCTGGCCCGACTGGCCGTGGGCTTTGCTCATTCTTTTAGGGATTATCGGGTGTTGCGTATGGATTTTACATCGGAAGACCAAAGCGGTTGAAATCGTAAAGTAGGGCAATCGGAAAGCGTGAAAAAAAGAACGAAAACGAGAAAACGGGAAAACGAGAAAACGAGACACCCCACGCTTTAAAGCGAGCTTTCTTGCCTGTTTTCTGTAAAAAAACGCTCTACTTTTCCACTTCCGACGAGGGGAATCACAGATGAACATTGTTGAAATGACAAACCTATCCAAATGGTACGGGCAGGTTATAGGCGTCAACGATATTACCCTTAACATTCGCCCCGGTGTGACCGGATTGTTAGGCCCAAACGGAGCGGGAAAATCAACTTTGTTAAGGCTGATAGCAGGATTACTCAAGCCCAGCAAAGGTGAGATAGTCGTCCTGAACGAGCCGGTCAGGAATAATCAAAAACTCAATAGGCGATTGGGTTACTGCCCAGAAGTAGACGCCCTTTACGATGGAATGACCGGGTTTCAATTCGTCGTAAATTTGATAATGCTCAACGGCTATTCACGGCAACAATCGGAGGAACTCGCCATTGAAGCCATTGAAATCGTTGACTTGCTGGAAGCTAAGGACAAGAAAATAGGCGCATACAGCAAGGGCATGCGCCAGCGAATCAAATTAGCCCAAGCACTCGCTCATAAACCGGAATTCTTCATCCTTGATGAACCGCTCGGAGGAATGGACCCAATCGGCAGACGCAAGACAATTAAACTTGTCAAAGACTTGAGTGTTGAGGGGAAATCTATTATCGTGTCCAGCCACATACTGTACGAAATTGAGGCAATGACGAATAATATTCTCTTAATCAACAACGGCAGAATTTTGGCGGAAGGCAACGTCCATGAAATCAGAGAGCTAATCGACGAACACCCCCACAACGTTTACATCAATTGTGACAACCCGCGTTTGTTGGCATCCATCTTGATAAAATATGAAGATGTCGCCAGCGTAAAATTTGATGCGCAAGACGGCGGGCTGGTTATCGAAACTGAAAAACCAGACGATTTCTACTCCCGACTGCCCAATATTATCCTGGAAAATAACATCAAAGTCGAAAACCTGCATTCACCCGACGATAATTTACAAGCTGTGTTTCAGTATCTTGTAGGTTAGTACCTTATCGGTTAGTACCTTGCCAATGATGAATTGACGGGTTCACTTTTTGGAGTGCAACGATTCAATCGTTGAGAAAGCAATGACTTAGTCATTGCACTCCAAAATTGCAAAAACTCATCATGTAGGCCGATTTTCCAAAATAGGTAACAAATGTCTGTAGGTGCTACCCGATCTGGTCGTTTTGACCTACCAATATAACCTTATGGAGGGAGGAAAAATTATGGTTAAAAAAATATGGAACAACGAACGAGCCCATACAAACATCGGGCTACTAATAGCCGTGGGAATACTGGGTGTTTTATTGATAATTATGCTCATTTTGTATATTGTGATGGGGCGTTTTATAGCGGAACTTGTATCGGTGGCAGTGGATTTAATAGAATCAGAGGTGCTCATACAAACAAAAGATATGCCAGGCGTAAACCCAGAGGAAGTCACGACGACTTTTGACAGGATAAAGAAGGCTATCCCAAAGCGCAAAGTCAATTTTGGGAAAGCAAACGCCGCAGCTACATACGCGCAGAGGGCGAGAGCCGATGATGAATGGACGGCGGATGAAGTAAATACTTTGCTGAGAATGATGAATGCAGCTATGGGGATAAAAGGTATGCCTAAAGGGGAATGACGATTCTAAACTCAGTTAAAGCAGGTGAGAAAAGCCGCTTCGTCCCTCCGCTACACTCCGAGCGGGTGAGCGCAAAGATTATTGAATTTGCAACGATGGCATTGGAAATGCTCAAGGAGGGGGAGTAAATATATCAACAAGTCTGTGCGACTTCCAGAAGAGACATTAAAATGGCTAAAAACAATGGCGGAGACAGAACACATTTCCACAGCGATACTAATTAGTATCTGTTGATTTTCTAGTTTTATGGCGTTTGGATAGCAGAATTTTCATTAGACGCCACAGATGAAACACTGAAAATTTGGGGGACGCAAAGGGCGCAAAGAAGCGGAGAACGCAGAGAAAAAGGGACATTGGGCTCTTCCTTCGCGTCCTTTGCCTCTTTGCGTTCTCTGCGTCCCAAAAAGTGTAATATCTGTTTTAGAACTCATTTAAGAGAGAAAATCAGCGGATACTAATTAGAAAAATTCTTACTGACAAGGTAGCAGAATATCGTTTGGAAGAGTCGGTAAAAGCATACGCTGACCGAAAAATTGATTTAAATGCTTCGGCAATTACCGCCCCTGTGCGCTACGTTGCAAAAAAACACTTTCGTTGCCATGTCACTTTCTGTCATCGACACGGAGAAAAAGACTTTGACCCACTTCAACGCTGGCATTCCCAAACCCGTCATAATACGCAATGGTAAACTGGTCGATTTTGAAACGCCCGGCGCATTTCCATTGGGATGTTGGCCGGGGGTCAGAGTATGCAGGCGCGGTAACCCAGTTGCAATCGGCTGACCTATTGGTCTTCCACAGTGATGGGATTCTTGAAGCGTCGAATGAAGCTGATGAGATGTATGTGGATGAGCGATTCGCCGCCTTCCTGACGACACTTGATGTCCAAACATTGAGTGCGCAGGACATCATGGACGAAATCTTGACTGATGTGCGATACTTCCTTTTTGATGAGGAAGAAAGCGATGATATGACGGTGGTTGTCGTGAAGGTGATTTAGGCATCAGAAACCCGAATTCTTGGCGAATTCGGCTACGTTTTTGCCAAAAACTCGGTTTTTAGTAAAAAAGGGGTAAAAAATGAGCAACAAAGTACGTTTAGGTTTTGTTGGTGCTGGTTTTATGGGACAACTGGCGCATATCGGCAATTATGCGACTGCGCTAGACTGTGAATTGGTAGCTTTGGCGGAAGGTAGGACTGAAACTGCAAAAGCGGTGGCAAAGCGTTACGGCATCCAAGAAATATATCCGAACCATCAAGAGATGCTGGAAAAATCCGACATAGACGCTGTTGTCGCTATCATGGGATTTCACCTGTACAGTTCGTTAATCCCAGACATACTTGAATCAGGCAAGCCGGTCGCTACCGAGAAACCGATGTGCATTCGCGTTGAATCGGCGCGAAAAATGGTCGCTTTGGCAGAGGAGAAAGGGGTTATCTATCAGGTGGGATACATGAAACGACATGCCCCGGGGTCAAAGTTTGTTCGCAAAACCATACAGCAGTGGAAGGAATCTGGCGAGTGCGGCAGGATGACGTATGTGCGCGTTACGATGCCAAGCGGTGATTGGACATACCAGATAGAACCGCCTATCAACATGGGCGATTCAGCGCCGCCTTACGAGGGACAAGCGGGAGAACCGCCCCCGGAGTGGATGGGCGATTTGGGAGGACACTACAACGGCTTCATTAATTTTTACATCCATCAGGTGAATTTGTTGCGTTATCTGATAGGCGAGGATTATGAGGTGACATACGTTGACCCGACTTCAAGGCTACTCGTAGCCATGTCCGAAAGCGGCGTACCATGTGTGCTGGAGATGGCGAGTTACGGCTTGCGAAATCGCTGGGACGAGTTTTATAAAATCTGCTTTGAAGGCGGAAAAATTGACCTGCAAATCCCTGCCCCCATGGCACGCCAACACGCAGACGATGTAGTAGTCTACAAAGGTTCTGGCTTCGATGCAGATGAACCGCAAACAATGCGCCCAATCCTTCCGCAACTGTGGGCTTTTCGGGAACAGGCATATCATTTCGTAGAGTGCATCCGCGACGGCAAACAAACAATCTCTCCTGCCTCTGAAGCGGTGAAAGATTTAGAGGTGTCAGAGCAATTCATCCGTTGCATCATGGAAGCCCGTGGCAATTAGGTAATTTGCAAAAAAAAAATATATCTCAGAAACGCGAATACTTAATTCGAACTTACCTAAGAGCGTGTGTGAGAAGTCCCTTGAATGCCCATATGAGGTTGGGTTGAGCGAAAGGGAAACCCAACGGGTGAAGAAATGGCGTTCGTTGGGTTGAGGTACGAAACCCAACCTACCTTTCACACACCCTCTCAAACTGTATTATCACTAATTGTTTGATAATTCCCACCCAGTAGGTAATTTTTTCAGTTGACTTTTACATATTTAGATGATATACTATTTGAGTATTTGAACAAATATCGAAACGCTCGAAAGGACTTTTCAATGGAGGGCAAATCTTTGGATATTTGTGAAGTTGAATATATTGACCTGGCGAAGGTAGAATCTGTCAGGAAACAGATGCCGCTTGACAAGCACCTCGATGAACTTTCCGAGATGTTTAAGGCGCTCGCCAGTCCCGTTCGGGTGCGCATTCTGTTCGCGTTGTCCACAGAGGAATTATGTGTCTGTGACTTAGCACATTTTTTGGGGTTAAGTGTCTCCGCCGTGTCTCATCATCTGAGACTTCTACGGATACTGAAGTTGGTCAAATTCCAAAAAAAAGGGCTGATGGTTTATTATTCGCTTGATGATGAACATATCGAAGGGTTGCTAAGTGATGCGTTAGAGCATGTGAAACACTAAATACGGAGGAATTAAATGTCAGAACACTGTTGTCCGAATGAACATGGCGGACACGAACACAGCCATAGAGAAGCCGTTGAGGAAGAGGACGGTAGAAACCGTATGGTTTTGGAAGTAAACGGTATGCACTGCGCCGATTGCGCTTTGAATATAGGACGCTCAATTGAGCATCTTGATGGTGTGCTTGAAGCCAGCGTCAATTACATGAGCAACACCGCTACTATCTATTTTGACCCATATCGGGTGGACGCTTATAAAATCAAAAAAGCCATCACTAAACCCGGCTATGTTGTCCGGGAAACGGTTCTAAGAAAAACCACCTCATGGCTCTCAAGATATAAACACTGGATTTCGACCATTTTGTTAGGTTTAATTCTCATTTTCGCATGGGTGTCAACCAGGATTCTAACGAAATTTGTTCTCCCTGGAAATGTTTTCGATTTTGCGGATACCCTGGCGATAGTCGTGATTGTTTTCGGCGGTTATTCCATCTTCAAGAACGCACTGCTGGCGTTGTTTTCTCGCTCTCTAAACGTGGACGTGCTTGTCTGCGTCGCTGCGGTAGCGGCAATGGCTGTCGGCGAGTATCTTGAAGCTGCTACCGTCATATTCATCATGGTTCTGGGCGAGTTTTTGGAAGAGTTTACCGTCGAACGAACGCGCAGTGCTATTTCCAAACTGATTAAAATTACGCCACAACAAGCGACGGTATATAGAAATGGAGAAGAAACGCAAATTTCGGTTGACGAGGTAAAACCGGGAGAGACGGTTATAGTTAAGGCGGGAGAGCGCATCCCCATAGATGGCGACATCACAAGCGGCGAAGCTTCCGTCAATCAAGCCGTCATCACAGGAGAGTCAATGCCGATTGATAAGGGGATAGGCGATGCCGTCTATAGCGGCACAGTCAATGAAGTCGGCTATCTTGAAGTGAAAGCGACGAAAGTGGGCGCTGATACCACCTTAGCGCGCATAAAACGACTGATTCAAGCGGCGCAGATGGGCAAGGCACCCGTCCAACGCGTGGCTGATAAATACGCAGGGTATTTTATCCCGCTGGTATTCCTGATTGCAATTAGCACCTATTTGGTCACGCTGTATTTTATTTCGCATGATGTCGCTATTAAACGGGCGATTACCATTCTGATAGTTGCTTGTCCATGTGCCTTTGTTCTGGCTACTCCGACGGCTGTCGTCGCTGGACTTGGCAGCGCGGCTAAACGCGGCGTGTTGATAAAAGGCGGCGTTTACCTGGAAGCCGCTGGCAGGTTGACAACGGTGTTGCTGGATAAAACAGGTACGCTGACTGTGGGCAAGCCCCAGGTGACCAACATTGACGCACATTTCGACCACAGCGAGGATGACATACTACTGTTTGCTGCCATCGCTGAAAAACGCTCAGAACATCCACTCGCTCAAGCTGTTTTGTCCGCTGCTAAAGAGCGCAAACTGGTGGTTGCCGAACCCGATGAATTTAAAGTCATCCGTGGAAAAGGGGTGCTGGCGTCCTATAATGGGAGCAGCATCGTTTTGGGCAAGCGGGAATTATTGAAAGAACATTCTATAACCATCCCCGAAATGGTTGAAAAAAAGGTCGAAACGAGGAAATCTGAGGGTAAGACAGTTTTGATTGTAGCGTACGATGGAGATGTCTGCGGCTCAATTTCCGTTTCCGACCAACTCAGGGAAGACGCTAAAGATGCCATTGCTTCCCTTCAAAAAGCTGGAATCAAGAATGTGGCGATGCTCACCGGCGATAACCAACTGACAGGAGAAGCTATAGCAAGTGAGGCTGGCATTGACGAAGTCTACGCTGAGATGTTGCCAGAGGACAAACTGGAAAAAGTTAAAGAACTTCAGGCGCAAGGACAAAAAGTCGCTATGATAGGCGACGGCATCAACGACGCTCCTGCTTTAGCCGCAGCCAACATCGGTATTGCAATGGGCAGGGGGACAGATGTAGCAATCGAAACAGCCGACATAGCGCTGATGAAAGATGAACTGAAGAAAGTATCCTTCGCAATTCGTCTAAGCAAGAGGACGTTGAATAACATAAGGCAGAATCTGATTTTCGCCGTCGTTTTTAACTTTGCTATGGTAGCGCTCTCCGCGGCGGGAATCATCAGCATGATTGCGGGGGCTGTCCTTCATCAAGTCAGTTCGTTGGCGGTGATTCTCAACGCCATGCGTCTGCTCATCCGGAAGGTGGAGTGAAAAGGGTGAGCAGGTGAGCTGGTGGGCGGGTGAGAAAAGCCAAAAATGTAGGATGGAGAAAGAAGTAGGTTTCACCTTCTGATTCTGGCTTCGCCTCTCTCCCTGCCTTCACTTTTTCGCTTCATGGCGAAGCTACAATTTTGGAGTGCAATGACTCAGTCATTGCTTTCTCAACGATTGAATCGTTGCACTCCAAAAAGTGGGCGGTAAGATAAATGAAATTTCAAAAAGTTATAAAAAATCAGATAGAATACAGATTTGACCCTTTAACTTTAGAGCAATGCAGAATAAATCCTAAAAGAGCGAAAAGAGTTAAACAAGCGGAGAGCGACGTTGAATTGAGTGGGATAATCAGCACATCAAGGGAGCGGTGTGTGTTTTGCCCTGAACAAGTAGAGGTGAAAACGCCAAAATTTCCAGTGGAGATTGCCAAGGAGGGGAGGATAAAAAGGGGAGAAACCATAATCTTTCCCAATTTGAATCCCTTCGGCGCAAACCACGCTGTCGGAATAATTACAACTGAACACTTCTTCCATTTGGATGAATTTAAGGAAGAGGCACTCAGGGATAATTTAGTTGCGAGTAAGGATTACATGCTCTCCGTTTATGAAAATAATAATGAGGCAAAATTTCCCATCTACGTCTGGAATTACATGCCGCCATCTGCTGGAAGCATAATACACCCGCATGTTCAGCTTATGGTAGAAACTGAACCAGTACCAGAACTAAGGAAACTTCTGGAGAAAAGTAGCGAGTATTTTAGTGAAAACGGAAGTAATTATTGGCAGGATTTGATTGAGCGGGAGAAGCAACAGGACGAAAGGTACATCGGTGGAAACGATTCGTTCGCGGTTATAGCCAGCTTCGCCCCCAGAGGATTCAATGAAATTCAATTTATTTTCAACGAGATAAGCTCTTTATCAGACTTAGACGAAAAACTGATAGATGATTTTGTAAGCTGTCTGATGAAAGTCTTACGTGGCTACAAAGAGATAGGGGTTGGCTCTTTTAATTTAGCCACTTATTCCGGTGCAATAAATGAGCAACTCAATTATTATCGGTTGATTGTAAAACTTATCTCCCGTCCCTTCCCAAGAGGGGTTTATACGAGTGATACCGGCCCGATGGAGAGACTATACGATGTATGGGTAATTGATACCTTGCCGGAAGAGGTTGCTGGAAAATTACTAAACCGAAGCTCAAAAAGGAAGGAATAGGGGAAAGGCTGCCCCATGCGTATCAACTTAAGACGAAGCGAACGCCGGTTGAGTAGGTTTTGAACGCAGTGAAAAACCGTATCGAAACCAAGTGAGCGGGGCATGACAACACTTGCGATACGAACTCCGCTTGGTTTCGATATGTCTCTCCACTTCGTTCCGAGTCTACTCAACCGGCGCTACGGGCTACTCGATTACCATATTCATTTCTTAAGTTGATGCGTATGAATAGGGGAAAGGCTGCTCCTTTAAGCAAGAGATGAAAGTTTGGGCAATCGCTGATTTACATCTGTCTGGCGCGCAACCCAAACCGATGTCAAAATTCGGGGCGGGCTGGACAGAACACGATAAGAAGATTGCGTCTGCGTGGCGGGAGAACGTGGCGAACGATGATTTGGTCATCGTGGCGGGAGACATATCCTGGGCGCTCAAGCTTGAGGATGCGTTGGTAGACTTGGAGTGGCTGGCTCAACTTCCGGGTCAAAAAGTCCTCATCAAAGGCAACCATGACTTCTGGTGGGGTTCTATCGGCAGAACACGGAGTATAGCGCCTGAAGGGATTGAGTTCATTCAAAATTCAGCCTTTCGCATGAATGACGTACTTGT
>CAZRLY010000127.1:0-16707 GCA_964601015.1 uncultured bacterium
GCAAATTTTGTTAAAGTTATGCTCGCTATCTTCCGATAGCTTAAACAAGTACGATAGTGTTACTATCTATCACCGTCGGGAAAGCCCATCTTTGTCCATTTCCAATGGCTTTCCCATTTTTTTCAACAAACTGGCGAATTTCTTCAACAAACTGGCGAACAGATACGTTCGCTCCTGCGCTAAGATTAGAACACCATATTGTATCCATATCATTTTCCCAACAGAATAACCTAATTCAGTATAGCCTAATTCCATTATCAGTAGTCCTCAAACACGCTCAATCGGGATTGGCAAATCCCGATTATTCCGTTGGATTTGCGCTCGTCGTGGATTGCTAAATCCACGACACACCAACGGGAGCATTTGCGGAGTACTGATTATTGGAGCTTGAAGTGTGTTTAGGTAGCGGGCGTGAAAGAATCCGCCCTCCTGTAATATTCCCTGACGGTTCTTTTAGAGCTACGGCAGACAAATTGGTCTGCTGCTACTACGAACGGATCTTAATGCGTAGCTTTTAACCGCTTCCGCAGGAATTTCGGAGTAAATAATTTTCTCCAAAAAAAATGTGAGCGTAACACTTTCCCTGTCGTCTTGCGCTCACAAATAATACTGCGGAACCTTCGTATGATGAGTAATTGTATCAACCATTCAACCGGCAAAACCGGTATCTGGTTTTAGCTTGACTTTGTTAGATTTCCCCGTAGCCTAATTTGTTTTGATTTCTAATCGGAAGTGAAATCAAAACATAGACAGATTCTATCTTGGCGGTGTGCGAAACAGCCAACTTAGAAAGTTAGGCTACAACTGTAGCTCATTTTAAAGTAACGAAGTCAAGTTAGATAAACGCTCTAATGTAGCCTACTCATTAGAGTAGAACTGACCGGCTAAGTGCCAGACAGTTCGTTTTATTCTGTAGCGGGAATAGAGCAAGTTGCATGCCAAGCGTGGAAATATAATCTGACAAAACCTACAAAGCCAGACAGTGTCTGAGTTTGAATGGCATTATCGGCTGCTGGAAATGCCTTAAATGTTGCCGCTGAATAACGTTTTCCTGCAAAAACTTGCGCAAACCGCTCTTTGCATCAGGACAGACAGATGGTTCTTCTCCTATTCAGGCAGGCACATTGGTCTTCACCTACTCCGGCCTCGTCATAATCAGTGTAGCCGCCCGCTGGCATGGCTGTGTTTGTGTGTGCATACCTAATTCTACGAACGGTAATCACGGCTTCCGGGAAGTATGCAACAGATTGCACAGTGTGAATGGTAAATGTTTGGCGAAACCAACATGTTGAATAGTGAAGAGTAAAATTAAAGCAGGTGAGTAGGTGGGCAGATGAGAAAAGCCGCTTTTCGTTTTGGGTGAACAGACCGCTTCGCCCCTACGGGCAACTAAGAGTAAATCTTGAGAGGAGAAAACAACATGTCGTCGGAAACTGAACATCTGACACAGGCTCGTCACAATCTGGATTTTCTCAACTCCTTACGACAACTTATCCAGATTGGACGGCGACTCTGGCTTTTTACACTGCCGTCCATCTCGTCGAAGCGCGTTTGGCTAGATATGGAATTCACAGTGCTAATCATGCACAAACAGTATTAAGATGTCTAGAAAGGAAAACGGCTTTTTACCCCATAAATCCGTTACCCGAATCCATTGACAGCTTTTAAGTTCCTGTTCTCCTTCAGCCCTTTTACCCCTTAGCCCTTCACTCTCATTCAATACCGAGTTCGTCGATGCTGCTTGCTCTCAAAGCGCGTCGGAAAAGCTCGGTTAATCCGTCCACATCTTGAATGTTGCGGATTTTGTCATTTATCTCTGGGCTGATGCTTTGAAAACGAAACTGCATCAATTCAATTAATCGTTCTTGGTTAGTTTGAATTATGCCTTTTTCCACACCGATTTCCACACCCTCTTCGATTAATTCTTGCGCGATTGTTCTTCCCATTTTACTTACCTCCTCTCGTCTTTTTCTATCTTGTACCGCATCAGCAACGATGTCGGTCAGTTGTCTGTGTTCCTCAGGCTCGCGCCTGTTATAGATTAGCAGCAGGATGTAGTGCATTGCTCTAACCCATTGGTTCCTTTCTGAATCCGGCAACCTGTCAAGCTGTTCTATAGCTAACTTTAACTCACTGGCCAGTTCTTCTAGCGATTCATTCTCCTGCTGTATCACTCGCAAGAGCCAGCCAAAGGGATGCTCATAGGCCGTGAGTTTTTCTTTATCCGTTGCCTTCAAATTTAGAAACAGCGTATCGTGGTTTTGTCTTGAATAACGGTTACACCTATTCAAGACAGAGACAGCGGAACGAAGCGTTCCAACTGTTTCGGCAGTTGCTTCATCGCGTCTGTTATGCTAATAGGCATATCCCATGATGGCTTGCCTGTGTAAAAGAGCACTGGCAAGATTGGTTTGAAATTCCACTGGCTCTTTGACACCTTATCCCTTTCCAATTCTCTGCGCTGTGTATCCCAAATTTGCATCATGTAAAACGCCATCCGAAAGCCCATAGATATATCGACTTCCGATTGATGTTCTATGAGGATGTATATCAAAACTTCCTCTTCTATTCCATCCTCTTCATCCAAAAACGGAACTGAGAAAACTAAATCAGATTCCTGTTTGCGAAGGTTATCGAGTATGAAGCTTTTTTTCTCATCATGTAAACGAGAGGAACCTATTTGCTTTGAAAGATTGAAATCGAGAATCTGAGTCAGCCCCAATACATTTTCTGGCAATTCTAAAAGCCATTTTGTGCCCCGGTCAGCAAATTCTCGGACAGGTAGAAGTTCCATCTTTTCACCCCATGCTGGTCAGAAACCGAGTTTTTTGGAAAACTCGGTTTCTATATAAAAAAAATTATACCATGCCTGGAGATTGGATTCAAGGGAAACAAAACGATGATAAAATTAGCGAATTCGAAGCGCTTGACAATGAATGCTGTATATGTTAGTTTATATGCTGATTGAAAGACACCACGGGGAGGGGGCCATATCTCGACATTATTCTGTCGATTTCTGAAAATCAACCTACAGGAGAACTCACAAATGTCTACCGAAAAACAATCCATTGAAAAACTCACCCATGAATCGTTACAAAATCAGCCCGACGCCCTTGCTGACATCGGGCGCGGGGAGAAATATCTGAAGAAGGACTACAAGGGCAGGTATGTTTTTGAGTTGCTTCAGAATATCCGCGATGCCTACCTTCAAAGTGGGGAGGAGAAGGATAGTGCAGCGTTGTTTCGCGTCACAGAGACAGCCCTGATTGTGGCAAACACTGGCAAGCCGTTTGACCTTGCAAGCATTGAGAGCATCCGCAGTATCGGCAAATCGACGAAAGCCGCTCCTAAATTTATAGGACACAAGGGGATTGGGTTCAAGTCCGTCTTTGAAATCACTCAGAACCCGCAGATTTTTTCGGGTGGTTTTCAGATTCAATTCAACCGTCAGAAGACGTTTCAACAACTCCAGGAATACGGTGCGACAATTCAAAACGAGCAGGAACGCAATCGCTTCATGAGCCGGTTGATGGCAAATCAGAATGATTTGACAGTGATGCACATCCCCTACTGGATGGACTGGGACGAGGTAGATGCTGAAATTGACCTGAAGTTGCTCAAAGAGTTGCATGCTGACTGCGATGCTGTCATACGGTTGCCGTTTCTGCCCGATGTTATTTGCAACGATGTTTGGAGACATTTGTGTTCATTCCAGCCTGAAGCGTTGTTGTTTTTGGGCTGCATAAAAGACGTAACTTTCAAAAATGAGGTGACGGGCGAGGAACGGGCATTTAGCGTCAAAACAGAACCGCTATCGGAACACACAATCATCGCTACATTAAAAAGCCCGTCGCAGATAAAAAAATGGCTTGTCTTTGAAAAGAGCGGCATCAGCCTTCCCTCCGGTTTGCTCACTCCTGAAGAACGCGAGCAGTTTTCCGAAGGCGAGGAGAACCAAATCGAGATAAAGGTGGCATACCCCCTCTCGGACGCGCAGGATGAACTGGTAAAGCCTGACGAGAACGTTTTTTATATGTACTATCCGACGGAGGAACACCAGCCGTTGCCGTGTTTGATTCACAGTTGGTTTCAGTTGAAGCCGGCGCGGACGCACTTTTTCGATTCGGCGATGAACGAATGGCTGTTTGACCAGATTGTCGAATTTTTAACCGGTGCGGTTTGCGATTGGCTCAAACAGTCTAAAAGTTTCAAAAAGTCTCTGCCCTACGTTTTTGTTTGCGAGGCGGTTACATCCAAAAATGCAACGGTGTTTGCAAACAAGCTCTTAGAGAAACTAAAAAACACGGATTTCCTCCCCACAAAAAACTACAAAAACTTCGTTTCTCCGCCGGCTATCTGCCTTGTTCCCCCTGCTCTGCGGAAAGAGCGGGTTGGAGTATCCCTGTCAGAGCTTTTTTCCGAAGAATCGCTCACCACATACTTTGGATACGACTGCTACTTCTTAGCGGATGAGGTGGAACTTACGGGGTTGTTGCGGACGTTGGGCGCAGGCGAATTGAACCGTGATGCCATACTCGGCATAGTTCAAGCTGAGTGCGCTAAGAACAGGCAGAACCCAAGCTGGTTCAACGAACTCTATCATTTTCTCATGCAGGCGACGCGCATCCTGCAAAACCACTCGAAAAAGGACGCTGACGTTTTCGTCGAACAGTTACACGAGAAGAAAATATTGCTTTCGCATGGCTCGCACCTGTATGCCGCAAAGGATTCGGTCAAGTTGTTCATCTCCCCCGCTGACGAATTTGACCTTTCCGATTTGCCCCCCGCGCTGGCTGAACAGTTTGAGTTTGTTCACCCGGAGGTAAAGGTTAAATCCGCTGAAAGGCAAAGTGAGATAGGCAATTTTTTGTTGCATCATCAACTCATCCGCCCGTTTGAGTTTTTGGAGGTATTCGAGGATGGAATCCTGCCCGTGATGGAGACTTATGAAAAAGATTGGGGGGAACGTGAAAACGAAAAACTCTGGATTTTGCGATATGTGAAAGATTTGTTTGACCGGCAGGGGTATCTCACGAGAAAGCAAAAATTAACGGATTTCGACGGGGGTGGTATCCGCGTTCCCGCGAGGGTTGCGAACGGTTCATTTATCTGGAAGCGCGCCGATGGAGTCTACTTCTCTTCCGACTGGATAGGCAACGACGATTTGGAAAAACTCTACGGAGATTTCGACGATGTTTTCTTCCTCGCCGACGCAGAATCCCTGATGACTGAAGAGTCGGAAAGGGCAAGTTGGTGGCGTTTTTTTGAAACGATTGGGGTATGGAACAAACCGCGCGTACTGCAATTTTCTGATGGTATGAATCACCAAATTTGCAATGGCAGTTTCAAACCTCTGGAAGGACACCCACTGTCGATGCAAAATCCTCTCTGGAATAACTACCTTGCGTATTTGCAAAAACTTCCCCAGAGCATCCAATCTAAAAAGCCGATATGCTGGAACATCCACCTCAGAGCACGCCAAACCTTTCTGGAGTTCTACGCTCTGGACAAATTCGACAAGTTCCTGAAACAACGGGAAAAATTACCCCAACTTTTTGAACTGCTGTTTTTCAACTGGTCGTTTTACTCCCGTTTCAAGACAAGCCAGTTTGAATGTGGAGAGTGGGGCTGTCGTGGGAAAAAACGCGTGGAGTCCTTCTTTCTGTTCTGTTTGAAAAATTACAACTGGATTCCGACTTCCCTGCTGATGGATGAAGACATTCCCGTCCTTCTGCCTCCCAACCGGGTGTGGGCGATATCCGAGATGGGGATGCAAAGTTCGTTAGCGGCTTTTCTGCCCTGCCTCCAGCAAATTCCACCCGGCTTCTTCAACCACTCCACCTACAGTGCCTTTGTGACTGACTTGAGCTTAAATGACCTAAAATTTGCGAACATCGACGGATTCTTGCGTTTGCTGCATTTTGCTCATGACGCCTACCCCGCCGCATCCATACAACCGATACAAAAACGCGCCTTCAAGGATTTTTACGTCTCCATCTTGAGGCAACTCAACGCCACACTTGGCAAAAAGAAGTTATCGTTGCAACAACATGCCGCGCTTACGGAATGTCCTTTGCTTTCCGAAATCGACGACAAGCTGGAATACAAACCCGTAAATGAATGCTATTTAGCGGATAACAAACAGTTATTTCTGTCTCTGAGGAATAAGATTCCCTTCGCAGTTTTCCCGACGGAGTGTGTACGTCTCGCTACGGCGATGGGCATCAAGAAAATCTCCGCCATTGTCAGGCAAACACCCGACTTTGGCGAAGAGGTAGAATCATTAACGGAAGGACTGAGAGAAAGTCTGGCAATCCATCTTCCCTTCCTCGTCGCCCTTGCCGAAGTTGACCAGAAAATCAGCGAAGCGGAGAGAGCCGAAAAACTACGTGCTCTTGCTAACGTGCAGTTGGCAGTCGTCAATGCCCTGCGCGTCCAGACATCCATGACGGAAGAAATACCCCTTGAAACGTCGCTTGAACCGACAAGTTCACCGTTCTTCTTGAGCGTGAATCCCATCGAACAAACAGCCCCTATCCTCTACGTGAACGCGGCGGACGCTGAAAACCTTGAAACCGTTGCAAACGCCTTCGCCGCATTATTCAGGGAACTTTGGGATGTGGAACAACCCTACCTGGAGGACGCATTCTTGAGGTTCCTGAGAATCCCCGACGATGATGGCAGGAGCGAGTATTTGGCGCAGAAAGGGATATTCCGTTCCGAACTCTTCCCCGCAGAAACACAGCCCGTTGATGTCGAAAAAACACGCGTACAGATACATTCGACGTTGCGCGAAGAAGAAGTTGAATACAATACCCAGGAACACAGTCAGCCGCCCCTCGCTCATACAAACGACCAGTTTGGAAAGGGTAGTAACGACTTTAGTCGTTTCGATGAACCGGTCAAAAAGCCGTTGATGGACGACAGGGAAAGTGTTACGCTCACATTTTTTCAGGATTTGGAGAAAGCATCTCAGCAAGCCAGAGTAGAATCTGACCAATGTGTCTGCCCAGATGCCGCTGAACCTTCCCAACCTACATGCTTCGCAGTTTCGGAAATACCCGATGTGACACTGCAAGCATTTGCAGAGAGCTTGGACAGTTTTGAAATTGAAACTGATTCTGGCTGGGAAGAATACGTTCCCGGTGTAGAATTCGACGAGGACGAACCCCATCCATCGGAGACGGAAAGGACGCAAGATTACGAACGCCCTCGTTCTCCCGAAGAGGTGCGCATCCATCAAAAGTTAGGACGGATAGGGGAGGAATACGTTTTTGTGAAGGAAAAGGAGCGACTGTCAGGGCAAACTGACTTGTGCGAAAAGGTCAATTGGGTATCCCAAAAGGACGACATGTGCGGCTAC
Source organism: uncultured bacterium (assembly GCA_964601015.1). Classification (GTDB taxonomy): domain Bacteria; phylum Poribacteria; class WGA-4E; order DTYX01; family CAZRLY01; genus CAZRLY01. The sequence continues at coordinate 7,364 of CAZRLY010000127.1, forward strand.
GATATTCTCTCCTTCCACGAAGACGGCTCTCCAAAATATATTGAGGTGAAAAGTACCGACAGGGAAGGTGATTTGCGGTTTCCCATGAGCTTTCAGGAGTGGATGAAGACCGCTGAAATGCAGGCAGACTACTACATTTATCGCGTCGTCATCGACATCCAAAATCGCAGCGCGAAAATAATCATTATCAACAATCCGTATCAGTTGTGGAAGGAAAAACGATTGAAAATAGATTTTAAGGAGTTTTATATTACTTTGAGTGGCAAGTAATCAAAGGTATGTAATTCCGTCTGGGAATGCGCAAATTAAATTTTCGCATACAAAATTACTTTTGCTTGAAACATCGCAGCCAATCTGTTAAAATTAAGCGGGAGGTGAAGAATGCGGAGACAATGGCACCCGTTGTTGGCGCAGTTCCTACGAGAAGCCCACAGCGAGCGATTGAATATCAATGATTCGGTCAAACTGGGAAAAATGCCCCTGGAACTTGACATACTCATAAATCCCAGCGTTCCAACGACAGAACTGCCGTATCCTTTCAACTACCTTGGCAAAACGGTGACAATCGCTGAACTCAAGGGGCCAGGGGATACGGCAATTTGGGAAGATTTAGCGCAGGTGGAAGGTTATGCCTGCTTGTACCAGAGGCGCAATGAGAACAAAATAGAGGATAGAAGTAAAATAACCCTGTGGTTAATATCCAGTAAATTTTCACAAAATTTTAATGAGCCACCTGGAGATTATATTGAGAATCTGGAGCCGGTTGGCAAAGGTGTATCAGGGGGTTCTCTTGCAAAATTCCCAATCTACCTGATAGATTTGGGAGAACTGCCGATAACTTTAGATACAATCCCGTTGTTGATGGTATACGAAGACAAGAAAGAACGGGAAAAGGAAATCGTTAGGTTCGTCATAGAACATTATGATGAACTCGGAAGATACGGTTTTTTTCTTTCTACGCTACACGCCAGGGCGTTTAAGGAGGTGTTAGCAGAAATGGACTTGAGAAACTTGAGGGGATTAGAACTGGACGTCCCAGGAATAATTGACCTTTTTGGCCTGGATAGATTGGTAAAGACGGCTGGAAAAGAGAGGGTGATAGAGTTTATCGGAAAAGAGGGGGTGATAGAAACGATTGGAGAAGAGGAAGCCCTCGCAGTCATATTCCCCAATTTAACCGAAGAGCAGATTAGAGAGTTACTCTCAAGGAGGAATGCTGACAAAAAGAAACCCGGTTCCAATTAGCATTGTATTATCACTAAATCCTTGGGGTGAACGGAAGGTGTTGGAGTAACGGGGTAATAGAAAAGTACCCCAATACCCAGACACCCCAACACCCCATTACCCTCCTTTCCGTGAACTTCCGCGTGTTTCTAATGTACCGTTTTGAAGTCAAAATGGTATTGCAATAAGTCTTTTAGAAAGTAGTTGAGATAGATGTTAATCTGTCGATGTGAAGAAATAACTGAGGAAGAGATTGTCGAGGCAATCGGGACAGGCGCTCGCGACATCGCAGGCGTCAGGCGTCGCACGCGCGCGGGAATGGGATTATGCCAGGGGCGAACGTGTAGGCGTTTGATAGCAAATATTTTAGCCAGAGAAACTAAGGCACCGCTAAGTGAATTGATGCCCGAAACTCAACGTCCGCCGTTGCGTCCTGTCAAGTTTGAAGTTATGTGCGGAAACTTAATTTTCGCACTCCATACAAAATGACCAAAGCTGACGTAGTCATAATCGGCGGTGGTGTAATCGGCGTTGCCGTCGCCTACAACTTAACAAAGCGTGGACTCAAAGTAATCCTTGTCGAGAAAAACGATTTAGCTTCAGGGACATCTGGTGCATGCGATGGGTGTATCTTTTTGCAATCCAAGAAGCCTGGCAAACATTTGGAGTTAGCTTTGCAGAGTGCACAGTTGTATAAATCGCTCGGCGACGAATTGGACACGGATATTGGTTACAAACAATCGGGCGGAATGATTATCATTGAGTCAGAAAGTCAATTGCCTGCTATGTTGGAGTTCATGTCGCGGCAGCGGAGCGCGGGGTTGGAAGTTGAGTTGTTAAAAATCGAAGATGCTTTGAAGTTGGAACCGCATCTGTCTCCTTCCCTCTGTGGGACGACTTTTTCACCGATGGATTCGCAAGTTGACCCGTTGAAACTTGTTTTTGCCTTTGCTGCCGCTGCCCGAAGAAACGGCGCGCAAATTTTAACGCAGACTCAAGTAACGGATGTCGCCCTGAAAAACGGCAAAGTGGAAGGCATACAAACCGACAAGGGCAAAATCGCAACTGAGATTGTCGTGAATGCCGCGGGCGTATGGGCACCCTTCATCGGCAAAATGGCCGGAGTTGAATTGAACATCGTACCACGTCGCGGGCAGATTTTAGTTACTGAACCGCTTCCGCTACTGGTAAATTGTATCATGCTCTGCGCTTGTTACATCGCTGCCAAGTTTAATCCTGAACAAAAAGCATCCCCGTTGGGCGTTGGACTTGTTTTGGAACAACAGATTCACGCAAGCAATCTGCTCATCGGCAGCACGCGTGAATTTGTGGGCTACGACAGGCGCGTGACGCTTGAGGGAATACATGCGGTAGCACGACACGCAAAAAACGTCTTGCCGATTTTAAAAGATGTGCACATTATCCGCAGTTTCGCAGGACTTCGCCCGTATACTCCCGATGGTTTGCCAATTCTGGGACATTTTGGACCGAAGGGATTCATCGTTGCAGCAGGCCACGAGGGAGACGGGATTGCGCTTGCGCCGATAACGGGGGAACTGATTGCGGAGATTGTAAGTACATAGAAACCATTTATCAAAAAACTTGGTTTCTGAACCGAATAATAACCATGAAACTAAAATCACTATTCTTAACAGACAATAACATCGCCATAAACACTGATTTATACCAGCTTACGATGGCAGCCGCGTATTTTGAAACCGGGGTATGCTACCCTGCGACGTTTGAGTTGTTTGTCCGCAGGCTGCCCTACAAACGTTCATATTTAGTTGCGGCGGGTTTGGAACAAGCGCTGCATTATTTGCTCAACATACGTTTCACCGAAGAATCTATCGCTTATCTGAAAAGCCAGCCGCCGTTTTTGAATGTCAGCGAGGATTTTTTTGACTATTTGCTAAACTTCAAATTTACGGGAACTGTTCATGCCATTCCGGAAGGCACGGTATTTTTCCCTGACGAGCCGATTATTCAGGTAACAGCGCCGATGATACAAGCGCAGATTGTCGAAACTTACCTGCTGACGGCAGTAAACTATCAAACGCTCATTGCGACAAAAGCCACCAGGGTTGTCCATGCAGCGCAGGGAAGAAAAGTTGTGGATTTTGGAACGCGGCGCGCACACGGCTCACAGGCGGGAGTTTTAGCAGCCAGGGCCTCTTTCATCGGTGGTTGTGTGGGTACGTCCAATGTGCTTGCTGGTTATGAACTGGGCATTCCAATCGTTGGAACAGCCGCTCACTCGTTCACGATGACGTTCGACAGCGAAATGGAGGCCTTTGAGAAATACCACCAAGTTTTCCCCGATGCCACAATCTTGCTGATAGATACCTACGACACCATTGAGGGAGCGAAGCGAGCGATAAACATCGGCGAGAAACTCAAAGGCGTCCGACTGGATAGCGGGGATTTAGCAACCCTCAGCAAACAGGTGCGAAAGATTCTGGACGACGCTGGATTACACCACGTCCAAATCGTCGCCAGCAGCGACTTGAACGAATACAAAATCGCTGAAATGTTGTCTCAAGGTGCGCCTATCGACATCTTTGGAGTTGGGACGGAACTTGTGACATCCAAAGATGCTCCAGCTTTAAGCGGCGTTTACAAACTTGTCGAACAGGAAAGGGATGGCAAAGTCAGTTATAAATTGAAACTCAGTTCAGAAAAAGCTACTTATCCGGGCAAAAAACAGGTTTACCGCCGAACCGATGAATCGGGAAACTATCTCGGAGACATCATCTGTCTAAAGTTTCCGTCGCAACACCGCTTTAGCGACAGAAACAAATGCCGTCATACGGAACGCCGTGACGACACGCCGCTGATAAGGGCTGTTATTGAGAACGGTGAGCTATGCTGCGATATGCCAAGCATCGGAGAGATTCAAGCGCGCACTCTGGAAAATCTATCCCATCTAAATGGCAAATACAAGCGACTTGAGGACGCCGACGAATATCCCGTCAAAAAAAGCGATGAACTGGAAACGCTGAGAGAATCTGTCCAAAAGGAGATTGTCCAATCCGTCGGAGTCGCAGCTTTTTAGCGGAGTAGCAGGCTTTTAGCCTGCGTATGCGGCACAATCTAAGAGGTAAGCAATGTTCATCGTGAGAGCCAAATTTAAAATTGACCCGAGAAAATATGACTATTTCTTTGGGAGAGTTGGCGGGAAGAATGCGGAACGCTCACAACAAATAGCACGCGTCTTAGACAAGATAGGAATTCAGGACACTCCTGATGGCAGGGCCAAGCTCGAGGAATTATTTGAAAGAGGGGTTGAAGGCAATGAGTTTGGCAAAATCGAAAATGAGTTTGGCATTACCATAAGTCGTTCTGTTTATGAAGGTGGCGTCAGACTTGATATTGGATATTTTTATGAGGCCGGGGATATGGAGGCGCTGCCTAAAATTACCACAATTATTCCGAAGGAGTGAAATGATGAAAAATATTCAAGGAAAACGATACATCATACATATTGGGGAACCGAAAGAACGTCTGCGACAATTAGAGGATTGGGAATACGAAAGACTAGAAGCTACAGATAAGACAAGGTTTTCATCTCTAATCGAATGTCGTAACAAAAGTATCCCATCGAACCGGCTTTGGGCTAAATTACTGTTGCGAAACAGCAATGAATTGAAACCCGATTTTTTGTTAATTGAAGCGACGAAAAGACTTTTTATAGGAGTCGAAGAATCTATTTTTGTCCTTGACATATCTTCCGGTAGGGTTCTATTTCAGCAAAAGCTATTCGCCCCTTTTCTCGCCTTCTATCACACAAAGCCAAAGGTTGTTGTTGCCCTCTGCGAATTGGAAGTATTTGTCTTCAATGATGAAGGGCAATTTAGATGGGGGCGGAGTTTTCCCGATGTATTGAGTGAAATTTCCACGCAAGGCGATATTATGGAAATTGCGGAGTTGTTTGGGGACACGTATCAAGTGGATGCTTTGACGGGGAAAATGAAAATTACCCAAGAACCAGTGCCGATACTTTAGTTTGCATCTTTAGCTTTGAATACCTATCATATCTTGGTCTGTTCTGCCAAGCTTAGGCTACATTAGGATTACTAAATCAATATTGTACAATGTGGAGCATAAGCTATGAATCATACATCAACCGTTTTTACCATTACTGATGTCTTTGGGGATGATATTGTGCTTACTAACGAGCGTTGGAATCATATCCTCGTCCAACATCCTGTAATGGTGGATTTATTGGAAGAGATTAAATTAACGCTTCAAGAGCCAAATGTCGTTCAAAGACATCAGATTAACCGGAACGAATACCGATATTACAAATTTTTTACGGATATGTTCGGTGGAAAGTATGTTTTTGTTGCTGTTATTAAAGCACTGGACAATTTCGTTGCAACTGCCTTCATAGTTGATACAATCCGAAGAGGAGGAGAGCTAATATGGATAAAGCGTTGAGATTTTATTACGATAAAGAGGCAGACATTCTGGAAATTTCCTTGGGTCAACCGACGAAAGCCATCTCTAACGAGGTTATGGATGACGTATTCGTACACTATGGCATTGAAGATAATCAGATTGTCGGTTTCACAATCTTTAACTTTCAACAATGTTTTTCGCAAGAATCAATTCCGATTCCAATTCATGCAACGTTCATGCTAAGTGAGGCGGAAGTCGCTGATACGCGCCTTTAAAAAGTAACAGGAGACGAAGCATTTATGCGATGCTTAGAAGTTCGTGTCCTGGCGCTGAGGTTGGGCCGCAATTGCAGACATAATAATCGGGCGTTTGTCCGTGTGGTGCGAAATCGTCAGCCAATTCGTCCCACATAATTCTTGGTGCGCGGCAGAGAGCATAGGGTGTCTGAGGGCTGACGCGCTCTAATTCGTCGATAATGAACCGATAAACCATTTTTCTGTAGTCGTGGGGGATTTGACAGCCTTGAAGATGTTTCTCGCCCTGGTTCTCTTTCATTATCTGCACGAATTTCGGGTCAAAAAGTGAAAGGTCAAAACTCTCTTCAATGGCATCATAATTGAGAAATCGCAGTGTTTCAAAGGTGATAACGTCAGGGCGTACCTCTGAGAAGAGCGTTTCAATCATTTCACGGTTTTCCGCTTCCCAATTTCGCACGGGGATGATGGGTGACAATCGAAATCGAACATGGTATCCCGCTTCCTGGCAACGCCGCGCAGAAGCGATTCGCTCGTGCATGTTTGCTGTTTTGTATTCAAAGAACGTACTCTGAGTTTGCCCGCTAATACTCCAACAGCAAACTGTATGCCCACGGTGGTCAAGATTCAGCAAGAAATCCACATTATCACTCTTGCCAACGTACAACTCCAGATATTCATTTTCCCGCCCTGCAAAATATTCTACAAGTAGACGTGCTCCGCCGTATTCCGGCTCAAAACAGACGGTATCCGTGCCGTTATCGTATTGGTAGAGTGTCTGTCCGGGGGCTTTTTCGATGTATCCGTCCAGACGAGATACGAAATCCTCCAAATTCATCATAATATTGATGTAACGCCCCAATGAACAGTAGGCGCAACGATAATGACAACCCCAGATGGTGTGAATCTGCCACGCTGGTTGGCATACAAGCCCAGTGTGCTCCCGATAGGCTTTGGAGCCGCTTTCACGCCAGTCAAATCCTGCATATCCAGAGAGATTGTGTCTGGCATTGGCGAAGAGGGCAGGAAAGTCCTTTTTACGTTGTTCTTTCATTTCGGGCGTATCATCAAAACGGAACTTATTGAATATAACAATCGGTTCAAAGTCGGATTTCATCCCATGACGAGGAGACGAATTGAACCTATTCTCGGTAGCAATTTGATTGAATTCTGCGTCTCCTATGTGTTCTATTGAGTCTGCTTTGATGTAACTTTCAAGTCTGCGCGCTCTCTGGCGCAATATCGGGTTCTCTTCGATGCCTTCAACGATGTAAATTTTAGATGCTTTAAGTGTAACCATTTCTATTTGTCCTCCAAACGAAATAGCAAGTTTCCCGCTTTCTTTCCTACATCTGGGGAAAATTATAACGCAAATCCTCATTCACATCAACAAAAATTTCATGACTGGTTGACTTTTCCGGATGCAGAATTTCCGGTCTTCGCACAGATGGTTTTTGCAGAAACTTTCCCAGGGGAAAATCAAAGGAAAGTAGAATTTTTGTTGACCTGAAGGAGAAAGTATGTTAAACTTTGGATTGAGGAATTTGAACCAAGCGGCCTAAGTTGCCGCTTTCGCACTACAAAGCAAATTTTTACGGACGATAAGGAATGTATAATGTCGAGAAAACATCCCAAGAAAAGAGGCACGGAAACAAGTTCTTTTGGGACATCAGGACGGATTGGTCACGACTCATCCAAATTCTATAATAGCAAACTGTATCAGGACAAAACAGTCAATGGTAAGATAGAGTATATTGAGAATGAAGTGCCAGGCGAAAACTTAAACAGAATATACCGCAAATCAAGCGAGAAAATGGATGAACTTCCTGACTGTAGCGTCCATTTGATGATTACTTCACCACCTTACAACGTGCGAAAGGAATACGATGATGATTTAAGTCTCGAAGAATACAGAGATTTGCTAAAAAGAGTCTTTCAGGAAACATACAGGACATTAGTGACTGGAGGCAGAGCTTGTGTCAACGTTGCAAACGTGGGAAGAAAACCCTACATTCCGCTTCACCGTTATATTATTGCGGATATGGAGGAAATAGGTTTCCTAATGCGAGGTGAGATTATCTGGAATAAGGGCGCAGGTGCGGGCGCATCAACTGCCTGGGGAAGCTGGATGTCAGCAAGCAACCCAGTCCTACGAGATGTACACGAATATATTTTAGTATTCTCAAAAGACTCCTTTTCAAGGAAGAAAAATGACAGGGAGAATACTATTAGCAAGGAAGAGTTCTTAGAGTATACAAGGAGCGTATGGACATTTTCAACAGTATCCGCAAAAAAAATTGGGCATCCAGCACCGTTCCCCGAGGAACTACCCTACAGATTGATTCAATTATATTCTTTTAAGGATGATATTATTCTTGACCCATTTTGCGGCAGTGGGACTACCTGTTTGGCAGCTAAGAACAACGGTAGATACTATGTTGGCTATGATATAAACCAGGAGTATGTAGAATTATCTGAGCGGAGACTATCAGCGGATTGACCAGATCTTTTTGAGGCATAGGGAGGAGAGAGCTTTTCATGTACTCTTTGGAGAAGGAAGTAAAGGATTATTTTGAGCAACGAGGAATCCTATTTAACGATAATTCTGATTCATTTGAGAAACTTGACTTTGGTTTCGGTGACCGAAATACAAAAAGGTATTTCTCCTTTGATGTGAAAGAGAAGCGGCAACGCTACAATATGAATAACTGGCAGGTTGAAAATATCCCAGAAGAATATTTCTTCATTATTGATGACTTAGCCGCCAGAAAGATTCTTGCTTATGCGCCGAATTCAGGAATTATAGTGCGCGACAATTTGCATCACAGGTATTTTCTGTTCACAGTAGTAGCTCTCTATCTCATGCCCAAGCGTCGGGTCAATCGACCAATTAAAAAACAGGTTGCAACTTACAAAGGGAAATGGCTAATTGACCTGAAAAATGGTCAAATGTTTGACGGATTAGCCGATGTATTCGAGGGAATTGAAGCCTATTTAGCCGATAGAGAAAATATATTCTTACATATCCTTGAGTGCTACGGAGATTATGTAGGCGAAGACATCGGTGAAGGTGGGATTGTTCGCGCTCCCAAACACTGGAAAACTGATGTTGATGAAACCCGATAAAAGCAAAGGAAAACTTTGCGTCTTGGTAAACCAGAAGTCGGTTCACATCGCGTCTTTGCGTTTCTAAAATGTCAACATTAATACTGACAGGAGGTTTAACAATGGTTAAAAAATGGGTTTGGTTAGTAATTTTCTTCATCATCACAAATGTCAGCATAGCAGCCAAAGTTTTAGAACTGCCTTTTGACGAAGAAGATGGTGACAAAGTATCAGATACTTCCGGCATGGGCAACGATGGCACAATTGTCGGTGCTAAATGGACGGACGGAAAGTTTGGCAATGCCTTAGAGGGTGTTTGAAAAGTGTTTGACGAATTGGTTTTGTTGGGGTAAAATGCTG
>CAZRLY010000128.1:0-16428 GCA_964601015.1 uncultured bacterium
AGCCCTAAAGTGATTCTTGAGCATCTTGATTATATCTGTCATCAATTCTCGATGAATATCAGTTTCAGCCATTGGTTTACCGTCCGATTCTGGGTAAATAACCGTCCGTTCGGTAGGAAGGGAACGGAATTTCTTTGCCATTGGTCAACATCTCCTCTGTTGGAGTAAGTAGTGTGACAAAATAATTTTCTTGTTTTTCCGCCTATCCGAAAGAGGGTGTGTGAAAAGTAGGTTGGGTTGAGTAGGAGCGTAGCGACGTATCGAAACCAACGAAACCCAACAAACACCACCTCTTCACCCGTTGGGTTTCACTTTCGTTCAACCCAACCTACATGGGCATTCAAGGGACTTCTCACACACGCTCTTAGGTAATTACACTCCAAAAGTTGCCGCGATGATTTTGTCAGGCGTTATCGGCAGCGAGCGGATTCTGACGCCGATTGCGTTGTAGATGGCGTTTGCGATGGCACCAGCGGTTGGGATGCTTGGTGGTTCGCCAACTCCTATAACTCCCCTTTCCGGTGTGCCGAAGATGATGGGTTCTATTTCTGGTATCTCCATGGTGCCCGGCACTTTGTAATCCAGCATGTTTGGGTTGAGCATTGCCCCGGTGGGAGCGTCCATGATGCGTTCTTCTGTCAGCGCGTAGCCCAAGCCCATGACAACAGCACCGATAATCTGACTTTCAGTAGTCAGGCGATTGACCGGCAACCCAACATCGTGGATGGCGACTATCCTCAAAACCTCCACTTCGCCCGTGTCCATATCCACTTCCACCTCTGCGAACTGTACGCCCGTCACCCCGCTGCTGGAAAGTCCTTCCACCCAACCGCCTTTGACGACAATCGGCTGCGTTCCGAGTTTTGCCGTCGCTTCATTCCATAAAAGACAACGGCCTGGGTTTGATTTTACAAAGATTTTTTTGTCCTGCGCCCCCAAGTCGTCAGCCTTCACCCCCAAGTCTTGCGCAACGATAGCGAGTAGATTTTGTTTTGCATCGGCTATCGTATTCTTTACCGCAGGGATGACACACGCTGCTGTAGTGCTGCCGCCGCTTGCACCCGAGGGTGGGAATTTGGTATCACCAATCAAGACTGTTACGTCTGATGTTTGCAGCCCTAATTCTTCAGCGGCAGTTTGCGCGATGATAGTACGTGTCCCTGTTCCCAAATCCTGACTTGCCGTCATCACTTTGACGTTGCCATCGGGGTGAATTTCCGCCAAAACTTCCGTACCCGGTCCGCCGCCTCCTCCCCAAATTGAACAGCCAACGCCGATGCCGCGTCTCTTCTTCTGGGATGTGGAAACTTTGTTTTCGTGGCGTTTCTCCCAACCGATTCGCTCTGCTCCGATTGCAAACTGCTCCCGTCTTATCTCGTTTGAGTCATTTTTGATGCGAAATTCCAACGGGTCAATTTTCAGTTTTTCAGCCAGTTCATCCATCAAACATTCCATTGCGAAAGCCGCCGGTGGGTGTCCTGGCGCACGCATGGCGCAAGCTGGACCGGCGTTGATGCGTACGTCCAACTGAGACGCTTTGGCATAAGGGACATGATAAATGTACGGCATCGGTGAGGTTGCGCCGCTTCCGACGCCGCCTGTGCCATAGGATTCGAGCTGAAAAAAACTCAACGTGCCATCTTTTTTAGCGCCCGCTTTGATGTGCGCAGTGTAAGACGGGCGGTTGCCGGTACAGAGAAAATCCTCTTCCCTGCTCAACATCAACTTCACCGGCGCGCCGGCTTTCCTTGCGAGTTCAGCGGCGGTTATGTCGTGGTTGCCAGTGCCAAACTTGCTGCCGAACCCACCTCCCATGTGTTCAGTTATCACGCGTACTTTCTCCTGTGGCACATCGAACGTCCAAGCCAAACCTTCTCTGACGCCGCATACGCCCTGCGTGGATGTCCAAACCGTCAAATTATCGCCATCCCATTTTGCCACAGCGCCGTGAGTTTCTTGACAGACGTGCATTATAACAGGCGCGCTGTAGGTTGCCTCAACGACGACGTCAGCATCATCAACGTTTATACCATCCTCGCGCGAATACATTTCCCTGACATTCCTCTCGGTGCCATGTACTTTTGGCGCATCAGGCTTCATCGCGTCCTCTACATCCACGACAAACGGCAATTGTTCGTATTCCACCTTTATTTTCGTTAGAGCATCCTCTGCAATTCCTTTGCTGACAGCCGCCACAGCAGCGACACCTTCGCCAGCGAAATGAATTGTTTTGCCTTCATAGGTTTCGATTACCTTGACGCCCTCCAGTTTTTCTGCATCACCAGCGTCAATTTTAACGACGCGAGCGCATGCATACGGACAACGCAATATCGCGCCGTATAACATGCCGGGAAGGTTGACATCGTAGGTGAACTTAGCCTTTCCCGTCACCTTGTCCGCGCCTTCCACTCGCGGAATTCCATGCGAAACTACATTTAATTCATCTATTTTTCCCCACGTTTGCATATCGCATCCTCCTTCAAGACGGGGGTAACCCGTAGATACAACCCTTGTGGTTGCCCTGTCCCTTTGGTACCCCGTCCAAACTTGCTCTTAGGTAACTTTACCTTTTCTTTGAATCACAGAGACACAGAAAAAGGGTAATGGGGGAATAGGGGGTTTGGGGTGATGGGGAAAATACTCAATCAACCCAACACCCCAATACTTGTCTATGTATCTCCGTGCCTTCGTAGTTATTAATAATCAAAACTACCTAAAGTACCGCGGTACATCTAAATTATCAGGCATTTAGTGATAATATATTTTAACAAAAATGCAACGGATTTGCCAACGATAATTTTCAAAAATTCGGATAGATAATATTGCATTCAGGATACGGCAGAGGTGAATATCTGATGTCTGTGATTTTAAAAAGGTTGAAAAAAAACCGAAAAAATACTTGACAATCTCATTAATTCATGTCATACTCACCGACGTTTTATGTCATTGGAGGATGCTTCAAATGTTGAAGGTACTATCCGTACTATATTAAACGCAATTGGGTTTTGTGGATTTGTATTTGACCGTTGTGCCAATATCTGTGAAAAGCTGCTTCGCCTTTCCGCTTCGCTCCGGGACTTCAAGCGATAGCAAATTTACAAATCTGATTTGCGCTCAATATACTTAGGAGGGAAAAAAGATGATACGAAGCAAATTGAAATTCTGCCTGTTTTTGATGATAGCGAGTTTATTTGTTACGATTTCCATTGTCATTTTAGCCGATAATCCCGAACATTTACACCTGACGGTGCCCAGTGAAAAAAAGGTGGATGAGCAATTCACCGTAACGGTTGTCGCCCACTACGAAGACCATACCGAGGCCGGTAGTTGGGAAGGGACAGTTAACCTGACTCAACAAGGTGGCACCGCCTACAGCGCAGGGAATGAAACTAACCCGGTAGTTGGTGTAGAAGGCGTGCCTACAGAGCAAACTGATAGCAATCCCAATGCATCTACCCTGGTTTTCAATGTGACTGGACATACGGCTGAAACGATTACCAAATTTGTAGGCAACGGCACTGGCAGCGGCCCGCATGGAAATGTTACCGGGGAAAGCACCAGTGTGAATATCGTGCCGCAGTATGTTTCCATCTGCTTGGACACAGACAATGACTTCGCCACAGATCACGCTGACGATATAGGTAATTACAAACCCGAAGGCAAGCCTTCCAGCCCACAGAGCACCAAGCTTTACGCTGTGTTGCAGCATAATAGCACATACGCTTGGAATAATCGGGTCAAGGTGGGAACCTACTCTGGAAATCTACTTAAGGCACACTTCTCTTTCACAGAGAGATCTAGCTACAAAGGATACTGCATGAACGCTGGAAGCGAAACGACACCGGATTTCTCTTTTCCGGATAATGCCACGACCGCCGTTTTAAACTTTACCAGTGACGGGCTTGCTGGACCCGTAACCCTTCAAAGCAAGGATTATGGCGGAAAGTGCAAAGTGAAAGTAGAAGTTAAACGGGGTACTACAAGCTACTGCAGCTACACTAAAACAATCCCCAAAGACAATAACAACAACAAAATTGCTGATTGTTGGGAAAATGACGCTGCTAACAATTGGACCACCGATAATGAAACTGGGCCAGGAAATAATTCCAACAATGGAGATAGATTGAGCCCTTACGAGGAATATCGAGGCTTCATGCTCTACAGTGGAAGCCATACAAGGACAAGCCCATCCACCAAAACGCTGTTTATTTACACTGAAACTGATATATCATTTAACGGCGACAATGAAGCAGGTCAAGAGGGCAAGACAGATCTTAGCTATGCATCTGCGGCAGCTCTTCGCGGCACGGAGGTGTATAAAGTTGACAAGCATTCCAGTAGAAAAATTAATCCTAATGAGGTGTCCGGTACGGGACACCAAGATCAATACCACCTGTATGTAATAAAAAGCGGATATGAGTCAGGCTACTTTGGGATGTCGGATCCTTATAAGGGTCCACCTAGAAGCGTTGACTATTGCAGAATCTTTGAAGTGAGTATCCAAAACGACTGCAATGAGGATGGAGCACCCGCTTCCGTATTCTGGAGGCTTGCCAGGGATGTAATAACCCATGAAATTGGACATGGTGTCAATCTTTTTGAAGAGAGTAGCCATCCGCAACATTACAACGAGTGTTATATGTACAATTTCATTCATCAAAACGTCTGTGATATCCCAGACCATACCTATTTTCATACTCATCATGATTATAGTTATGATCACAACTAATAAAATCTTATATATCTTATCATTTGGAGGGTTAATCATGAAACCTTACCGGTTACCATTCATATTAATTCCTATAACCATCGTCGCCATCGCAATAGGCATTATGTATAGTTGGTTGTCGGGTGATGCTGGAATTGGAGCGTCTGTTGAGAACCAAGTTCCGGAGGAGAATCCCAAGTCAATCGAAACTCTAATGCTTCGCGGCGAACAGAGAGGGTTTCGATGTGGCGAATACAGCGTCGCAGAAGAGGATTATAGACGAGCAGTGCTACTCGATCCAAATTCGGCTGACGCTCACTATGGGTTGGGAACGATGCTTCGATTACAAGGTAAAAATGACGAAGCAATTGTGGAGTTGAAAAAAGCTCTTGAATTAGACTCCAATCATTCTGAGGCCGCATGTGAATTAGGATATGCGTATTATCACAAAGGGGAGTTTGAAAAGGCTCTCATATACTTAAAAAGGGCTGTGGAGTTGGATCCAGATGCCCCCCGTCCGAAGATGTATATACTAAGGGCAAAAAGTCGGTTAGAAGACAAGAAGTAGGTGAAAGTATACTCAATGTATGTTGCGAAGAAGATTTTGAAAATCGATAAAACAATGCCCACGTTTGCGAAATATAAGGCATTGTCATTTGCAGCCGAAGATGAACACCAGGGTGAAAGGAATCCGGTAATGGCATGGTTAAAAAGAAATCTGCCTATCATTACTATTCTTACTATTGTCATCTTGTTTGTCTGTTTCCTTCGGCTGCAAAATCTCCCCCTGTTGGTTGGAGGGTTAATCATGAAACCTTACCGATTACCATTCATATTAATTCCTATAACTATCGTTGCCATCGCAATAGGCATTATGTATAGTTGGTTGTCGGGTGATGCAGGAAAAGATGTCGATAACGACGCCGCTACCCACGAAGAGATAATCGAAAATCTGTATAAAACCGTAGAAAAAGACCCTATGACTGTAGTTAAAACGTTGTTCGATGGTGATTTCATCCTGAAGCACCAAATCGAACACCACGAGTGGGTTGCTATTCTCAACAAGGCTGTGGAGCAGGCACCAATCAGCGTAGGAAGCTATCTGGTTGAGAAGGAAAAAGGGATTCCCCTCGAAGACTTGCTACCGATGCTGGGTAAGATTCTGGAGAAAAATCCGAATTGGTACGATGGATTGGTAACACGCGGTAGGATTTTAGGGTACCGGCCTGAACCGATACGTAATCTTCCCGCCGCAGAGAGTGACCTCAGAAAAGCAATCAGTATAAAGCCAACCTCACGGCTACATTTGACTTTAGGAACGGTTCTGTGGTTTCAGGAAAGAAACGACGAGGCAATTGCTGAGATGACCAAGGCGATTGAGCTTGATTCAAAATCCACTGACGCGTATGCTGGTCTTGGAAATGTATATGTCAGCAGTGGTGAAAAAGAGAAAGCACTAGCGGCATATAAACAGGCTGTGGACATTGACCCGAATCATCGAGCAAAGTTTATGATACGCAAATTTGAAAATCGCTAAAACAATGCCCACGTTTGCGAAAGATAAGGCATTGTCATTTGCAGCCGAGGATGAACACCAAGATGAAAGGAATTTGGTAATGGCATGGTTAAAAAGAAATCTGCCTATCATTACTATTCTTGCTATCGTTATCTTGTTTGCCTGTTTCCTTCGGCTGCAAAACCTTCCCCTGTTGGAAGGCGAATATTTGGTAGGAACTGATAGCTATCGACTTCTTCGCCAGAGCCGAATGATTTTAGAAGATGGCGGCTGGCCCAAGATTGATAAAATTCGCAGCTTTCCAGTGGGCGCAGACATGAGTTTGCGGCTGCCTCTCTTTCCGTATGCAATAGCCTATTCATACAAGCTTCTAAACCCCTTGCTTCCGTCGTTCACACTGGAAAAGGTTGCTATCTTTTATCCAGTAGTCGCCTTCGCCATAACCTTGCCTTTTTTCTTCCTGCTAATAAGGGAGTTATTTGGCACACCCACAGGTATGCTTTCGACCGTTGCGCTGGCAACTGTTCCTACCGTTATCCATCGAACAATGGCCGGATTTGCTGACCGCGATGCTCTCACTCTACTTCTCTTCATATTGTCCTTCTATTTGTATATTAAAAGTTGGCATGCCAAAACAGAGCGTCACAAGTATATCTTGACAGTTCTCTCGAGTGTATCAATGGGCGTCTTAGGATTAGCCTGGTATGGCGTGGGCTTATTTATTGCATTGCTCGTCTCTCTTAACCTTGTCTGGCTTATCACGGATAATTTTGAACGGAAGGATTTTTATGCATACTGCTGTTTTGCTGTGCCTCTGGTGTTGATGTTGATTCTTTTTACGGGTGTCTATCGTGATTTTCTTCTGCCCTTCGTTTTCTTAGCTGTCGCCAGTCCTCTCGGATTTCTGGCGTTGGCGGGCGCGTACATTTTATTGGATAGATATGATAGAATAAAAGCAACACTTACATTCCGCGGTAAAATACCCTTGGGTTTTGGACTTCTCATTGTCACATTGATGTTGGTTGTGATTTTATGCATAGCGGCAAAAGGGCCAGTTTGGTTCATTGGCATGGTGTCTACCATAATTGAGTACTTTTTTTATCCGTTAGGTTCAAATAGAATTTTTATCAGTATAGGGGAAATGCATTCGCCATACTTTGCAAGTTGGTGGGGTTGGTATAAGCTGTTTTTCTATGTAGCGCTTGCAGGCGCGGGTTTATTATTCTATCGTGTATTGCGGCAGGTGAAGGTGGACACATGGTTGGGATTGTCGGCTTTTGTCTTTATGTTAGGCGGTGCAAGCTACAGCCGTATATATCCGCATTTTGCGCTCAGTGGTGAGAATCCCCTTTCGAGAGCTCTCTACTTAGGCTCTATCCTTTTTTTTCTCGTTTCCATGATTGCGCTGTACCTTACAAGCTATGTCAGGACAAAGGGTAACGTTAAGAAAGGAACGCAACTGCAAAGCGGAAAAATTCTTGTTATGCTATGGTTTCTGGCAACGTTGTTTATGACACGCAATGCGGCGCGATTCAATTTATTCTTCGCCCCCGTGGCCGTTGCGTTAGGATGTTTCTTTATTGCCAGCATCTTCAAATTAGCCGTGCCTTTAAAAGCCCAAAAAGGGGTATTGTTTTGCTTAACGGTAATAGTTCTTTCCTGGCAATTGTTCGCATGCGAATTCGATTTAATCACCTTCATTCTTAAACCTGGTAGTTCCTCCACCTATACTTTTCTATCATCGGATTCTATGCGTTGGATAATCAATATCATAGTAACACTGCCGCTCTTGTATCTCAGCCTCCGGTTCCTGCTGAAGAACTTATCAAAGCTAAAAACGTTGAGAGTCGTTGGCTGGCTGGCAATTGTAATCTTCACCGTAGCGATCTTTGCTGGCGTCCCAGGTTACGATGGTTTTGCGGCTGTAAGTTATGTAGTTTCTAAACAATTATCACCGTTGAGCAAACCCTTTCGAGAAGCGTTCGAATGGTTAAAGAACAATACATCTCCCCAAGCTGTGGTTGCAGCGTGGTGGGATTACGGCAGTCAGATAAACGAGCTTGGACGAAGAGCTACCATAATTGACGAGGAGCAGAATATATATTGGGTGCATTTGGCGGCGCGACATCTGATGCTTGCCCAGAATGAAGAGGAAACCCTCGAATTCCTCAAAACACATCATGCGACTCATCTTTTGCTCAGTTATCGTGAGATTAAAAACTTACTGCCCATTTCGGGCATCGGTTCGGATAGCAATTATGACAAGCGTTGCAAAATAGGGTATCTACGAATGCAATCACAGTCAATCTATCCTGGAGGGGATGGTATCCTCGAATTGCACAGTCGTGTTGGTTTTCCCGTAGATGATGAAGTCAAGATAGATTCTGATTTCTATCCAAAGAGAAGTCTTCTTTTAGTTCACGCCTCCGTGCCAATAAAATTGGTGAACAACCAAACCACACTGATAGGGCAGCCGCGTGCAACTGTATTTCACCGACGTCAAAGAAAAGAGTTGACTATCTCTCAAGTCTTTTTGGGCGGCTTTAAAAAGACTTGGGAAATGGCAGATTTGCCTGGATGTCTGCTTTTGAATCAAGGCCCTCTGCTGAGTAACGAAAGTAGCCTTCCATCTATCATTTCAGCTTCCTATCTGCCGGAGATAGCGCGGAATTCTCTTTTGGTTAAATTGTTTCTGTTGAACGAACATAGCAGTAGCTTTCAGCTAATTTATTCGTCTCCCACCGCGCCGTGGGACAATCCGCCTGTAAAAATTTGGGAGATACATTATCCAGCAGAGATTCAAACAAACCCGGAATATTTAAAAACCGAGCTCCCCAAGTCTGTTGACCTTCGTCCATGAACAAAAAGCAGAATATCAATGGATACATTACAGTCATCATCAATCGAAGTTTCAGTAGTCATGCCCTGTTTGAATGAAGAGAAGACTATCGGGGCATGTATAAAAAAAATCCTGCAGGTTTTTGAGCAGCAGAACATTTCAGGGGAAGTTGTGGTAGCAGATAATGGTTCTACTGACAATTCTGCTGCCATTGCTCAGAGTTTAGGTGTCAGAGTTGTCCATCAACCAGTTCGCGGCTATGGTAGTGCGTATCTGGCAGGTATTGCCGTAGCCAAAGGGAAATATATTGTGATAGGAGATTCGGACAACACGTACGATTTTTCCCATTTGCTTCGATTTATCGAACCGTTGCGGGAAGGATATGATTTAGTTATTGGCTCGCGCTTCAAGGGTGCAATCAAAAAAGGGGCCATGCCGTGGTCACACAGATACATTGGGAATCCGATGTTATCGAAAATCTTAAACACCTTGTTTCATGCTAATGTAAGTGATGTTTATTGCGGCATGCGCGCATTGACCAGGGCTGCTTATGCAAAAATGCAGCTTCAAGCCACCGGTATGGAATTTGCGTTGGAGATGGTTATCAAAGCAATCAAAAATAAGTTGAATATTGCTGAAGTGCCTATTACCTATCACCCACGGGAAGGTGAATCTAAGCTACACCCTCTTCGAGACGCTTGGCGAAGTTTGCGTTTTATGATGCTTTATAGTCCTACGCATCTGTTTTTGATACCCGGGTGTTTCCTTTTCCTTATAAGCTAACGGATTGGAAAAAAAATCATTATCCGTTAGCAGTTAATCCGCTAGCCAAAAGTAAACGAACTTAATTAGAACTCACTTGAAACAACCCCTGCGATATTTTTACATTTTCGGACTGATTCCGTTTTGTTTATATTCTTTTCAGAAAAATGAGAATTCTTCAGGTTCATAGCTTTCTATATCCCCATATAGGCGGTTCGGAAATTCACGTCCTTGAACTTGCCAAACGTTTAAAAAAGAGGGGGCATCAAGTTCTTATCTTAACCTCTTTGCTTAAAGGCGACCAGCGGAACGAAGTGATTGAAGGGGTTGATGTACTTCGATTGCCCGGCATCTATTTTCCTTCCATTCCGTATTTTATCTTTGCGCCTGAGTTCTTTGACGTGCTTTTACGTTTGTTCAGTCGCTTCGATATCATCCATTCCCATGTGCGTTTTTTCTTTTCCACTAATTGTGTTGCCTTCTTTCGGAGAATAAGGAAAAGCTGCCGGTTTGTAATCACATTGCAGGCTAATCATCCGTACCCAAAGATTGCTCTTCTTAACCGCCTTGTTTTGCCGTATGACCGGACTTTTGGTCGATTTACTGTCAATAGCGCAGATGTAGCCATCGCGTTTGGCGAGAACGTCAAGCAATACGCGCTTTCTTATGGTGCCTTCCCCGAGAAGATTGTTACCATCCCAAATGGCGTTGATACGGAAATCTTTACACCAGCACCGTCAGAAGAAAAAATGCCAACCTTCGCAGTAGGATATGTAGGTAATCTTGTGCATCGAAAAGGTGTGAAATTTTTGATTCAGGGAATACATAAGCTTATTCCGAAGTACAACCTGAGACTCCGAATTGTGGGTGATGGTCCATTAAAAACGGAACTGCAAGCTCTCTGTTCAGAACTTTCCATCAGCGAATATGTTTCCTTTCTCGGAGCTCTTGATAAAAAGCTAATCCCTGATTTTCTGAATGATATAGATGTCCTTGTTTTGCCTTCGTTGTCGGAAGGGATGCCAACAGTAGTTTTAGAAGCTATGGCGTGTGGAAAAGCGGTAATTGCCACTGATGTTGGCGCAACAAGAACGGTGATAGATTCTCCTGATGTGGGAATTCTTGTACCACCGCAGGACCCTTCAACAATATCGCAAGCATTAGAGCGCCTGATGACCGATGAATCACTTAGAATGCGACTGGGCAAAAACGCTCGAAAAAAGATTTTGAGCAACTATTCGTGGGATGTTGTTGTACCACAAATCGAAGAGGTGTACTTGAAGGTGATAAAGGATGGCTGAAAGAATTGACTTGGGCAATCCTGCATATATTATTAAACTCGCGGCTCCGTATTCTGTAATAGGTAAAATATTGTCTATAGGAAAGGCGGTGCTTGACATCCCGCTATTGCTAATTCGTAAGTCTTCAAAACGAACTATTCGGCTTGCTTGGCTTATCCTGCAGGTTAAACCGAAATATACGATGCTATCGACTACCAGGCTTATAAACCTCTACGATTTGGTGCAAGAGGCAAATGCTCTTGGGCTACCGGGAGATATAGTGGAGTGCGGCGTATGGAATGGTGGTTCAGCAGCGATAATGGGCGTTGCGTACCGATAAGATTGAAGGGATAGTAATGAAAAAAGTGGAATGCGCGGTTTATTTCCAGAAGCCTATGCAAAACTGCAAATAACAGCATGTTTGCGTAAAGGCTTCTCCACATTTTATCCCGCTCCACTTCACAAAACGTTGCAAGCACGCAGGATGAATCACCTAGAATACGAATTGGCAACAACGCTCGAAAAAAGATTTTGAGCAACTATTCGTGGAAGGTAATAGGGGATGGCTGAAAGAATTGACCCGGGCAACCCTACAACTCGCCCTACATATTGGCAACATTATGTTGTATACGAATATGCATTGCCGTATGTTATGGATAAGGTAGTGTTGGATGCAGGCTGTGGAGAAGGTTATGGGACGCATTTGCTTACCCCAAGCGCTAAAAAAATTGTGGGAGTAGATTACGCTAAAAAAGTGATAAAAAGGGCTGCCAGCAAATATCAAAAACCGAACTTAACCTACCAGGTAATGGATTTGACAAATCTTGAGTGCGAAGATTCGAGCTTCGATATCATCTGTTGCTTTCAGGTTATCGAACATTTAAAACATCCTGAAAGGTTTTTACTTGCAGCGCGGAAAATATTAAAGTCTTCTGGAATGCTATTGTTATCCACCCCAAACCGGCGAACCTCTGCTTTCGATTGGCCCTACCATTTTCGGGAATACACAGCCGAAGAGTTGACCAAGCTGTTGGAACAGTTCTTCCCTTCTGTAAAACTCAATGCTCTGCATGCCAGCGAAAAGATGAAAACATTCCGTGCGCTCCAAGCCCAAAGCAGCGAAGGGGCTTTGCGGTTTGACCCCTTTAGCATTCGGAAACTCCTCCCCAGACGCTTACTTCAACTCGTTTTTTCCATAGGGGCTTTTTTTCTACGCACACACATCAGCAAAACTCATGACGAATTGGCAAAAAATATCACCGTCAAAGATTTTCACATCTCTGATTGTAACTTCAATGAAGCTTTTGATTTAATCGCCCTCTGTCAAAAATCTCGCAAGTGGCCAAAAGATTGCCCGCAATTTACGGAACAAACTACTTAGAATGCTAGATGTATATATCTCCCTTTGTTTGGGCAATCGCCCCAAACAATGATTTCAGTTCTTCTGCATCACCAGCGTCTATTTTAACGACGCGAGCGCATGCATACGGACAACGCAATATCGCGCCGTATAACATGCCGGGAAGGTTGACATCGTAGGTGAACTTAGCCTTTCCCGTCACCTTGTCCGCGCCTTCCACTCGCGGAATTCCATGCGAAACTACATTTAATTCATCTATGTTTCCCCACGTTTCCATATCGCATCCTCCTTCAAGACGGGGGTAAACCGTAGATACAAACCTCGTGGTTGCCTTGTCACTTTGGTACCCCGTCCAGAGGTTATATCATATTATGAACTTTTTTGCAACAGGCATTTACCGAGCAAACCACTTAGACAATGTGGTCAAAATTGCCGCCTTTAACCTTGACAACGACAATGGTTATGTCATCGCTCTGGGTGTCGTCTCCTGCAAAATCTCTGACATCTGCGAGAATTGCATGGAGCATTGCCTGTGCGTCCATCTCCGAATCAAATCCTCTGATGAGGGAAAAGAGCCGTTCCGTGTCCTCATACCATAGTTCCAGGTTATCTTTTGACGGACATTCCGTTATGCCGTCGGAGAGAAACACCAAAACATCCCCTGCCTGCAATTTCTCCTCTTTATCCTCATATTCAAAGTTCCTGAACCCACCTAAAGGCGAACCATTGCATTTCAATTCAAATACTTTCCCCCCGCGCTTGACGATAAGATAAGGGATGCCTGCGTTGGAATATTGCAGAAGTCTTTTGTTGACATCTATGGTGGCGATACACATCGCACAGTTCATGCGCTCTCGAAAGCGCATCTGCAGATCTTCATTGAGTATCCATAACATCTGAGACGGCAAAATGCCGAATTTTGCTTCTGCATGCAGGACGCCATAGGATAACACAGCATACATAGCCCCCTTCAGCCCTTTACCAGACACGTCCGCCAGCACAATCGCCAGAGTATCACCGCCCAGATACACATAATCGTAAAAATCGCCGCCTACCTCATGTGCAGGTAGACACTTTCCTTCAATATCAAATCCTTCGATGTGTGGAGGTTGTTTGGGGAGAAGAGATAGTTGGGTTGTCCTGGCATCTTTTAGTTCCTGCCTCAATCGTTGAAGTTCTAATTCATCCCGCCTTTTTATATCCTCCTCCAACCCTTCGGCTCTCCGAATTAGGTCTTCATACTCGTAGACATTCCCCAACGCCGTCGCTGTAATCGTTGCCAGATTTTTCATTCGCTCGAAATCTGCCGCCTCAAAATCTGCCACCTCTTTGTCCACAACAATCAACGTCCCCAAAGGTTTGGCTTCGTGCAAAATGGGGGATGCTAAGAAGGACTTACCGGAAGGCAGATTGTCATGAATACATTCATTGGAAGTACGCCAGGACTGTCCTGTCAGATACTTTTCGTCTGAATCTTCCAGATTGCTGCCCATGACGTGGATTGCGTTATTGCGACTGAGCAAACACGCTGTGGCGACATCCATCGCGGTGATACAACGTGGAAGCAACGCGTTGACAAGCTCGTTCAACCTTTTGACAGAACAGAGAGAGAGCGCTGTTTGATGTAGGCTATACATGCGTATTGATGTTGCAATGAGATTCTCATGGAGTTCTTTCATTGTATATTGAGAGGGACAATCATTGAGACGGCTCAAAAACCGTCCATTACTTGCCCTCCAAACCCTCTCTTTCTTTTCGATTATCCTGAGATTTTTGAAAGCAAACTAAGAATTGCGTAAATGTTCCATCCCTTCATCAAGGGTATCGAATATCCTGAGATTGGGTACGTGTTTCATGATGTCCACTGCCTCTATGATGTTTATGCACGGGCTCGAAACATTGCACAAACACACTCGCTGATTTTTCTCATTAGCGTCAAGAATAATGGAAATGAGCGTTGCCATACCTCGACTGGTTGT
The DNA here is from genome assembly GCA_964601015.1 of uncultured bacterium. Classification (GTDB taxonomy): domain Bacteria; phylum Poribacteria; class WGA-4E; order DTYX01; family CAZRLY01; genus CAZRLY01. Next base: position 14,445 of record CAZRLY010000128.1, read on the forward strand.
AATAGTCACCTGGCCGAGGTCAATCAGAATTTTCTCTTCCTGAATTTGATTATATGCCGTTCTGAGTTCGTCTGCTGTTTGATAACTAAGGTTGTTGCGGATGTATATGATGCGGATGTCCTCTCTCTGTTCTAACGAGATGTTGTCACCGATTTTTTCCTCTTTTCTTCTCTTTCTCATGTCGCCACCTCCTCATGAATAGATAATCATCGTTGTGGTTGTGCCACTATTGGGCACCGAGTCAACTTCTAATTCATCAACAAGGGTGCGCATGAGATACATCCCCCAGCCCCCCAATTGTTTTTCCTCTATTTGCTTTTTGATGTCTGGCATTTGGAAATCGGGTTCCAAATCACCTTCGCCAAAATCCTTGATAATGACGCGCATGGCAACTTCATTGCAAATGATTGTCACAACAACATCCTTGTCTGAATCTTCCTTGTTTCCATGTTCAATGGCGTTAACACACGCCTCCGCTACTGCGGTTTTGAGTTTACTCACCTTCTCGAAGGGAAATTGCTTCACCCTGGCAACAATGCCAACCGTTTCAACAACAACTTCCTCGTAACCAAAGATACTTGGTATCGCAAGCGTTACTTTTTCCTGACTCATCTTTTTCACCTCCCGGGTTGTAGATGTTTGGACTCAGTGCTTCACAATTGTAGGTAGAGATTCCCGCAGGGGCGAAGCGATCTTTTCACATCTCAACAGGAATATAGTCAATTTCTGAAAATCGACCTACCGAATAGCCACGAAGATAATGACATCGTAGGTCGAGATTCACATCTCGACAGGAATATAGTCGATTTCTGAAAATTGACCTACGGTATTGATAGTTACACTGTCGTAGGTAGGGTATGTACGCAGCACTACCCGACTGAGGTTCATTAGCCAATCGTCGGGTAGGCTTTCGCCATACCCTACCTACCACAACCATCAATATTAGTGTGACAGAGCACTACTGTTAGAAGATAATACGCTCTCAGACAAAGTTTCGTTGCAGCAGATTGTATAATAACGCCCCTTCTCTCGGTACATTACAAAACTTTTGTCACAACAACCGTCATGTCATCATCCCGATTGGTCTTATCCCCACCAAAGTCTATCGCATCGTCAATAATCGCATCAACCATCGCTTCTGCGGATTGCTCCTGCGTAAATTGCGAGATGATTTTTTCCAAACGTCCCGAATCGGAATAGAGTTGATTTTCACTATCCATCGCCTCAATGATACCATCGGTCATCAGAATTAACACATCGCCACTTTGTAACGGGAACTGTTCCTCACTGTATTCGATTCCTGCTCTCATTCCAAGTGGCAATCCGCCTGTCTTGAGAACCTGAATGTCGCCATCTCGTAGGAGCAGGGGATGAGCATGATGGCCGGCGTTGGCGAAGCTCAAGGTATTTGTTTCCGTGTCTATTACCCCAATCACCGTCGTTACATTCATATCTTGCTCAATTCTGGCTTTCAAGACATCGTTGAGTTCCATCAGCAGAGAAGCAGGATAAAGTCTCTCCTGGCCTTTCGCCACCGAATGCAGAATTCCGTTCGTCATCACAGCGTTCATCGCTCCCTTCATCGCTTTGCCTGTGACATCGGCAACAACCTGCCCGATTTCATTGGAATGTTTGCTTTCCAGGTAGTCAAAGAAATCCCCGCTAACCGTATTCGCCGGCAAGCATTTTCCTGCGATTTCGAGTCCTTCGATATCCGGCGCAGTTTGGGGCATAAGTCCCATCTGCACTTGGTTCGCATCCTGCAATTCTTTAACTGCTGCTCGCTCATAAGCACGAACCTGCCTGCGGCGTTTAATCAAGGCTGTTGCTAAGATAACTGCTATCGCTAACAGGATTGCACCGACACTAATGGTTGGAATCAAAAAACCAGCCCTCATGTAGAATGCCGGCACAATTTTTAACGTAAGGCTGGCAGGTTCGGAGTAGTTCAGGTCGCGGTCAATCGCTTGCACTTGAAAAGTAT
>CAZRLY010000129.1:0-16394 GCA_964601015.1 uncultured bacterium
AAGATAAAACACAACCCCCCAAACTTATTGGCGAATGGAGTGGAAGCGTTCACACTTATAAGGGAGAGGTTCCCTTCACCCTCTGGTTCAAAGAGTCTGGAGATGTACATGCCCAGCTTGGAGAGCAATTGAAAACCTTGCTCAACGACGTGAGTTTTACGGATGGTTATCTCGAAGGACGGATGATGGGTGATATCGGCACGGAGGATGCAAACCGTCGCCCCTACCATCTGCATGTTACACTGAATCTGCGAGAGGATGTGTTGAACGGTGCAATGATTGCCAAGTCACTACCAGGGCGAAAAATGGGCAATGCCTTGAGCCATTGGGTGGAACTTACGAAACAGGAAGTAGTTAAAAGAGCGGAAGGAGAAACATTATGAACATTCCTAAACAAAAAGAGATAGAATCCAAACTTTCCGAGAGAATGCCGCCTGGACAGGTATTGGCGGAGGATTTTATCATCTATACATACGGAGAAACGCCTATTTTTAATGAGGAAACCTGGAATTTCAGAATATTTGGATTAGTAGAAAATCCGCTCACCTTATCCCACAGGGAATTTATGGAACTACCCAAAGTGACTGTTGTTGCTGATTTTCACTGTGTGACAAGTTGGAGCCTTTTAGATAAAAAATGGGAGGGGGTTAGTTTCAAGGAGATGATGAAGCTAATCAAACCCAAACCGGAAGCCAAATTCGTCATGGTACATTGCGATGACAAATATACCACTAATTTGCCCATTGAAGTCCTGATGGACGATGATGTGCTATTTGCGTATCGGGTTGATGGACAGGATTTGTCCGTTGACCTGGGCTTTCCGCTGAGATTGGTAGTCCCCAAAAGATACGCTTGGAAAAGCGCAAAATGGGTATCCGGGTTGGAGTTTATGGAACGCGACCGACGCGGTTACTGGGAAAGCCACGGCTACCACAACGATGGTGACCCGTGGAAAGAGGAACGGTACAGCTAATACATACATAGAAACCAGGTTTTTGGGAAAAACCGCTTCGCCCTAAAACCCCGATGTTACCTAATTCGCTGATTGCATCAGCATGCCCACCGCTTTCTCCACGACCGGTTTTTCCAGTTTTACCTTAGCCTGTTCCAACTCAGCGGCGATGTAAACGATGGTGTTCTCTATACCCATCGGCATAGGAATCTCTTTAATCAATTTGTCAATCCGTTTTATATCTGACTTTTTGATGCCCGTTTGCGCTTCCACTTCATTATAAAGTTCCGTATCAGACTTAGGGTTCTCAGGTTCTGGCTGTACCTCTTCAGTTTTTGGTACTTCAGGTGTGGTTTGCGCGTCTGCCTTTTCCGTTTTTTTAGGCTTTGACGCCCTCCGAGCACGTCCCTTCTTCGTAACTATTTTGCCTTCTTCCAAAGCTTTAATACCACACTCTCTACATAATTTCGCAGTAACATTGTTTAACGTGATGGTAGCGATAGAATTCCCAATGTTGTTGCAACCTTCACACTCCGCCAACTTGTCTACAGTTTTAAGAATCTCCTCGTTTAGCTTGAGTAATTTTTCTTTATCAGCCTTAGAATGTTTTTCTTTATCGCAAATGCTAATGATAGATTCTGCAGCTCGTTTAAGTTCCTCAAACGCCATTAAGAATACCTCCTGCTTTCAGTCTCCAAACAAATGTTAAGTTAATTATAACAAAAACATAACACAAAGTCAAGTAAAAAGATGTCCGTCGGTGTCTATTTCTCTTCCAACAGCAACCCAATCAAAAACCAAAAGAATAACAGTGTGCGCCGGTGGAAGCAGTTGTCAACCAAACCATATACGAAAAATGATGCCAGCGCTGAGATACCGCCCATCGCAAACCCGACATCCCAGGGATGTTCGCTTTTCCGTGTTATTTGGGAACGCAACGCCAAAAGGAATTGTATACACAACCACAAGAGCGCAAACAGGGTGGGGAGTCCCATTTCAGCGGCAATGTTAAGGAAGGTATTGTGCGCGTGTTGAGGAATTGCTACAGAACCTTCAGGCTGGCGTAGAGCGTATTCGTCCTCGAATCTGCCCGGTCCGATACCTGTCAACGGGTGTTCTTTAATCATCCGCATGGAGGTTGCCCACCAATTAGGCCTGTCGCCCATGAAGCCTTGTTTTCGATGGACAATAGTGACGAATCGCTCTTTTACGGACGTGGGCATGACAAAGGGAGATACTAACGAAAAAAGAATCAATATCAAAAGCAAGCGTCTTTCGTGAAAGATAGCGAGGACGATAAACGCAACAGAAACGGCTATCCATGCCCCGCGTGTGAAACTGAATATCAGGTTGCTTGTCATCACGCTAACGCCGAGGAGAAGTAGAATGCTCTGCCGCCACAAACTCCTTTTGCGCAAGCTGGCGAGAAGACAACCCATGCAAATCGGCAATGTCAGAACAAGATAGGCGGCTAAATCGTTGTGGTGTTTGAAGGTACTTAGCAGCCGTCCATCGTAAGAGATGCGCGTACGCGTCAGATAATTGACCAGTCCAATAGCTGATGTTAGTGAGCCGGCTATCAACAACGCTATGACCAAAATCAAGCGTTTGCTGCATACCAAATCACCTGTAGCAGGACATAAGACACCGCCAGGCACATCCTTTGCGTACATACCAACTTTGCGTTTAGCATGTAAGCGGGCGTTGACGGTGAGATAAAAGAGTAGAACTGCTTGAACGAGTTTCCAAAATCGGCTTAAACTGAGTTTTATATCAGGCGACAGAATAGTTGATGTCAGGGCAAAAAATAAAAACAGCAGAATCGGCGCATCCAACGAAGTCCGCCGCCAGTTCAAACGTCGTTCCCTGATAACCTTAACCAGCCAACCGAATAGCGCTATCAACAACCCATTATACATTATTGCCGTCGCGTACCCAATGGGAAGCACCGTTACGAAGATAAGCAAACCTACCAAAATGAGTTTTTCCATAATGATGTGGTCAGAAACCGAGTTTTTTTTTGAAAAACTCGGTTTCTATGTATCAACAACATCCGTATGCCCGACTATTTGAAATCTGCTTTTTTTGCCCGCTTTCAGTGTCACACCGGTAGAAGCTTGCAGCGTCAACATCGATGGGTCAATTGTGTCGAGAACTATAAACTGCCCGGAAAGATGCTCAAACTTGATTATATCTCCAACGACTGGGGTAGGAGATGGCGGAGTTTTGGGTAGTTTCGGGATGTCTGCGTTTGAACTGTCATCTTCTGGGGATGTGACTTCCACCTTCTCTGAACTTGCTTCTTCTGCCTGCGGAACTTCTTTGATAACTTCAGTGGATTTGGCTTCTGGTTTTTCTGAGATTGTTGCTGCCGTCGTCGTCGAAATCCCCTCGTCAAGCTGGCTCACCTTTCCCCGGTATACCTCTAACACTGTCCCCTTTATTTCCTCGTTCAATTCCGGGGGAAATACAATGAGTGGCTTATTCTTTTTCCGCCCGCCCTCTTTCACCTCGAAAACGGGGGGAGAGACGGTGAGATTCCTCCCATACTTCTCTACCCGAAAGTTATAGAATATGGTATTTCCAATTTTCAATTCTACGAGTGCTTTTAACCTGCCTGAATCTTCTAACAATTCTACTTGCTCAACTGTGATGTTTGCCATGGTATTCTCCAAAGTGAGTAAAAAGTAAAGAGTAAGAAGTCAAATTATTACTTTTTACTCATTACTCTTTACTATAGAATGAAATAACTCATCTGAGATTTTTATCAAGTTCCTTCACTATGTCCAACGCAACTTTATCCACAACAGCATTTCCCAACTTTCTCCCTATGTCCAAATAGTTATCGCTTTTGTTAAATGGTTCGCCCATCAAAGCGAACAATCCAGCCTTCGTTGTATGTTCCTGAACATATACCTTTGATTCGATGATTTTGTCCGTTCCTGCTTCCAGCATGGAGATATTCATGGAGATTTTAGCGGTGATGTCCAGATGGGGGATTAACCCGCTGAACAACACAGCTTCATCGCCGGTTAAAATCACAGTGCCTAAAGTCGCCGGGAAGAGGACAATATCCAGCGGTAGCGAGAGCATGAACCATGAATTAACCTTTTTCCCTGAAATCTCGAAACTGGCAACCTCGCCCGTGAGCAGATAGCTACAACCAGAATCAACTGCCACACTCTGCTGCTGGTCAAGATTCCCTTGGGGAAGCAGGATTACCTTCTGGAACATCCCTGCCTTACTTAGCACATCAAATAGCCTATTCCGAATCTGCGCTGAAGATATTCTTATCTCTTTGTTATCAGCTTTCTGTCCGTTTTGAAAAAATCTCGCTTCGGATATTGTTCCAACGGCTAACGAATATTCTCGCTGATTTTGAGCGTTGTACGGTTCCAGTTCCATCATGGACGTTGCACAACCTGATAAAAAAACACTTGATAAAACTAAAAGGAGAATTAAATTGGATATTCTCATATTCCTTTCCTTATATGTAATGACAGAAACCGAGTTTTTGGCACAGGAGCGCAAAATCTGCGCTCCCGGTCAAGTCCAGAACATCTACACACAAAACAAAAGCCAATGACAACGCAAATTTTCAAGAAGCCCAAAAAATGTCCGTTAGTAAAATGGTTTTTATGCAATCAGCGTGAAGGGGGAGTTTGGACAGGGACTTGCGTTTCCTTTGGCTTTATGAATAACGTCTCAGCGTACGCAATCCATCCCGCTCTCAAATCTACCCTGAACCAGCCGTCACTATTCTTCTCATGGAACCGGGTGGGTGAGCGCTTACCGAGCTCCTTGAGGTCAAATTGCGCCCACGTCTGACCCAAATCCAGGGACACGATAATTCCCGTGGCGAGTGGCGATGCGGGAGCACAATGCGATGCCAGAATCACGTTGTCCTGGATAATCATGTTCCCAGATTCGACCAGCGGGTTGAACAGCATCGTGTGAGCCTCGGTATTGGCTATGTCAGCAGGGGCGCACCGGAAAATCCCCCGGTCATGCGGTTCGGGGCCGTTTGCGTCACTAATCCAGTAGAGTTGCCCGTCGACAAAATTGATGCCGCCGGATTTATACCGCGTGTTCAGACTTTCCGACACGATAACCGTCCAACTCCACTCATCCTTCTTGGAATCATAAGTACCTCTCAGCCAGTGGCACTCGTACCATCCATCTCTATTACCGTCGCCTGTGCAGGCATAGAATGCGTCTTCGGCAGGATTATACGCCACTGAGTGAATGTGGCGGCACAAAACCGGGTTGTCGGCGTTGCCAAGTAGCGTGCCTGTCGCACCTCCACCCGCAGAGCCATTATCCCGAAAATAGGGATTCTGCCCGAAGGCATACGCGAGCTTTACGGTATGCCCGTTGTCGGTTGAATAGTAAATGTTGACCGGAGTTGCGCCACCGAGGACGTTGCAGTAATTTCCCCACACAAGCATCTCCACGCCGTTCACGTCCCACGAGTTAATACCCGTGAGGGTATGGAAGTACCAGCCCGGTTGGTCAGCGTTTTGCGGTGTATGCGGGATGTAATCAGAACCGTCAACGTCCTTCACCGTGATTGGCTCGTACGTCTTCAGGTTGTCCGTGCTGAGGTATAGTTTTGAGCCAGTGCCGAAGAGAATGTTGTTGTTCTTCAGAATACAACTGAATGTTATATGGTTAGCGTCGGGAAACGCTATGCTGTGCGGCCAGGTGCGGCCGTTGTCTTCAGACAGGAGAATAGTCCCGTCAGCAAAACCGAATGCCTTATTGCTGCGTTGCGAGTCAATGTACGGGATTCCCGACGGCTGGCGATACCAAAAGTGTTCTGTTGAAAACATATTCCTTACTCCTTTCATTATGAGCGAACTCTAAAATCACCTATGTTTGCTCTCGGATGTCCTGTGTTTCTTTCGATGTTTTTAGATAGGCAACAGTTTTCATATTCCCAGAATTTCCCTTGCCGCTTCGATGTCCTCCTCCGCCTCTTCTTGGCTCATAAAACCTATCACCATCGCATCAACACCCTCAACATCGAATACCCATTGTAGCCACGCTTTGATTTGCCCTTCATCAAACCTGCCGGAAGCCAACGGTTTGATTGCGATTACGGGTTTTGTGCAGTTGTTGATAGCTTCGAGCGCGGTTTGCTGGGTGGGATTCATGTAAAATCCCATTTTGTTCACGGGTGTGACGAAGACAGAAATATCATATCCGCCCTCGTCCATCATAATCAAACGTTCGCCGTTATGCGTGGCTGCGCCGGGGATTAAACCCGCGTCTCGAATGATTTTCAAACAATCCTCTAAACCTGCCAATCTCCCGTCTTTGACTTCCCAACTATCCGTCCAACCACCGTGCAAACAACAAAACGGCGCGCCGAATTCCTTGAGAATCTTGGCCTGTTCTGCAGTTTCTTCCCGCGCGCCGATAGTAGTTGCAACGAAGGTTATCTTCTCGCCTGTGATGTCTTCGGTCATTTTGATGGCGTCGTGCAATTTTGGATGGACCGGGCCAAGAAGTCCCGTGATGCCTAACCCGGCAGCGGTTGTGAATACCTCCGCTATCCTCTCTACCGTAAAATATCGGCGTATCCATTCATCCCTTCCACGGCTGGTATGCGACCAACCGAGTAGGCTGTTGATGCCGATGAGGACTTTGGGTACCTCTACATCTTCAATTGTAATTGTCGGAAATTTTGTCATGTTGAATACCTCCTAACCTATTATGATGCCGCCGGAATCGTTTTGCCTGATTTTTTAACATCTAAATAGAATTCCATTAACGACGCGCCTACTACAATGCTGGCAAATACGCTAACGCATATCAACATTGTGCGGACACCGATGATTTCTATCATTGCCAGAATGCCGTGTGCGAACGCATACCGCGCCACGAGAACGCTTTTCCCTATAATGACAGGAACCGAGAGCAACACACAACATAGCAGCAAGAACAATATCATATTGATGGCAGAATGCCGCCAAAGGTTGAAATCTATCTTAAACGCTTGTCGCAAGTTTGCTTTCTCAGCAACTATCGCGAAAGGAATTAACGCAGTAAGTATTTGAAATATCGCATAAAGAGGCGCAAAAATATGGAACCGATAAATGGATACCAAGGATTGAATGTTTTGCCACCCTTGAATAAAATTCAGGTAGCTCGGCACATAAAATGCGATAAAATGAGGAACCTGGACGATAAGCCCCCAAAGGAAAAGAGGACGGAAACTTTCAATAGCCCTTTTGAATATTTCCCGCCTTCCAACTGAAATACCAGAAGCGTAAAATTGCAACCCAGCAAGCACAATGCCACCAACCAGTGAAAACACAATAGTTGATAACCAGCCATAATAAATCGCTAATATGGGTGTATACATCACAAGCGCAAACACCTTCTCAGACTTGAATATTACAATGAGAATGCAAGATACTGCGCCTAAAACCACTAAAAAGAGCAAGGGATTCAACATTTTGCGCATGAAACGAATTGAGGACATGAGTTCTTGTTCATACTCAAGAGACAACCGTTTTTCCAAAAAGGGGAAAATTATGATTAATGCTAAAGCGGCTAAGAGCATGCCCCACATTCCTTGTAAGGGATATTGGATAATCCTTCCCAAATTTCCTGCTACGCCCAGAAGTGTAGAAAGGAAGGATACTTCGGGGCGTTTCAAGCTGAGAATGGTAGGTTCGTAGAAATTTCTCCGAGTATCCTCGTATGGAGTTCCAAATACTCCAACCTGGACAAATATTAGCTGTAATACAGCAAGGACAATCGGCAGCCAGAGCAACCATCTGTGTTTGCGTATTGTTTGAAATCCTTTCTGAAAAAACGCGAGAAGTTGCCGAATGCCGTAGATTTGGACAACCGGTTGCGATGAAAATTTTCTGCGATATGTCCAACCGATAATAAATGCACCAATGATAACGGCAACGGTCAAAAAATTCATAAAGGTATCTAAGTTCTTCATGGTTAAATCAGAGTTATAGGGTTGCGGATTTGTAGGATTACGCGGATATGAGAAATCCGCGTAATTCCACTAATCCGCAGCTTCGATTAGTGTCAAGACATGTGAATCTCTACGTTTTCCGCGACTCCACTTAGGATTGTGTAGCTTCCTGGCGCTGTTTGCAAAATAGAGCCGGGAACGTAAGTGTTGACCGGCCCATGTGCCACCAGGCGAGCGATGAAACGCTGCCAACTGACGCCTCCCCCAAGATAACCGTCAAGCCAGAAACTACGGTATTTTGCGCCGAGAATCTCCGCTGGACCGATTGTATTGGCTTTCGGCGGCACCCAAGACCAATCGCCGCTGAAGGAATGCAGCGCGTTCTGCATAATCGTCATCGGGTGCAGTTCGACCAACCTCGTGCCTGCTTTCTTGTAGGCTTCCAAGTCATCGCCAAATTCGTCTCCCAGATGTGCCTCCCAGAAGGCGATATGCCCACACCAACCGATGCCACCGTAGCAAACATCCGCGCCGCCCATATCCTCAATCATCTTTGTGTAATGGGGCAGCATATCCTTAGTAGGAAAGTGAATCTGCTCCATCGGCGGACGCAAATCCTCGTCAATGAGCATGAAAAAACTCTCAATCATCGCCTTCTGAAATGACCCGGGCCAATCCACCGGCGCTGTGTTCCCGTCCTGGTCAGCATATTCGTCCATATTGAAAGAATGGACGTGTTTGCAGGAGATTTTAAACTCGTTAATCAACTTTGCCGCTATCGGGTACTGCGGCATCGGCCCGACTGGAAATATCCCCACAAAAGGGCTGCCCGTTTCTAACGATTCTTGAATCCTGTTTACGATATCAAGGGCGAACTCAAGATAAAATTCGTTTGCATCCTCAATCACCTGAATTTTAAAGTCAGGGTTGGGATGTTTACAGATATCCTCTTTTGTAATAGCACGCACACGCGCGCATGCTTCTACATCTCTAAATGGAATAAATAATGAAAGGTTGTAATTGAATGTCATGTTACCTCCTCCTTAAATCATACAATCTAATTGAATAGTATTTGGTCTGAATCCAGGAAAGTTTTCCCCCATTGAAACAATAAACTTCCCTCAAATAGTATTTCCAGACGCGAATCTCCGTTCTTTCTTCTCTTTAAGCTCAAAATTCTTTGTTCAGTCACAAATTCAGCATTGAGAATATCCAACCAGTACGTTCCCCGCATGTTACCTTCTAAAAACAATTTGCGTTCTTTTACCCATTCATACCCCCCTCTTGATTCCAGTGCCCAGTCGAAGACAGTTCGCATTGCTTTTAATTCGATGTGAATCCGTTTCATCAAATTTACATACCAATTGACCTTTTCTTCGCCTGCCCTGTCCATCGCGCCTTCCATAAAACAGAGCTTTATACATTGAACATCTTTTGCCTCGTTCTGCTTGTGAAAAATGACATCAACCATCTCTTGGGGCATTCCATAACTCATTAAACCGAGCGTTTGCCAGGAAGCAATTTTGCGGATTGCTTCTCCAATATTATGAATATATTCAGGTTCAGGTGGTTCATCATTTTCAACATCATTTAAAATCAGCATTGAATCTTCATCAATTTCCGCTCCATAATCGCGAATTAATTCGTGAAAGTGTTGTATTGTTGATAGTGTTTTATTTAAACCTTTTAGATGAAAAAAAGCCTGGTAAAAATCTGACATGAAATTTCCCTCCAAAGTAACCCTACTTAGAAATCTAATAGCTCCAATGGTATCCCTTCACGAACTTCAACGCCCTTGCTTTCGAGCCACTCTTCGAGTTCATAACTTACCAGCCCTTTGTGAAATTGATATACTACTTTTTTAGGAGGCAATTTTTCCCCCGTAGTATTGTTCCTGCGAAGTTGCTCATTGTAACGCTTAGTTTCTATCAATTGACGCATGTCCTGCCCGGATAATTTTTTAGTCTGCGAATAATCTCCACCTTTTACCTGTATTATTTCAGCATCGTTTTCAACATCTATTTCAGTTAAAGTACCTTTGCTTGCTCTCCTTCTCGGAATTTCCTTACCAATAGCTTCTATATTAGCACCCTTCATTTTCTGCGCTAGTGCTACCGCTGCTTCTTCTCGAAGTGATTTCGCTCTTTGTGGCCCGACTCTGCTAAGTTTTTCTAAAAGTTCCCTACCGCCTGGAATATCCCTGAGAACTTCACTACCGTATTTCATTATCATATTTATAGCCGCCAACGGTTACATACAAAGTGAGCGCGGCAACACGGATTAACCTCTGTAGTACAACAGTCTATCTCAATTTCCGAAAATACCTTGAGTTGATTCCGTGAATCAGTCGGGATGAAGAGGAACTTGAACTGAAGTACAATTTTTAATCCTTAAAGGTTGTCCAGTAGCTCTCCTAATAATTCTTTCCCAGCATCGTCATTTCGTATGCTCAACAATCCACCCACAAAATTTTGATACCAAAAGATGATGCTCCTGCCGTAGTATGGCTGCCTACCGGCAAACGCTCCATCTCCCAGTGTAATCTCTTCATCGACTGTACCTCTTGCCATGAAAAAATCTCGGAGTCTTTCAAAAGTGCGTTTAGCGAAATCTGATTCCTCACAAACAGTGAGAAAGAGTTTGCTTTCCTTTCCGTCCAAGAGATAGTTGACGAGAAAGCCGTTTGTCAGGAAACTATGCCCCAACAAATCGCGTCCCACATAGCGTGCGCTATATTCTACCATACCCTCCTCTGGAAAGACTATCAGAATTTTCGGATAATCGCTTGAGCCGGGCAGTTTGTCTGCGATGTCAGCGGCGAATGCTTCCAGGACAGCTTTTTGCCCTTTTGCCAGACTGCGTGTTTTTACATAAAATCTATCCTCCCAGAAGATACATTCGACATCGGTGCTATATCCTTCAGTTCCGATATTCTTAAATGCCGCATCCGGTGTGCGTTCGCTTGAGTAGATGCCGAAGCCGTCCAGCAGATTGTCCATCTCATAGATGTCCACGATGATAGTTTGTTCCTCATCATCGCCAAATTGATACGATGCTGTGACAACCTGCTGAAAGTTGTACGTGAGATACAGTTCCGCCGCACCATTGATGTATTTGTAGAGATTATCAGGATGGAAAAACTCAGGCTTGCCAACCCTCGTCCAGCCGGATACTACATCGCCAGCGGGTAGAGCGTCCGCCAATCCGGAGAACTGTTGCGACGTAGTAGTTTTTTGTTTGAGGACATTAGTTGTTTGCTGAGTTGGCTCAATCGGCGCGCACGATGCCAATAACACACTGAATGACAGTAGAAAAAATAGTTTAAGCTGGTTGTTTTTTATTTGCATATCGTCATACCTCCCTTTTATTTACTTACCTACCAACGTATGTCAGATACAACCAATTGACAAGTATGATAAGTATAACCGCTATCCTGAGATAATTGCCCTCGGACTTACAAGTAATTCTGATTTTGATTCGGCGCGTCCTGAAAAGGACAGCAATAACAACATAGCCGGTAAAGACTACCGTGAATATGAAAATCAGCCCGCCCAACGGGTTCATCTTTATGCCGGCTTTAAAATGGAAATGACTCATTAAGATGAAACATCGAGTCATGCCGCATGAAGGACACGGGTAAGCAGTGAGACGGCGAAAGGGACAGAACAGCAGTGAAAAAAGAGAAAATGGGACGTATCGAGCCGCTAAGATGACCAACGCGCCTAACGCACCCCAAATCATCTCATAATCGGTTGCATTATCAGGAAATTTTTCCAAGTCGGTCTTCATGGCAACTCACTACTTTTTTATCCCATAATAGCCACAAGGAAACCAAATCCTGCTACTACTATCACCAATACCAAACCACAGCAAACTATAGTTGGCAACAGCATTGCCAATATTGCCCTACCTGTTGTTGTTTCATGCGCCTCGCGCAAACCAATAATTTCGCATATAGACACCCATATCCCAGCAATCAACCCCCCGCAAATTGGCACAAGCTGTATTAGCGCAACTGAGCCAGAGGCATACGCAAATACCCTGAAAGTCGTCTCAAAGCTCTTATTCGCACCACCAACTACCATCAAACAGAGATGACAGATGCCACTGCTGATAAAAAGTCCTACTACGACAAATAAGGGGGCGAGTATAATAAATATTATGCGCAAGATGGTGCTGAATACGGCAAACCCTGCAAGTTCTTCTGACCGCGCTACGCCAATCGTGGACAAAACAGAAGAAAACAGCCCTTGCCATATCAAACCGATGATGATACCGATACTTCCCAAAATGAGGGCGTATGTGATTGGCGCGCTGAGTCCACCTTCAGTTTTCATCTCAGCGAAGGTACGGGTTGGTTCCAAGAGTACCCCTTTCACCGTCTCAAAAACAGCAGTGAAAAAGCCCAATTCATCCCTTCTTTCCCAAGGTGGACCGGTTCTGACATTATTTTGACTTTCATCCGTTATTTGCTCGTAGTGCATAATTACCTCCTGTCTGACAACATCTTCAACTTGATACGGACACTGTTCTCTATTCTGCACTTGATTATCGTACCAACCACAGCTTCAATTGGAGACTGGCACCGATATTTTACCAATCCATATATTGCTCGTCGTTAATGCGAAGTTGCCAGTAGTTAATTCCACGCGAGGTAACTTTGATTACCTTCCCCATTCGTTCAGCAATGGTGCGAAAACCGGGTATTTGAAAAAGTCGGCGAAGCAGTGTTGGGATTTCATTTTGGCGTCTCATCGGCAAATTAAAATAAATTAAGCAATACCGTGGGTGACGCAAACCAGATTTATAAAACCACCCATCAATGGTAATAAAGGTTCTCCGCTTCAAACGGTGGAGCAAAGATATAATCTGCTCATCCAACAACCCCTTCTCACTGCGTAATTCAAAACCTATCTGCTCCGCCGTAATCCAATTTTGCAAAATTTCAGTAACATCATCATGCGACAGATGTTCGTCTACTAAAATCTGTGGACTCATATTTTTTTATCCTATGCCACTTCTTTCTCAACTCGCCAGGCGAGTTCTTTATGCCACGATTGCGGCACACCAGGAAACTCATCAATAAGGTGGCAAATAGCTAACAGCAGTGCTTCTTCAACAGCTTTCCTCGAAATGGTAGGCCAACTTTTAGTAACTATGTCATCAATGGTTTTACCATTTAAAAACGACGCCAATACCGGTCCAACTAACACCCGGGTGCCTTTAAAAGTTAATTTTCCTTCGCAAATAGCCGGGTCAGAAACAATATGGTTTCCTAATTCGACACGTTCCATTTTTCCTCTCCTAATTTCTGTACTATCTTCTCAAACTTGGCCCGAATAAAATGCTATTAAAAAACAACCTTCCCAGTCCGTCCCAATAGCCCCTAAAATTTGGGTCTTCTGCGTAAAGGATTACGTGTCCGCGCCCAGTGGGTTCGTTTATGAGATAAACACCTTCGGGAAGTGCTTTCAGCATCTTCTCCCAGACAAAACCGCTAACCCGCAATTCCTTCTCACCGAGATATGTTGCGACGTTATGTCCATTTTTGCTGGGCGTGAAGATATAGTTGGAATTGACAAATACGTTGAGAAATTCTTTGTACCCGTGAGTCAGGAAATGGTTTTGGTCTAACTTCACCCTTAAAATCGCTCCGGGTACTCTATCGGGCTTGAATTCGTCAGGGATGTGTTCATCCTCGTCCTTCTTTTCTTTTTCCTCTGTTTTTTCTTTTTCCTCATCCTTCTTTTCAATCTTTCTCAAATCTTTTACCAATGTTGTCGTCGTCAATCCCATGTCCTTCTTGGTTGCGAAAGCCGCCGCACCTCTAAGCGCAATCAAAACGCCGCCGTTTTCCACCCAGGTTTTCAAGCGTTTCATGCCGCTCTCCCCGATGAACCTGTTGTATTCGCCGTCAGAACCGTCTGGAAGGATGATGACGTTATAATCTGACAAATCGCCGCCTGTCAGAATACCGTATCGCACCGCAGTGAAATCCAAACCGTATTCCTGCTCGAAGAGGTATGCGAGCAAACCGTAGGAAATCGAGGATGCAGGCAAATCGTACAATACAGCGACTTTTGGCTTTTTCAGATAGACAACGTTGTTGCTGCCGAGACTGATGCCATCTTCTGCCCAACTGGTATCGGTAGCGATAAAATTGACGCCGTATTTTGAGGCAAGTTCATTGAGTTTGTCGTGCAAATCAGCTTTGTTTTCGCGCAGTTTGATTATTAGTGTTCCTCTGTCAAAACTTTCGCCGTTCAACTTAAACGATTTATTCGCTACGTGTACGCGATAGCCGTTTTGTAACATACCTATTGCGCATTTAACAGCGTTGTTGGACGTATATTTGAGAAGATAAGCGATGGACGCTTTTCCAGAGACGCTGCCTACCCTTTTCGGTTTCTCTGTCAAATTGACCGTGTTGACCGGCGAGAATTCCTCTGTCCAGTATGTTTCCACATCATAGGCGAGGGGAAGCGACCAAGCTGTTGCGTCGTAAATGCGACTTGAGAGTCTGTTTTTACGTCTTTCAATCTCCTCTTGGATAAATTCTTCGTTCATCTGCGCCTCTTTTTCAAAGAGTGCCTTTACTAAATTCCCCTTAGGTTGGTCGAGTCTGACTATGTACGTGTTCGCGGGAAACTCTCGCTTCTCCACATTGTCGCCCACATAATTGTGTACCTTTTCCGCCACAAAATTCTCCTGTGCAACTTTTACTTCGGCGTGCTGCTGCATCAGCTTGCCCACCAATTTTTCAGCGTTCAGCGCGTTGGTGTCGGGGACGATGAGAAATTCCTTGATTGAACCAACCACCTCAACGGCGTTTTTATGGAACAGGTAGAAATCTCGCAGTCGTTCCTCCTTGTGTTGAGCGGTAGTCTGGCAGGTTGTCATGGAGGCCACAAAATGATGTAGTATCGCCTCTCGAAAAGTCAGAGTTGTATCGTCGTCCCGTTTCATTCCCAAACCCCGCGCTGAGGACTGTTCATAAGTCATCGCAGTCGCACCGTGATAAGTGGGCAGACACTCGCCGTATCCCGGGTAAAATGCGTCAAAAATCTCCTTCGTGAAATACTCAAAACCCCTTTTATCAAAAGCCTCAGCGTTCGCCCTACCGTAGATGTCCCACCATTTTTCGACAATCTGGGGAAAGTTAGCGTTGACGGGCAGTGCAGGCGGAAGGAAATAATAGCTGTTGTTGTGTCCCATTTCATGCAAGTCGGCGTAAACCTGCGGATGCCACTCCAGTAGCGCTCTGAGCTTTCCGACGGATTCGCGTTGCGTCAACGGAAACCAATCCCTGTTCAAGTCAAATGAATAGTGATTGCCGCGCCCTCCACGCCACGGCTCCGAATGTTCAGCGGCTTTCGGGTCAAAATTAGGTTTTAGCCCAAAAGCAGAGTAAAAATAATTCACGGAGAACTCTCTCCCATCAGGATTTTGAAGTATGTCGATGATGACGAGCGTTTTTTCGATAATCTCCTTCGTCGCATCATCTTCACCCGCCGCCAGTTGGTATGCTGTCAAGATAGCCGCTTCCGCCGTGGAGTGTTCGCTACCGTGTACGTTAGCCGCAATCCACGTAACAGCGGGCGTAGCTTTGACTATCTTTTCTAATTCAGCATCGGTGTTGATGTGTCTTGGGTCAGCTAATTTGCAGAGATTCGTCTTGATTGCGTCAAGTTTAGCAAGATTCTCCGGTGAACTGATTACTAAATAATACAACCTTCTGCCTTCATAACTTTCACCGTAATCATAGAGTAATACCCTGTTTGAATTGTCTGCCAAAATTTTTACATATCTCTCAAAATCAGCATAGCGCGTCAAACGTTCTCCGGGAACATACCCAAACACGGATTCGATGGTAGGGACATCTGGGTTGTAAACGCCACCCGGATAGAATTCAAACTTACCACATTCTTTATCTTCCATCAATGGACTCCTTTTCTAAATCGGCCTGAACGGCTCTACAGTATTATAACACGCTTTTTGATAAGAGACAACAATTTTTTCCGATGTTTATGAACAACTAATGGCCAATTTTTTAAGTTCATATTACTTTGACTTTGGTAGATTAAAACAGAATTCAACTGCCTGGCTGTGCCAACGGCAGACAGGTAGCCTAACTTTCTAAGTTGGCATCATTCGCTCAAACCAAGATAGAATCTTTGGCTACGTTCTATTTACCAAAGTCAAGTTAGGAGGAGTGCAAAAATCAACGTAGTGTATTTTTGCAATAATCAGTATGTCTCAAACCCGATTTTAGGTGACAAAGGAATTGAATTGAGATATGATAAGTTGAGATTAAAAAAGCTCATCGGATATAATATAACTGTTGCCATTAAAAAAAATCGATGTTTGTCACCTTTTCATCATTTGCTGTGTCATACATGTGAAGCCCTTCGATGATAGGAGCAAAAGTATGCGAACTGAAGATGGATATATCATTCATAAATGCCTCAACGGGGAGAAAGAAGCGTTTGGCTTTCTGGT
>CAZRLY010000130.1:0-16321 GCA_964601015.1 uncultured bacterium
GCAAAATTCTGACGGCGTCTACGAGGTAAGTATCGCTGAATTGGATGGTTGTCTTTCCCATGGGGATACACTTGATGAAGCGATTAAAATGATTCTTGATGCAAAGCGGTGTTGGATAGAAGCGAACCTTGAGGCGGGAGATGTTATCCCTGAACCTGACCAACAATACTTTGAAGAAGTTATTCAACTTTATGATTTGCATTTGGTTAATCAAACTCATCATGCGACAAGTCCAGTCCCCGTAGTTACCTGAACACCCTGCTGTCACGATTTATTAGTGCCACAGAACGGGCGAGCTACCCGTTCTACTATGATAGAACAATGACCAAAATAAAAGATTTAATCGAATTACCACCCGTCAAAACTGTAATTGAATTAGCCACCGTTCGAGATGCGTCAACGGAGGATGTCGAACAACTGCTCCAGTTGGTGGAAACGTTTGTCGTCACTGAGGACATCGAAAGGTGTTTGCGAGTTATTTTCGACCAGATATCCAATCAGCCCGACGCGGGTGCGGGGTGTTTTCTGACTGGAAATTTCGGCTCTGGAAAGTCGCATCTGTTAGCTGTGTTGAGTTTGGTGTTGCAACATTCGTGGGCGTGGGCACCTATCATTGCCCAATGCGAACATATCGGTTCGCCTCTACAGGAATATGAATCAAAGATAAGCGGACGGAAATTTTTAATCGTGCAGATTCCGCTGCTGGAATACCGCACCAGCGAAACGCTGGAATACATCGTCTGGCAGAGCGTCGAATCAACCTTTGCGCGGCAGCAAATCTTTATCACCCTCGCTCCTGATTCATCTTTTCTCGAAGGGTTTGAGAAGTACGTCCTGCCTGCTCATCGGAAGGAGATAGACGTTTTTCTTGAAAGCAAGCTCCCGGATAGTAAGAGCCTATCCGAAAAACGGGTAGATGCAGTCCCTGACTGCACACCGAAGTCAGGGACTTCGGCTACCCTTGAAAGCAAGTTGCCGGGTAGTCAGTGGGATATTTTGTATCAGGAGAGCCAGGAGGACGCGTTAAGTTTGGCGCAAGAATACCTCAAAACAACAGGTCAAAATATCCCCTTCAAGCTGGAACTTGACCGGCAACAAGCCTGGGAAAAATTGTCCGTCTCGTTAAACACATACAATTTCGATGGGGTTGTGTTCTTGATAGACGAACTGAGCGAATTTTTACGCTCAAAACCCGATACGCATTCGCTCAATGAAGACACACGATTTCTGCAATTTCTCGGCGAAAAATCCGCCCACGCCCCCGTCTGGATTATAGCGGCTTTGCAGGAAGCCATCGAAAAGACAGGTGACATCAGCCAGACAATCTTCAACAAGATAAAAGACAGATACCAACGACGGCTCGAACTATCGACCAAACACATCCGGGAGTTGATTGACAGGAGACTGATAAGTAAGAAGGGCGATGAAGCGGTCGAGATGATTCGTGAGGCTTATGGCAAGCTGAAGAGAAGTTTTGCGCACCTCAAAATCAGCGAGGACGAATTTCTACAGATTTACCCAATACACCCTGAAACCCTGGAACTTCTGGACGTGAACACCCGATTCTTCTCGCAACGGCGCGGGGTGGTGGATTTTATCTACCATCAGGTGAAAGGTGACGCTAACCGACAAATCGAGGGGATGCTGGAACGTGACTATACGGAACTGTTGACACCTGACAAAATCTTTGACCACTTTGCCCTGCGCATCCGCGAGCAGATAGATTTAAACCCGTACTACCAGCTTTATAAAGATTACTTTGAGCGACAGATTCCACGCGTCTTTGAGGATGAGCAAGACAGGGAATATGCACTGCGTTTGATAAAAATTCTCATCCTGCTTAGATTGTCTCCTGTCGAATACACGCGCACCGTCCGAGAATTGGCTGATATGCTGATGTATAATTTGATGGACTTCGGCGGTGAGTTGAATTATGAATACATCGGGGAGCAGATCTTATCGAAACTTCTGCGGGAATGCAGTTACATAAGGGTTGAGCGAGGCGAAACCCCACTTTCGGATACCTACTATATTGACCTGAAATCTAATGTCATTGAGCAGATTCAGGCGAAACAACGCGACATCGTCGCCAGTCTTGCTGATGACGACGGGCGCATCTTAAACGCTATCTTTGAAAATATCACCTCTTCTGCGATTCCGTTTGCTAACCTTCAAAACACGTACAGCGAGCGCAAAAACATCATCTGGGAGAATACCCCGCGGCAGGGATGGGTGAAGTTGTGCAATTTGCTGGAACTATCAATATCGGAGTTGGAAAAGGTTCTTGCGGATTTGAAAGAGACGGAGGGAGATTTTGTCGTTTACATCACTACCCCCTTCAACGTTGCCGCACAGTTGAAACATTTTCAGGAGATGCTGGCTATACCGTCTGACAGGTTTGTAGATGGCGTCCTCTGTTGGATTCCAAAACAGTTGAATGATATGCCCGAAACGGTTGTTCCGATTTTGAAGGATTTTTACGCACAAAAACAACTCTATGCGGAATACCAAAACGATGAAACCCAGTCGGGAATTGAGGTACGCGAGGTACTCAAGGAAAACCTACAGCTTTGCTTTGAAAAGGCAAAAGGATTAATCGAAGATGCCTACTTTTCCGGCTCCATCCACTCAATCAGCGGGGAAATCCAATTGGATTTGCTGGAATGCAGACTTCAAAATTTCAGCGATACGCTTGCGAAGTTAATCCAAAATCCGTTACTCAAACTCTATCCGCAACATATCCCCCCGCATCAAGAACTAACCTCACTGCGGCTTGTAGGAGAATTAGTGGACGAGTTTGTGCGTCCGGGAAGTTTAGAGCGTGGGACGAAGTCTCCAAAATACTTGCAAACCGCTGTCGAAACAATCGCTGTTTGCTTCGGCATAGCGGAGAAACATCGGCAACGCTATGAATTGGATTTTGACCTGACCGCGCCGTTGCTCGCACACATTTTCGACTTGCTTCCAACAGAAAGCGGCGATGGCAGGCCAAATTTTGTCGAATACAACTGGCTGTATTCCAAGCTGCGCAAATCCGAATACGGTACGCCGTCAATGATAATTGACCTTTTGCTCTTAGCCTTAATCCGAAAGGGCTACGCGATAGCATACCATAGCGGAAACAGATTGAACCCCGAACACCTTCCCCTGCCACTGGCAAAATCGTGTACGCATGTAGGAAGGGGGGAGCTAATTGAGGACAAATATCGAGCGCAGTTGGAGGAAGTTTCTCTGCTATTTCTGCGAGAACCGCTGGCAAGTTACGACGTGGGCATACAGGAGGAACTGTGGGTGAGACTATGCAACGCGAAGGATGAGTTGTCAAGGGATTTGCGCGCTACTCAAAAGCGGGTGAAGAATGTTGCGAAGCAGATAGGAGAATCTGACAACGAGGGATTAACTGAAGCACTCTCCCAAATCTCACACGTCCAAAGCCTGCTTGCTGAAATCAATCCAGCTTACGGTTCCAAAGAAGGGTTGGAACATTTTTTAGATGTGGAACCCCAACTAAAGTCGGGTGTGCGCGATGAGGGTATTTCATCGCTCATGGAGAAAGCCAACGCCGCCAAATCCTTCGCAACTGAGCAAGCGGACGCGCTGCTATCCATCCATAACTATCTCTCCAACCCGCATCTTATCATCCCCGATTCCCCCGAATACTCCGAATTGAATGCCCTGAAAGAGCGTGTAAACGTTGAACTGAAAGTTGATGAAGAATTGGTATTCGGCGGCAGGATGTTAAAAATCGAAAACGCCTTTCGGCAATTCAAAAACGCTTATTCTGACCGGTATATCGCCGAACACGACAGCGCAAATGCCACCGGTGTCCTTGAAAATGTAAGCAATTCTACGGAATACGCGCTGCTTTTCCAACTTTCCTCTATCTCCCTCATTTCCGTTTCCAACGATATATCCACCATCCAAAATCTCATAAACGCCCAACTACACAACATCTGTATGCGTCTCACCCGCGAAACGCTCAACCAATTTCCCGTATGTCCCTGCGGTTACAAGCTCGGAACGATGAGCAAACCGCTTCAATCATCGGAATTGTCAGAGATGATGCAAAAGGGCATCCGCCAATATCTGACCTCGCTACAAGAAACCCCCTACCGCGACCAACTAAAAGATTACATCTCCAATATCCAACAATTAGAACAGACTTTCCCGGAAACAGAACTGATGACTTTGCTTGCCCTGAATATAGCCCTACCAACGGACGAACTGCTTGCCCAACTAACCCAACTGCTTACCCTTGAAACAACTGAACACATTAACAACGCCCTTGAAGGCGGTATCCGCATCGTCAGCCGCGACATCTCCGAATTGTCTAAGGAACTCGTTGGACGCAAATATCCTAAAGCGAAAGTGCTGGAGATTATGAATCAATGGTTGGACGGGGAGGAGGACTTGACGGGGGATGTATATGTTGCGGTCAAGTGACGCTTCAGTAACCAGGCTGCAGGAACGCTGAGTCCGCGCTCCCGTTCAAAAAAACCTGGTTTCTGTGTATGCAAAAGATTTGACATACTCTATCTTACAAAGTATACTTGTCTATCACTAAACAAAATTGTTAGGAGTAATTGAAAATGCAGCAGTTTAGATGTTACGCATTCAAGAGAAATGAACACTGGTATGCTGCTTGTATAGATTTGAATCTTGTTGATAGGGCAGAAACGCTTGATATAGTTGTTAATAAGCTTAGGGAGAATATTCAGTTGTACATACAAGACAAAGATGTAATCACCTTTAGACGAACGCCTCTGTTTTATCAATTTCAATACCAGTGGATTTTGCTTAAAACCTTGGTGCTTTCCTGGTTTCAAAAACAAATTGATGATTTTGATGCTTTTCTAATCAAAAGCATGATAAGCCAATCTGGGTTTAGCCGAGAGGAGTTTTATTGTGCGACCAAAAGAACAGCCCGTAAAATAGGACGGAAACGTAGACGATAAAGAATCAAAAACCACAGGAGAAGAAACATGACACGAAAGGAAATGTTTGTGCAACTGGAAAACCATTTTGACGCATTAAATCCATACGAGCGTGAAATAGCAACTCAGTTGCTAAAAATTCTTGCTTTGAAGGAAACAAACCAATCGCCACCTCAGAACCCCTCTTTAGAGGAATGGAGGCGTCTAACTCCTACTGAACGTGGTGAGTGGTTATTGAACGAAGAACAACATCACCAAGTATGGCTTACCAAAAAATTTCAGGAGCTTAACGCTGGCTGGATGATGGTGATGGATGGGCAAGTAATTCGTTTTGGCGTCAGCTTTTCCGACGCGCCCACAGATGATGAACTTTACGCTGAAGCGACAAAGTTGGGAAAGTATCCTTTGTTGTTTTTCAACAACGCTCTGTTTGCTATCGAAGAAGTAATTAGTGCATGGAATGCGACTACTTTCACGGGAGATTTTTATCCGACTTTGCCTATCACGTTGGAAAATCAGGCGGCTTCCTTAGCTCTCGATGCTGATTTTGACACGGGAGCACTTTTGGATATTTGCACCGGTTGGAATTTGTTGGAAAGAGACATAGAAACCGAGTTTTTCCTGAGAAAAACTCGGTTTCTTACCCAGTGGCAAGCTCTACTTCAACGAGCAAATTGCTCGTTCAATCTATCTGGTTTCTGTAAATCAACTCCACCAACTCCATAGTTTTCACCGCGTCAGCAAAGCAGCTTTCTGGTTGTTCATCAGCTTTTATGCAGTCGATGAAGTGTCGACTTTCCCCGTAAAAACCGTTGACTATATGGTTGACGTCGGTTTTGGCGGCGTCCATATTCGTTATCACCTTTTTCGATGAACCTTCCAAAACCAGTGCGTTGCCGTTTATATACGGGTCAATTAGTATTGACATTCCCAGAGTGTGCATCTCAAATACATGGATGCGAGTTCCGACAGCCCAGTTCGCCATCAAAATACCGGAGCATCCGTTATCAAATTTTACCAGAGCATTGAAACAGTTTTCCCGTTCAGAGTAAAAGCTGTTGACGTCGCTGGCAACCTTTTTGACTTCGCCTCCAGCCATCCAGCGCAAAGCATCAACGGTATGAATCGCGTCGCAGGTGAGCACGTCAATAGCGCCGTTGTAATAGAGTGCAGCAGGGCTGTTCTTGTGAAAGGTGGATACAGCTTGAATAATCTGCCCTTTCGCCTCAACCATCTCTTTTGTCTGTCGCAAAAGCGGGATAAACCGTCGATTGAAACCCACCATCGTTTTGCACCCCTTCTTCTCTGCCAGAAGTGCCATGTTTTTTATCTGATGTAACGAGATTCCCGGCGGTTTTTCTATGAACACATGCAATCCCTGCGACAGCGAGTGAATGGCCAAATCAAAGAGGTGATGAGGTGGCATCAGGATGTAAATTGCATCCGGAGCAGTTTTTTCAATCATCTCCTTGTAATTTGTAAACCGATTTTCAATCCCGAACCGGTCAGCCGTACTATTAAGTTTTTCGGGAACTAAGTCACACAACCCAACAATATTGACGTCATCAAACGACGCGAGCGACGGATAATGAACACCGTTTGCCATTCCGCCTCCGCCGATAAGAGCCACATTTACCTTATCCATTATTGCATCTCCTCCTAATTTAACTTTGTCAAATTCCACCAAAATTATAGCATAGTTTGTTTTTCAAGGAAAGATGTTTTACCTTGTATTTTTTTCAGATATCGTCTAAAATGTTATTACCTTACAATTGTAGGTCAATTTTCCAAAATCAACGTATCATTGATAAATACTACGGAGGAGGGAAAATGCAAGTTAAAGAAATTATCTATTTTGATAAACCGGGTGCAAAAAACACCGAAGCTGTAGCGGTAGCGGTAAGAAAACGGTGTGAGGAATTAAATATCAAGAATGTAGTAGTTGCTTCAGGCAGTGGTGAGACGGCTTTGACGTTTTGCGAAGCATTGGAGGGTGCAGGCGTGACGTTAGTAGCCGTTGCTTCTCACGCGGGATTTTGGGGGGAAGACCAAATTGACTTAGAACCCAAAAAGAGGGAAGAATTGCAGAAGAGGGGCGTCAAAATTGTGATGTCTTCTCACATTCTCAGCGGAGTTGGCAGGTCAATTAGCAACAAGTTTGGTGGTGTCACGCCAGTTGAAATCATTGCTCATACGCTGAGAAGATTTTGCGAAGGTGTGAAAGTCACTGTTGAAATATCCGTAATGGCGGCGGACGCCGGCGCAATCCCCACTGATGCAGAAATCATCGCTGTGGGAGGGACGGGCAGGGGCGCCGATACCGCTGTGGTGCTTAAACCTGCACACATGAACAATTTTTTTGACTTGGAAATCAGGGAAATAATAGCTATGCCAAGGTAGCCACAAAAGCCATTTGGGAAGCGCATCAACCGTGTTGACGTAGCAAGGAGTGCGAAATATGAAGTTGAACAGAAAGCGAATAGAAATGTAGCGGCATCTCTCCGTCCCGCCATTGCTTACAACCATCAGGACGGGACAGAGAGCGTCCACTACTTTTTGATGGTAGATTAAAAACAGAATTCAACTGTAGGGGCTACCCTGTGTGGTAGCCGATTGACAACCACATCGGGTTGTCGCTACGGTTACATCCGATTTACCAAAGTCAAGTTAATATCCCAATTTTTTGAAGAATGTTGGGTAGATGTAGTAATCTTTCGCCTGCAAAAATTTTAGGTCGCGCATTGGGCGTCCTTTTAGGTCAATTAGCCGCCCGATTATTCCCCACGCATTTTCATCTTCGCTAATTTTCCTGCCTACCAAAACAACGACAGGATTGAAACCGCGCTTCAAATGGATTATGTGCCCATGCCCGCTTACCATGTCAAGCGGGTTAAATTCGTAGCGGTTACGGGAGGCATTACCAAATCCGAGCCATTCGCCACCGTACCAGACATGGCAACGTACCGAACCGCGCAAGTACAATTCAACCTCCCGGTCATCCGGGGAGTGGATGTATGCGATTGCATAGGCACCCCAGTAGTCTTTTTCTTCGTTTATGTCTTGCTTCCGGGCGTTTCCCAAGTTGGGCGTTTCTTTATCAAGCCACTGGGTTGAAAGGTCAACGTATGCGTCCGGTTTGCCATCGTCCACTAATGTCCATTTGAACGGCTCTTGAACCCATTGATTCAACAACTCTTCAATGTTTTCAGGCAATTCATCCTGCGGTTTGTCCAATTCTCCCTGCTTAAATGGCTCTTGATGCCATTGAATCTCTAATTCTTCCGGCGGCACATAAAATGGTCCCATCAACATCCATTCATCGTCGAAAATAAATCCGAGATGACGCAACACTTCACGCGGCGGCATCCAATCGGGTGGGTATTTCGCCCCCCAGAGAAACCAGCGTCCCTCTCGCAAACTGGCGCGCAAAAAAACGGTAACTCGCTCTTCGGGCTTTTGCCGAATCATTCGCACCATCACAATCGCCTCATCGCCGAACTGTTCGACGTGAATTATTCGCGTTCCGTATTTTCGCTGAAGGAATGTTGCAAACGTTTTGACCTCTTCATCATCCGGCGGCGGCAGTGGGGTTTCTGGCGTAAAACATTCTTGGATGTTCTCCCAGTCTTCGTTTTCGATGAAGATTTGCAGGCTGCGGAAGGTGTCCGCTGGGGTGTCGAAGCCGCAGGGTTTCTCGGAGCCGGGTTTTGAGATGACCTGGCCAACCCTATCAACCCCCGCGCTTTTGGCGAGTTCCATAATCTCATCTAATTGCATGAGAGAGACGGCCTGGTGAGCTATTATTTGGAGTCTTGCAACCTTGCCTGCTTCCTGAAGTTTTTGTCGCAATTCCTCCTTCGTTACAAATTCTTCGTCCAACATCATCAACCCTGGCAACCCCGCGACCGGCTCGAAAATCTTGAGCGTAAGTTCTTTTTGCGCAGGGGCCTGAGTATATTCTTTCAAGTCCCCAATTCCGTTTTTACTTGACAATCCCCAGTTACTTAATCCTCGACTCAAACTGGTTAGCCATGGAATATCAGGTGATTCGGAGGCAGCCTGCTTCAAAATAGTTTCCGCTTCATCCAGTTTGCGCTCCAACAGGAGTTGATGTCCTTTCTGCAGTAGTTCCAGGGTTTGCGCTGGAAGCTGACCAAATTGGATAGATGTTGTTTTTATGCCAAATTGCATAGATTTTGTTTGCAAGTTTAGTGGTATACCGAGTTCTGGGAACCGATACGTCCATTCCAAAAACAAGCCTATGCGTGTCTGAGTGTCAATTGCATATTTGCCATTCACCGCAAATTCTATATCTTGAGGCATGTTAATGCCAAATTCTTCCGTCGTATCTTTGCCATTCACGGTACCATTCCAGGAAAATTCAATGATGTGGCAAAGACGGCCCCCTACGACCAGGTTGCCAAGAAACTTCATGGTTCCATCCAGAGCATAGTGCCCCTCAAGTGCATCCTCTTTCCTCCAGGAATCTCCTACCGTGACAGTGGCATCGGGGAGTTGCGGGGATAACAAAACTACCATCTTCTTACTTGGAGTATACATGCCACCAAGAAATTGAATACCTTTCATAAATTTAGCGTCCACCTTCTGAGGGAATAGGCGTTCGCTGTGGCCTAAGCTACACCCTATCGTGTCGAAACTGCCATCTTCATGACGTTGTACAACAATTGACACCAAACCCACCGTCTCTGGTGGTTCTGGCTCTTCCGGCTCCGGTGCTCCTGTAAATATGTTTTCAAACCAGACAAAGCTTCCCGGTTGAGGGGGCTTCAAATCCATCAAATTCATCTTTAATTGGCCAGGTTTGGGAACCAATGTGTATTCTCTCAGTTCCCAAATTCCATGCGGGCCAGTTAATTTAATCAACCCGACATCTTTGGCAAAATAAAAATAGTCTGTCTCGTCCTCCGGAATTTCAAATTGGAGTTTAACAACCTCTTCAAAAGTTCCGGCAGGTGTTGTCACTTTTTCTTTAGCGGATAAAATCTGAAAGTTTATACCCAGCGTCTCATCTGACGCCAGCTTGAATTCCCATTTCCGACCAGATTCAATCGGGGAAGTCAGCATTGGGACTATATCCGATTTTGAGCTTTGCTCCACCCGCAAAAAAAGCCCATTATCCTTTAGGCCCCAGTCTACCACCGCGTCCTTCCAGGGGGAATCTCCACAGCGGTACCAAGTAGTTCCTTCTGCATCTTCCTGACTCGAAATCAATTCCATCGTTCTTTCCTCTACGGTTCGTCCTTTTGAGAAATCGTAAACCCACCGGTTACCAACCGATAGCGGAAAGTAGGGATGTCCGTCGCTTAGTAGAGCATGCCGCTGGCTTGCTCTTTGAATATGTTTTCGCGCTATCTGGACAACCTCTTCTTGTTCAACAAACATCTTTAAAACCTTCTGAAAAGCGGCTTTCGCTTCCGTGTCCTTACCGAGTTTCTCGTAGCATAAACCAATCCGCAACTGCGCTTGTGCGGCTATTTGGCGATTCTGTTGTTGCATCTCAACCGCCTTGCTGTAGCTTTCGATTGCAGCGTTCAAATCGCCTAACGTCTCTTCCTTGTGCAGCCCGTCCTGATACATATTCCCGACGGATTGAGCAAAAAGAGTGACGCTGAAAAGAAAAAGAAAAATGATTGTTGTGATGTAAAATTTGCGTTGCATTGTACAACCTCCCAAAAAATTAATTTGTTTGCTTTTGGGTATATTATACCATGCGATTGTCACAGAATTGTCACGAACAAATCATTTTTGTGTCATAGTGATTATCAGAAACCGAGTTTTTGCCAAAAACTCGGTTTTTAGTACACAAATTTATACCCAATACCTCGAATCGTCAGGAGATGTTGTGGTTTATCCGGGTTCGGCTCAATTTTCTGCCGCAATCGTGTGATGAAATTATCCACCGTGCGGGGTGTACCGTAATAGTCAATCCCCCACACCTTGTTGAGAATCATCCGGCGGGAGAGTGCCCTTCCAGCGTTTTTTGCCAGATAGCGCAACAGAGCAAATTCGCGGGTGGTAAGTTCAATCGGCTCACCTGCGCGGAAAGCTGTGAACGCCTCAAAGTCAATTTCGACGTTCCCTATCTGGAGTTGGGTCAATTCCGATTCCGTCCTCTGAACGCGGCGTAGCAAGGCTTTGACACGAGCAAGCAACTCCATAACACCGAATGGTTTAGCCACATAGTCGTCCGCGCCCAATTCCAAACCGAGTACCTTGTCCATCTCCTTGCCTTTCGCCGTCAGCATTAAAATCGGCACATTGTTCCCATCGCGCCGAAGTTGACGACAGATTTCGTAACCGTTCATCTTCGGCAACATGATATCCAGAATAATTAGGTCAGGCGATTTTTCAATCGCCAACTGTAATCCCTGCTCGCCGTCTACTGCCATATTGACCTCATAGCCCTCGAAACGAAGGTTTTGTTCCAGTCCGCGCAAAATAGCTCGGTCATCTTCTATGATGAGAATTTGTGTCATCGTCGTTTTCCCACCTCCGTATAGCTGCTTTGGACTGCGAAAATTCAATTTTCGAATGCGTTACACGGGAAAAGCGATGCTAAATGTGCTTCCCCTATTGACTTTGCTATCCACCGAAATACTCGCCCCATGCGCATCAACTATGTATTTGACGATGGAAAGTCCTAATCCGCTGCCTTCCACTTCGCGTGAGAGGATGTCGTTGACCCGATAGAATCGCCGGAAAATCTTTTTTTGGTCGCGCTTTGGGATGCCGATGCCGTTATCCGATACGGACAAAACTGCGTTCTTGTTCGCCTGGGACAGCGTCACACATATCTGTTTGGGAGGTTTTGAGTATTTCAGGGCGTTGTTCAATAAATTGAGCAGTACGTTTGCGATAGCATCTTTGTCAAGTTTAAGCGTCGGTACGTCCTCAATCTCCGCTGTTATATCGCAGTTTTCATATTCTGGCAACTGACGCTTGAACGCTTCAACCGTCTCGCTCACTATCAGCGCAAGATTTTCCTCCTCAAATTGAAACCGTTTCCTGCCGCGTTCCATGCGCGAAAAATCAAGTACACTATTGACCAGTCGCGTTAATCTTTCCGTTTCCTCTTGCAAAATGTCGAGGTATTCGCTTGCTTCTGATTCATCTCGGTAACGTTTCAGACGCAGGGTTTCAACGAACATGCGGATGGACGTTAGCGGGGTTTTCAGTTCGTGGGAGACGTTTGAGACAAAATCTGTTTTCATACGTGAAAGCTCATGTTCCCTTCTGATTTGTCTACCTACAAGGATTATACCGCCGAAGAGCGCGGTTGCGCATAAAATTGATGCCCAAAACATCAGGCGAAATTGCCAGCGTGTGATACGTTGCCACGATTGATTTTTGGATAGGATAGCCAGTTGCCAGAAACTGAGCGGCGGGGCAAGTCGGAGGGAAGCTATCATTGATGTTGGGCGTTCTTCGGCAATCCCAATAGTCGTTCCCATAGCTTTCTCGCCGAGGTTACGCAAGCGGGAATTTAAACTCTCTATTAATTTGCCTTGAAGTTTTTGCACATCCAACGTGGTGCCAAGTGTCCCGTCTTTGACTTTGACGCAGAACAACACCTGCCAACCATCAGAAGTTTGCAATGGTATCCATCTTGTCTTGCCTTCATGAATATTGGATACCAACGGTAAAAACATCGGCAGAAGTTCTCCTTCAAGCAATTTGCGAAATTTATAGACGCTCACTCGTCGCTGCCATTTTTGCAGAGCGTCCTCCAGGCGCGCTCGAAGCGGTGCGGGAATAGTCGGGAAGGATTCTTCTAACAGGGAGGTAATCTGGTCAAGGTAGTAGGTACATGCACTGTGGTCAAAAGATTTCGATGCGTCCGTCATCAACTCGGCAAATTCCACCAGAGTTTGCGCCGCTGATTCCAATTCTCCCTGCGTTTTCTTCGTTTGAATCAATTGGTAGTATGCACCGAAGCGCAGGAATGTCGGCGACTTTTGACAGGACGCTACAAGTTCAAAATGCGTTTTGGCGGCTTGAAACTTTTTCTGCTTGAAATAACAGCGGGCGAGGGCATTCAGGACAAAGGGATTCCCTTCATCGTTTTCCAGCATCGCTCGATAATCTTTTACAGCTCCCTTCAAATTCCCTGAAACAAATTCGTGTGATTGAGCAATTTGCCATGCGGTTGTGGAGGGTGGTTCAGCGGGGACTGAGAATAAGGGAGGTACTGGAAATATGATATTTCCCTCTGCGCCAAGCAGAAAAAACTGCGCAAAAAGTGGTTCTTGCGTTCCTGCCGTTTCAATTACCTCTGCGACATCAGACATCGAAGGTAATTGCCCTGCCACATCGGATAATTTGCCTTCTAACGCTTGCAACCTGTTATGCAACTGTTCATCTATTTCATCCAATATTACCGCTGCACGTCGTTGAGCAGCAAGTTTCTCTGCCCGTTGTTGCTGGCGTAATACCCAAAAACTCAGCAGACTCAACAGCAAACTGGGAAATACCACCGCTGCTATAAACAAACCAAAGATGTTCCAATCGCTTTTTGAAATTGAGAGTTGTCTCATCATTTCTCAGAACGTTGGATAAATGCAAACAAAATATCCCACTCTACCATACCTATCATCCGTCCATCTTCTATAACAGGCATTTGGTTCACGTTCCCTGTGGACATTTTATCAAGTACGTCGGATAAGTTGTCGTCTGGCTTGAGGGTTTCAAGCTGTCCAAGGGGAATCATTACATCGCCTACCGTAGTGACAGTCCAACGTTCTTTCGGCGTTTTCTTGACATGATATATCGTCACCAAACCGAACACCCGCCCTTCATCTACAACGGGGAAGCAACGTCGGTTAGTCTGGGAGATGTAAGATTGTACCAATTCATCAAGCGTTAAATATTGGGATACACAAATGCAATTTGTTGTCATAACCTCGCTGGCTGTATGTCCTTGAAGCATATCCATCTGCGTTGCTCGGCGATAGCTATTTACTGCGGCGTTCTTCAAAAACCAACCTATGAAAACCATCCAAACCCCGCCAATCCGCTCTTTCCAGATGAAAAACATCCCGATGCCTAAAAGTATGAAGAAGTATGCGACACCGCGCCCGATGATGGAAGCTACCCATGTGGACTTTCTGAAATTTTTAGTAATCCCCCAGATTATAGAACGAAGAACCCGTCCGCCGTCCAACGGAAAACCGGGTACCAGGTTGAATATTGCTAAGACAAAATTTACTCCGCTCAACCGGGCAGCCAATTCTGCTGCGGGGTGTTTGCTCTCCCAACCAATTGCAAGCTGGATGATGCCGAACAGAATGGCAATTAAGATACTCATCCCCGGACCGGCTAACGCGATGATAAATTCATCGAGCGAGCGTTTCGGCTCTCTGGTAATCTGTGCTACGCCCCCGAAAATGAAAAGGGTAATGCTCCTGACAGGCACTCCGCTTCGGATAGCTACGAGACTGTGAGCCATCTCATGAGCCAATACTGACGCGAAAAACAACAGGCTGGTAGCTAATCCAACGCCCAAAGAAACGAGCGAATTCCATTCGCTATGGGTATCCGCATAACGGTGTGTTAATGATGCTGTAACCAGAAGGAATATGACAAACCAGGAATAGTCCAGTCGTATCTCAATCCCGAATATTTTTCCAAGACGGAATGAATTTTTCATAATAACATCCTCATTTTGGGTTGCTTAAAATTCAATGTAACATACTTATGCTGTCTTGTCAATTAATTAAGCGTGATTTTTTCAGGCAAAATGGAGGATTTTTAGTTCATTTTACGTCTATATAGTCAATGGAAATCAAGTTAAAAAACTTGGTTTCTGATTTTCCAACATCGACAAATATCGCTGGAGGAAAGTCGGATGCAAACCTCTGACGCAGAACTAATTGAACAAACATTAAACGGCGATACCAATGCTTTCAACGCGTTGTTTAAAAAATACCAGGGTGCGGTACATGGTTTGGCGTTGCGCATAACAGGTAGTTTTTCCGACGCGGAGGATGTGGCTCAGGAATCCTTCATCAAAGCGTTTGAAAAACTCAGCACCCTGCGCGACCCAAATAAATTCGCCAGTTGGATTAAAAGTATCACTGCGAATATTTGCAATGACTGGCTGCGGAAGCAATGTGCCCAAAAAGATGAAAGTGTCGTTGAGTCTGCGTCAGATGCAACACCGACGCCCGAAGATGAAGTTGAATCCAAAGAACTCCGACAGATTATACAGGATAGCATTAACTCCCTGCCAGAAAAACACAGAGTTGTGATAACTCTTCAGATGGATGGATTATCCACTAAAGAAATAGGTGAGTTTTTGGGGATTCCATCCGGTACTGTGGAAAGCCGATTGCACAGGGCGATTGCGCGGTTGCGGGAAAACGTAGCGCTCATCCAAAGCGCATTGTCGCTACAAAAGTTGGGACCGGATTTCGCTCAGAGGTTGATGGATGAAGCTGACAGAGTTTCAAGCGAAGAACAAGCATATCGACATGCCATCCAGATTTACCAGCGTGTCGTGGAAAATTGGCCGGAGAGCAAATATGCCAACAATGCTAAAACACTGATGGGAATGAACTACATCCGGCTTGGAGAGTTGAACAGGGCTATATCGGCATACGAAAACGCCCTGCGCGAAGGACTTGGGGAGGCGGAAGAGAGGGGCGAAATGACTTGTCGATATTATCTCGGCAAGGCATATCATGAGCGCGGAGATTATGCCAGAGCGTTGATGCAGTACAAAACAATCGTGGAGCATAACAAACAACTCGACAACACAACTCGAACGACGGAGAAAGCGGAGTGGCAATTTAGAATGGCGTGGTTCAATAGCGCTCTGTGTTGTGAAAAGTTGGGCAAACTCGCGGCCGCCAGAGCTATTTACAAAGGTTTCCTTCTGCGATTTACAGAGGGAGAACTTGCCATCTGCGCAATGGTAGCTCTGAAACGTTTGGCGAATCGGCAAGATTTGCCCCCTGATGAACTCCGAGAAATCCGAAAGCTGACGGAACGCACACATAACCTCTTTCAGCGGAGGACATATCAGATGGCAATAAAAACCTGTCAATCGGTAATTCACCGTTTTCCTCCAATCATCTATGTTGCTGAAGCGCAAACGATAATGGGCAAAAGCTACCAGCAGATGGGAGAGACGAAAAATGCGGTAGAAACTTTCAAGAAGGAACTGGCTCATTATTCTCAAATCGGCTCGCGTTGCCGTTTAGCGCAGGCTTACGAAGCACACGGCGATGTTACCCACGCGCTGGAAGATTATTCAAGGGCGTTGGCGGAATATCAAATTATCATCAGACACTATCCCGACGCCCGCCCATCCGATTTACGTCAAGCGTGGCGCGGCAGCGGAAATTGTTACAAAAAACTTGGTCGCC
>CAZRLY010000131.1:0-16299 GCA_964601015.1 uncultured bacterium
TCCACCGATACCAAGTCCGTAAGTCCACCTGTAATCATCATTGTCAGGTTGGATGCCAGCCATCAGCAGATTATAAACATACCGGTTTCCGAGTCTAAGTCCTACATTTGCAATTGCAGTGTCGCTGCTCCAGAAACGCAAATGCAACGGATTGTCTTTGACAAAACTGACAAGCCCTATGGGCGCTCCGGAGTTGTTCTCCGAAACGTTGACGACGCCAAGCTGTAATCCTTCCACGTTCCGAGCAATGTTGACAACGCCGATTTGTGTGCCAATCACCCGGTTCGCAATGTTGACGACGCTAAGTTGCGCGCCCCTTAAATTATTTGCCACGTTGGCCACCCCTGACGCTTGCACGCCGTTAAAACGACTACCGGCAGCGATATTGATCACTCCGGTAAGTTGACTGGCCCAAACATTGCCGCCAGCATAGTTAGCGACTCCTGACGCTTGCAAACCATTGAGATTACCGTAGGCAAAGTTAAGGGTTCCAGCCCCCTGAAATCCCTTTACATCCCCTCCAACAATATTCGCAACTCCCGCACCCTGAGCCCAGCGCATCTCTTCCGTTTCCATATTAATCACACCACCAAATTCAACACCGTCGAGCTTCGCATGATGCCCAGCAAGAAGGTTGAAAGATACATTGGCAACGACATTGCTGCTAAAGGAAAGATCGGGCACCAATGAGATTGCCAGAGGGCTGCGCTTATATGGCTTTTTTCCCTCCCATTGAATCTCTTTCTGTCCCTCGACAATCGCTTCTCCAATTGCCCGCTTAACTTCGTCAATCGCTCTTCTGACAGGAGAAACCCTCTGATTGTTCAGAACCATCGGGTCAACACCTTGATTATTCAAGAGCGAAATATATCTCCCGTTGTAAAAAACTCGTGGTGTAATCTGCTGTGGCAGATTCAGTTCAGCCGGCAGATGAGCGTACCAGTCTTTTATACCTCTCATCACATAATCCAACAAACCCAAAATGGTCACTCTTCCATCGGCAGTTGCCGCCCCCCGGTCATCTTCGCTTTCACCTGCCAGGCCCTTCAGGAGAAAATAGGTGAACAACCCGTGTTGTAATTGCGGTACTTCTGGTGCCCATTGGTTACTATCGCATGCGGTAAAGATGATATTGTCCTCTTCACTGTATCGCGATAGAGCCGCAATGAAGTGCTGTTTTGGAACAACTCGACAGGCATCCACAATGATGAAACGGTGTTTTGCATTTGCTTTATTAAGGATAGCGAATAGTTCTTCCAAACTTAACCCGCTTTGAGAGAGTGGTTCAGCAACATCCATCGGCAAAAAATATCCCGTCCCATCGACATCATCGCCGTGTCCGCTCAGATAAACGGTCAAAAGGTCAATCTCTTCAAGCTGCCCATGTCGTTCAAGTTGTTGGATAATATTCCCTTTTGTTGGTTGAATCAAACTATCGGGTGTCATTAATGTCACCATGAAGCCGGCATCTTGGAATACTTCCTTGACCGCTTTAGCATCATTGGCGGCATATTTCAGAGATTGGAATGGTTGTGGATAAGTGTCCACACCAATGACAATCGCCCAACTCCGCACTTTGGGTGCGCGTAGCATTCCCAAGCGAAAATCTCCCCCGCCAGCGGAAATCAGTTGGCTTTGGTTAAGTGATGTGGAATGTCCTGTGATTGTCTTCAGGCTTAATACCTCATCTTGCTGCGTGAAAACTGTCCCTTCAAGGAAGAACTCACCAAGGCGATTTTCAGGGCACTCAAGCACGGGCGACCAAGGCAGGTTCCACGTTTGGTGGTCAGTTTGAATCTGCTGGAGCAATTGTCGGTACGTCAGTTTTGACGACCGCATTGCCTGTCGATAAAGGGAATAAGTCATGGCACTGACGGGTAGATAGTCATTGCGGACTGGTATTCTCAATTCGTGAACCACCTGATTATATGATGCTGCTGCCAGCAGGATAGCGAATTCTGCCGCGTCATCCAAAATATCCTCCGTGCGGCTCAATGATGGAGTCTGGCTACGGATGTCAGGCGTATCCGCCACAGGCGCACCTTTCGGCCGTCCCAAGCGAATCTCTCTAAGGATGTCACCAGAATAGCATGTGTCGATAATACAGGTAATCTTCTTCGTCTGAAATTCTTGCAGCATGGCATTGAGTTCATCGTCCAGCAAGTAAGTCTCTGGTGATGCCAGATTCACATCCACAGGCAACAGAGCTTCGTCGTTTTTGTCAGGGTATCGCCCTTTGGCTTCATCGCCGGGGAAAGTACCAAACTTGTCGATAATCTGTGTGCCATGTCCGCTGAAATAGAAGAGAAGGCTGTCAGCAGGTGTCAGACGTTTGCTGAACGTCCGAAAGGTGCGCTGGATTCGCTCCTTGTCCGGATTTGTTAAAACCTGTATGTTGTCTGGCATAACACCACCTGAAGAAAGCAAGGACTTCATGATTTTCAGGTCATTTGGTGGCGCTTCAAGCTGTAGGTTTTTATTGTGATATTCCCAGATTCCCACGAGTATTGCATATTGTTCGGCGTTTACAGATGTCTCAAATGTCAAGAAGAAGCTACATATCAAGAGACAACATCCGAGTGTTTTCCAAAAAAGGCTGTTATTCGGCATTTTCGACTCCTTTTATCAAATTTGTTTTTTCCAGCAGTTCAATAAAACGTGCTCGCTCAATTGATAGCTTTTTCGTCAACATGGTGCGGGAAGCCTCAGAGAGAGACTTCAAATTGAGTTGTGCCTGGTAAAGTTCTACCAGTTTGGCGTGCATCGCTAAATCTTCGGGATGAGATTCCATAAACTTCTCAACAGCCTCGACTGAGGCTGCCAATTGTCCGAAGTCAGTTGGGTCAGGCACAATCAGAAATTCCAACATTGCTTCCGCAGCGAGGGGAGGTGTGACGCTACCCATGTTCCCGCCTCCCTTTTCCGGTCCCCGCTCTATTGGCGGATTCAGTGGAGAGAAGATTATTACGGTGAATATAAGCAGAACTGCCAGAATCGCTGCTGAAGGAATCCACACAGGCACAGGGGTTTTCAACCGACTCCAAATCTTTTCCCAAAATGGGTTTTGTCGAAACTGCGGCAATGATGGGGCTTCCATATCAATAATACCTGCTCGAACCGCTCCACCAAACTCACTTAACGCTTCGTGTGTTTTTTGATAGCGTTCATACATCTTCTCGCATGTTTCGCAGGTTGAAAGGTGATGCGAGATTTTTTGTGATATTTCAGCGGATAATTTTCCGTCTATGTAATCAAGCAATCGTACTTGTGTAACTTTGCACTTCATCGATTCAATCCCCCTTTCGGAAGTGGGAAGTGCCGCTCGTTTCCCACCTTAATTTGATATTAAAAATTCGCTGTTATCCCAAGATATAGGGCGGCGGTGTTCCAGACAGCCAACTTAGAAAGTTGGGCTACACATTGTCGATATAAAAGTAACAGAGGAATAGACTTCATAGTCAATTAAATAAATACGGTTCCAAAAGTGTTGCGAGACGTTTTCTCGCTATATGGAGACGGCTCTTTACCGTACCTTTTCGGATTCTAAGTTGTTTGGCAATTTTGTTTTCAGGAAGTTCTTCAATGTAGAATAACCAGATTACTTGTTGGTGAATCAAGGGGAGTTGTAATATTGCCGTCCGAACCACCTGAATCTTCTCCTGATTTAAAAGGAGCGTTACTGGTGAAGGCGCATCCGATTCTATGTTCTGGGCAAAATTCTCCCCAACATCCTCGTCGTCAAGGCTGCCAAATGAACGCTTGGCAATCCGTCCTTGACGACGTGACCAATTCCTAATGATGTTTTTGGCAATTTCGTGTAACCACGCAAGGAACTCAGTTTCGTCCTTATTTTCCACCTTACTGCGTTTCTCATGAGCGATAAGAGCTACTTCACTGCGAATATCCGCTCGGTCTTCAGGTTGGCTGTGTTTATAGTAGGTGTTGCACAGTTCATTCACAAATTTCTCAATCTGCGATTGATATTTGCCAATATCCCTTGCCATAAAGGACTCCTCATAAGTCACTAAGGAATGTCACTTGCCATCCAATCCTAAAATTCATATTCGATGCCAAAAACAGGGACAGTTCCCCATCCTGTTGATGTTTCCTGCTTGTTGTCGATTTCGTTCCATTGATAACTTGAAATGTTCTTTCTACCATAGATATTCCAGACGCTGAGATAAAACGTCAGGTTTGAACTACTGAAGTGAAAACGGCGGTCAAATCGGAGATTCAGAGAATGATAATCGGGACGGCGTTCGCCATTAACATTGTTCTCGTCATAAACACCACGATGAGCGGCTTGGGACGCGGGAACATCGAAGGGCGTATAAGGTGCGCCACCTGCCCAAACCCAACGTGCGCTGAATTCCCATTTATTATTCGGTTTATAGCCACCTTCAACGTTGAACGTATATCGATTATCGAAAACACGCTCTCGCCATATACCATCATAACCCTCATATCTTGACCTGAAGTAGGATGCGCTCGCCATACCATATAAATTCTGGGCTAATTTTTTCTGTAACATTACCTCGACACCCCGTGAATATGCCTCACCGGTATCAACGAGGGGGTTTTGATTCATGAACACGCCCATGTCCACCACTTGGTCAATAATGGACAAAGGAGGTTGTATTTGGTCAAGTGGGAGATGGGCGTATTCCTTGTCATAAGCTTCGACGGTAAGTTGCGTGTTCTCGGTAAGCAGATGACTTACCCCCAAGACGTAGTGATAAGCACGCGGGTCAATTTGCCGTTTATTCGACTCGTTTTGGGACAGGAGAACCAACGGCAGATTTTGGTAGTAAATTCCCGTTGACGCGCTGATTGAGGTTCTATTGCCAAGCTGGTATGATGCGGATAATCTTGGGGAAACATTCGTATTCTCATTGTAGGTGAAATGTCCTATACGCAGCCCCGGTGTCAACGTCAATTGACTGAACGGCTTCCAATTGTAACTCAGGAAAGCATGCAGTTTTGATGCACTGATGTTATCATCCACTCTGAACTCCGGTGTAAAATTGCCAA
This sequence comes from uncultured bacterium, assembly GCA_964601015.1. Taxonomy (GTDB): domain Bacteria; phylum Poribacteria; class WGA-4E; order DTYX01; family CAZRLY01; genus CAZRLY01. The sequence continues at coordinate 5,032 of CAZRLY010000131.1, forward strand.
GTTGGTCGCTGTATTCGCCATAGAAGTTGTCGTATTCCGTCCTCAGGTGTTTTGCTTCAATGCCAAACTCCAATTTGTGTGACGGGTTGATTATGAAATAGTTTACATTCCTGAGTTTGAATTCTTGTTCGTTAGAGTCTTGGTCAAAGAGTATTTTGTCTATTCCAGTCTCAATATAGTTGCGAGTCTCGAATAACTCAAAAGCACTTTGGACAAAGGTATGGGAAATCGAGGTATCGGAGACTCCCTTGTCTCCCCAGATATACCGCCAATTTAATCCTGCGGTATTCTGGGTAATGGCTGCATCGACATACGTGTTGTCCCTATTTTCAACGGTATTCTCTCTTTCATCAACAATTTCGTCGATGCCAAGGATACCCAACAGTGTGATTTTGTGTTTGTCCGACACATCATAGGTTAATTTTGCTTGATAGTCGCTGTATTTTGGTATGCTACTTTCACCAATCATTCCAACGATAAGGTCAAGATAACTGCGTCTGGCAGAAAGCAACCATGCACCTTTTTGGTTCCAAATTGGTCCTTCGGCAATGCCTCCGAAACCTGCAAAACTCAAATCCAATTGACCGTCAAATTCGTCTCGGTTTCCTTCCCGAAAAGACAAGTTCATCACAGATGACAGTCTGTCCCCGTAAATTGCGGAAAATCCACCTGTGTAAAAATCAACGTCCTGAATGAAGTCCACATTGAGCATGCCGATTGGTCCGCCGGATGAACCTTGTTCTGGGAAGTGATTGACGTTTGGTATCTCAATGTTATCTATGAAAAAGCTGTTTTCCAGCCCACTTCCACCGCGAACATACAGAGTATTACGAAGTCCTTCTATCTTCTAAAGTGTCGCAACTGATAAAAAGGTTCATTATTAATCATTTTTTTCTTGTTGAACAGAAGGAGAAAATGTGTTAAAATACGTGTTGATTAATGATTTCGACAACTTCTGTTGTCGTAAATTTAATTTTTGCCAAAACTCAATTATGAAACACGAAAGCACCTAAATTTGGATATTTAGTAGAAGAGGCAGGGGTAGACATCATTGGACGTAGCGCACCACACCTTATTATCGCCCACGCTCCCAAAGCCAATCCTATGGCACCTGTTGCCGCCGCCATAGCTTTGACTTATTTGGAATTGGCAGCACCCCCCTTGGGTTGGGGGCATGCTGGGCTGGCTACTTCGACATTGCAACCACCCAATGGCAGCATCGTTTTCACATTGATGATTATGTTCTGGCAGCAACGTGAGTTAACGTTAGCGAAGTCCATCCAGATGCCACAACCGTTGTGTGTGTCGCAAATGCGGTTCCGGCGAATGAGTGTATTGACATTATGGTGCGTCTTAATTCCAGCCGTCTCGTAGTAGCGTTCCACCGGATGAAATGCGTTACCCAAAAGCAGGTTATCCTCAATCAGGTTGTTGCGGGATGCCGACCCTTGGATGCCACAAACGCCACAATCGGTGAGAGTGTTCCGGCGAACGATGTGCCACCCAGGTTTGCTCTCTGGTTGAGGCAGCTTCCAGTGTTGCGAGCCGATGTCGAGACCAACACCATTTACCTGTCGGATAGTATTCTCTTCGATAATCCAGTGATGGCCACGAGTCGTCGAGAAAGCCCCATACTGTGGAAACGGGAAGGGATTACCGGCATGCTCAAGAGTGAAGCCTTTGACATGAATGTAACCGAGGCCGATTTCCTCCGGTGCGAAGATGGACTTTTGCGTCGTAAGCTCGATGTTAGCGTCTGTCGGGGGCTGTTTCTCGAACGGATGGCAGTATAACACTCTCCCTTTGAGGTCAACCCAATAGGCACCGGCCTCCTCTTGAAGTTCATCTTGAGCCTGAACCTGTTGAAGCCTTCGTCCGTTCTGGAACACCAGTCCGCGTGGGAGGGTGTAGGGTGTCTTGCCTCGCCACGGTCGAGCCCAAGACATATCGTCAAACTGCTCCGGGGTAACGTTGGGGATGGTAAAAGGATTGTAATCAGACTCGAAGTAATCGGCATCCAGAGACAACTTCCAGATTCCCGCCGCTGTGTCAAAGGGTTCCCAGCCATCTTTGATAAGACGTGAACCTTTGATGACAACTTTTGCCCCGGGTGCGGCCTGATAGCTTATCATGTTGTCCGGCGAGGTGCCACCTCGTTTAGGACGTATCCACTCGCGATAGACGCCTTCGGCAACGAGCACTCGTTCTTTGGGCTGGAGTATCTCTGCGGCCTTGTTGATTGTCCGAAACGGTTTTGCCTTTGCCCCAGGGCCGTCATCGCTGGCTTCGGGGTGTGAGCCATCCACGTAAAATGTTTTCGCAAATGTTAGAGGTTGTTCCCAAGTCATGAATTCGCTGCCGTCAGGCAATAGAACCGGAGGGATAAGACTTTTGAGTTTGTCATCGACGATGTGGTTGACATTCATTGAGGAATAATCCAATAAAGAAAATCGAAGAGAGGCAACGATTGCGTTTGATAAAAACATATGATACCCCCATCAGTTGTAGAGAATAGAAATTAATTTTGTCTATGCTACATAGCATACCATCATTTAGCCAATACTTCAACCAAAATCATTCCTCTTGGACAATGGGCTTCTCCAATCGTCCTGAAATTGTCGTCGCTATCCAGTGCCTCAATGATGCCGTCGGTCATCAAGATTAACACATCGCCGTTTTCCAGTGCGAACTGTTCCTCGCTCATTCCGAGTGGCAATCCTCCTGTTTTGAGAATCTGAATTTCGCCGTTGGTTTCGATACGCTTCGCACTCAACCCAAGCCGTAAGAGAATGGGTAGAGCATGATGACCGGCGTTGGCTATCTTTAGGGCTTACTTACTTTTGAGACGATAACCATAGATAACTGGGCTTGAATCGGCACCCCATTTGTCAGTACCATAGAAATCACTCTTTGCTTCAGCACCTACTGCCAAATCAATCTCTCTTCCAAGATACATCAGCGGATTTCCGGATTCATCCCACAGGAAGCCTTCAAGATTTACCGCCATTTCTACCTCTGAACCGTCAGGGGAAAGTGCGATTACGATGTCTTCACTACTGCCTTCGGTATAGTCGTGGGTAATGAAGCGTGAACCTTCTCGGAACTTGCGCCGCCGGTTGACATACTCCACCTTGTAACGAGTTCGCTTTCGCCCTTGAGCATCTTCACTGGAGTAGAATGATGTTCCGAGTTGCAGCCTTCCATCCAAAACCTCTTTTTCAGCGCCGGCTCCTGTGAACCCGAAAAAACCTTTGACAAAACGGTTATCTGCAAACTCAAACTGCGCTTCACAATCATCGCCAATTGCCACACCGAAATAGCAGTTGTCATCCCGAGTGGGCGGATAGCCTGTGTTGGGATTAGTATCTACATCAATGTAAACATACCAGTAGTACCTACCACTTGGCCCCGTCCGTCCGTGCGCTCCCCTAACCCGTGAGTAAAAGTAGAGAGCCTTGTTGTCGTTAGCCACCTTTTGATTACTTCGCATTTTGCCAATTCTATCCGTTCGTTCCCTCTGATACATTCGAGGACTAACGACGCTTTGTCCGATACCTTGCGCAGAGCAAAACGCAGGTTGCTCACCGGCATTCCGCCTTGATTATAAATCGTAACCGGAAGAAAATGGCGCTCCCGCTCCAGTATGGTTTTTCCCTCGCAAGACATTATGCGCAACAGTTTCCATTCATACGGGTCAAAAAGAATCTGCGCTGGTGGGATGCGCAACAGCGGAAACTGTTCGGCTGATATTGATGGTTTGGGAATAAACTGCCCGTTATCGTCTATTAGCCCCACAGGTTTTTCGCACAAACCATCCGAATAACCTCCAACTATTAACTGTCCATGTTTTCGTCGCAGTACCGTTTTCGCGCCGGAAACAAATCCGTTTTCTTCGTAGACACGTCCATCCCATATCGGAGAAGCGGAATTGGCAGCCTGATGTTTCTTTTCACACTCCACATAAAAGTCTAAGTTCAGAGGTACAGCAGAAGCACGAGGCATTAACCTACCGTTAATCCGTTCAAGTGTATCTTTTGCATAGCTTGCACGAAAATACGGTGTCAACTCGAACTCTTGATTCAAAGGATATAATCCGTGAGTACGCAAAAAGACTTCACGCGATGGCAACCCATCTGAACCTAAATATAAAGAGCGCAAAATGTCAATCGTTTTGCGTGGCCAAGTTTTGTGTTCTTCTCCTTTGGCCCTATTTCCGCTGATTTGAGCATAAACGTTTGCTGTCAGAAGTGTTATGAAAATCGCAACGGATATGATGAAGCCTAATTTTAGTATTGATTCTATCATAAAATACTCCTTGTCATTCTCATCATCGTCCCAAAGGTTTGTATCTAAAATCTCCAAGTGTCATATCCAAATCCCAATCAGGCAGATTTTTTAGCCACCCAAGAAATCTGGCAGTTGGTTTGATAATAGCGACTTTTCTCATCTGCCCACCTGCTCACCTGCTTTAAGCGCAATTTTCGTTCCCCCACTTAACTCTGAAGAGCCAAATATATCATAAACACCAACTTATGTCAAGTTTTATTCGCAATTCTTGCTATTAGTTTTGTCAAGTTTTATTTTGATTTATGCTTTTGTATACATAGAAACCAAGTTTTTGCGGAAAACTTAGTTTCTGAACCGCACGAGTTTCAGGATAACATAACACCTTCTTTAGCGCAAGGCAAAAGCGTAACCTGCGCAAGGTATCCGACTGCAATGTTTGTTTCAAGGAAAAACTTTTGGCAGAGTAATAATCCTAATAAATACCAATATAATAACTATTTATATTCCAAAAATGCGGTTAATACAGAGATATTTAATAATATTTGGTAATATAAGTTATTTTTTGTTATTTTTTTTCCTTGACAAATCACAGCAAATTTTATATACTCTTATACTGAAAATTCCAAATGGGCAAGAATGGTGGACAAAAGATGACTCAAGAAATGATGACGACTAAAGAGGTAGCCGAATATTTAAACCTCAATGAGAAAAAGGTTTACGCTCTCATAAAAGGAGGGGGAATCCCCTGCACCAAGATAACAGGAAAGTGGATATTCCCCAAAAACTTGATAGATAAATGGATAGAGGACGATATTAAAGGTACTAAAGCCTTAGAAGAAATAGACAATATTACTATCATCGGCAGCCACGATTTGTCGATAGATTTGCTCGCGTCGGAAGTCAATGAAAAATTTCCTCAATTGATTCTCCTTTCCGCAAATCTGGGGAGCGTTGGTGGTTTAATGGCTCTCAAGCGAGGACGAAGCCACATTGCAGGAGCGCATCTTCTCCATCCTGAAACTAATGAATACAATTTTCCATATCTGCCGAAATACTTGCCAAAATTAGAGACAGTTGTGGTGCATTTTGTATATCGAGAGCAGGGACTAATGGTACAACCAGGCAATCCTTTCGATATTAGCGGCTTTGAAGATTTGTGTGGGCCGGATGTGCGATTTATCAATCGGCAGGAAGGCGCAGGGACACGTCTGTTGTTGGATTATCACTTGAATCGATTGGGTATCGAAGGAAATCAGATTGAAGGCTACAATCATCAAGTTTTGACGCATATCGAAGTGGCGATGGCAATCTGCAATGACCGAGCAGATGTAGGTTTGGGCGTACACGCCGCTGCGCTGGCATTTGGCTTGGAATTTATCCCAGTTACTAATGAACGATTTGACTTTATAATCCCTAAAGCCTACTTCTATACTGAACCTATTCAGGAATTGTTAGAAGTCATTCGGTCAAAAAACTTCGTACATAAAGTTGAGCAGATGGGCGGATATGATGTCAAGGATGCAGGCAAGGTGCTTGCGTGGGGATAGCAGGGAAGAGTGAAGCTCAATTACGAGGACACCGAACGACTTCTCGGTGCCAGGTTACAGGTTCGTCTTGAGGAGCGCGTCATCGATAACCTGATGGGACACAAAAACGCTGACTGAAATTGAGGTGGAAAATCAATGTATAAAAGATTTTTGACAAGTTGCTTATCTTTACTCATTATCGTTTCTTTTGTATCTCCCGCCTTATGTCAAGAAAAGATTAGAATGGCGACAACAACCAGCACCGACAATACCGGACTTTTAGATGTGCTGTTGCCGCCTTTTGAGAAAAAATTCAACATCAAAGTTGACGTCATCGCAGTTGGCACTGGCAAGGCGTTGAAGCTTGGCGAGAATGGCGACGTTGACATCGTCTTCGTGCATTCGCGAAGGGCGGAAGACAAATTCGTAAAGGACGGTTTTGGTGTCAATCGCCGAGATGTGATGTACAACGATTTTATCATAATTGGTCCAAAAATTGACCCGGCTGGCATCAGAGGTACGAAAGATGCGACGGTGGCTTTGAAAAAGATAGCGGACAAGCAAAGTCCATTCGCTTCCAGAGGCGACGAGTCTGGAACACACAAGAAGGAAAAATCGCTTTGGGAAGAGGCTAAAATCACGCCCAAAGGGGATTGGTATATGGAAACCGGCCAGGGCATGGGCGCAACGCTTCAGATTGCCGATGAAAAACAGTCCTATACGATAACTGACCGGGGAACTTACCTCGCTTACAAAGGGAAAATAGACTTGCCAATCCTCGCCGAAGGCGATAAACGATTGTTTAACCCGTATGGCATCATCGCCGTCAACCCTGCAAAATACCCACACGTCAATTACATCTACGCAATGGCATTTATCGGTTGGGTGACATCGGTGCAGGGGCAAAAAATCATCGCTGAATACAAAAAATTTGGCAACGCGCTCTTTAACCCTACAGCCGTGCCACCTAAGTTGGGTAAATAGGTAATTGGGTAATCAGGAGCGCAAAAATCAACGAAGTGTATTTTTGCATAGGTAATTAACCTTGAACGACATTCTCAAAGGCATAAAACAAGCGTTCACATTACTATTCACGCTTGACAAAGAACTTTTCAGCATCGTATTCGTATCCCTGAGAGTATCTTGCACAGCCATCATTTTTAGCATCATAGCGGGCGTACCATTAGGTTTCTTAATCGCCATCAAAGAATTTCCAGGCAAACGGATGGTAGCGACAATTTTAAATACCCTGATGGCGTTGCCCACCGTTGTAGTAGGACTCACCGTCTATGCTTTAATCTCCCGCCGCGGTGCATTTGGCGCATTGGGATTGTTGTATACGACGAATGCGATGGTAATTGGACAATTCATCTTAGCCACACCCATCATAGCGGCGTTGACAATGTCAACTATACAGGGCGTAGACAGGAGAGTCCAGAAAACTGCTTTGACTTTAGGCGCTACAGGAACACAGGCAGCTTGGGTTGTTTTGCTTGAGGCGAAATTCGGACTGCTTGCCGCTATTACGGCTGGATTTGGCAGGATTATCGCAGAAGTTGGCTCCGCAAGTATGCTCGGCGGGAATATCAGGGGTTCCACAAGGACGATAACTACGGCTATCATGTTGGAAACAAGCAAAGGCGAATTTGAACTGGGAATCGCATTGGGGGTAATCTTGCTGGCGATAGCGTTTGGTATCAATATTTTGGTACATTATTTCCAAAGGAAATAACTGAGTAACCTCCCATATAGAAACCGAGTTTTTCCAAAAAACTCGGTTTCTTCCCCGCATAAAAACCTGGTTTCTGAACCGAACTATGAACGAAATAATTATTCGTGTAAAAAATCTAACCAAATACTACGACGGCAAGTTAGCGTTGGAAATCCCAGAGCTGGATTTTGAAGCGGGGAAGATTTACGCCATAGTTGGGCCTAACGGTTCTGGCAAAACGACGCTGTTAAACCTATTGGCTGGTTTGGATGAGCCCACCGGTGGAGCGATTTTCTTCCGGGAACGGAAAATTGCCCCCAAGTCAATCTCCGTCACAAACGCCCGCCGACAAATAACGCTTGTAATGCAGGAGCCGGTGTTGTTTCACACCACCGTTGAAAAAAACATCGCTTACGGTTTGCGCCTCCGAAAAATGGGCAAAGAAGCAAGAGGCAAAAAAGTGGTAGAAGCCTTGAAGATGGTAGGGCTTTCCGGCTTTGAAAAACGCAAAGGGAGAGGACTTTCCGCCGGCGAAGTCCGTCGCGTCGCTATCGCCAGAGCGTTGGTTTTAGAACCAAAAGCCCTCCTGCTGGACGAACCCACCGCAAACATTGATAAACGGAATGCGGAAGTCATTGAAGAACTAATCCAAAAAATCAAATCCGAAAACCGCTCAGTCGTCATAATGACAACTCACGACTTATCCCGGGCCTATTGTCTTGCCGACAACATCATCTCGTTATTTATGGGACGCATAATCGACAACAGCCCGGAGAATATCTTCCCCGCTCAAATTGAAGAATCCAACGGAACAAAACTGTTGTCCCTCTCACCATCGGTCAAAATACCAGTTCACACAGAAAAGAAAGGCAGCGTATATGCTTGTATTTCACCCCAAAGTATCCGCCTTGTTCGTCAACCTATCGAATTGGATTCATGCCAAAAGCAACGATTGAATCGTTGCACTCCACAATGGAATTACCTTCCCGGCGACATCATCTCCATAGCCTCTGAAAAAGAATCGGTCAGATTGAAAATAGACGTCGGCGTCGAATTCGTCGCACTGATTGAAAAACAGCAGTTCGATGAGATGAATCTGAATATCGGCATGCCAATCCACATCGCTTTCAAAGACGCTGATGTGCAGGTGTTTGACGGTAAATAGGGCGAGGCATCCTCCTATCTATTCGTATCAACTTAACGGAGCGAACGCCGGTTGAGTAGGTTTTGAACGCAGTGAAAAGATTTGCGCCCATGTGCACTAGATGCCTCGCCCCTGCCAAATTACATCCCAATATAATTTAGTCTCAATGTCATGGGGAATTTATCACAAACGTTGGATTGTTTGATATTTTGACTTTGACGACACCCCGCGTCGCTTCTAACATCGAACTCCCTCCCATTATGTCGATAACCTCCACATCGCCCGTCGCTTCCAGTTTTACCTCCTGCGTTCCCTCCAAACACCACAGGGCGAAAATCTGTTTCCCGTTTTCCGCAAAAATGTAGGCACGCACATTTTCGCCCAAATCAAGTTCACGCATAAATGTTGCACGTCCTATGGATTTTGCCATCGTGTTGTAAGCCATGTAAGCGGGCTTGGGTGTGAAATCACGATGGAGGATGCCGAAGTTGTGTTCGTTGTAGTTTTGGTCAAGCCCGTCGTTGCGGTAGTCATACCAGCATATTTTTTCGACGCAACCGCTGACGATAGCCTGAATGTACAAGCGCACAATCATCGCAGCTTGTTTCTCTTCCGTTGACGAGCGCGCATCGCCCAGATGGGTGGGCCAACCGACTTCGGTAATCCAGATGGGTTTCGCCTCGCCGTACTGTTCCATCAACACCACAAGTTTTTGCATGTCGCCGATGAAATCTGTCTCCTCCGGGGTTCGTGGGTAGCGGTAGGGGTGAACGCCGAGGATGTCCATGCAGTCGAAGCCGCCCTCCTTAAAAGTGCCTTCGATAAAATCTTGGTCGCATCGGGATGTGTTGCAACCGAGTATTTTGGCGTCCGGGTCAATTTTTTTGATAACCTCATGAGATGCTTTGAGCAATTTAGCATAGTCCACAAAATTGGGTTCAGGTTGCCAGAAAACGCTGATGTTCGGCTCGTTCCATATTTGCCAGTGTTTGATTTTATCCTTGTATCTGTCCACAACGTGATGAACATAATTTTTCCACGCGTTGATGTTTGGTATCCAACACCATCGTCTTTCGGCATCAGGCGGTGCTGTTGATGCCCACCCCACGCAGTAGTCCAACAGTCCAAAAAGCGATATCCCATGGCTGTATGCCACATCAACGGCAGTATCATATCTGTCGAAGCGCCACTGCCCAGGCTGCGATTCGATATAGCTCCAACTCATCTCCTCTCGCGACCATTTGATTCCGATAGCTCGAGCCATCTCGGCCGCTTTGACCATTTCTTCATCGGAGTAACGGTTCCCGAAATAGATGCCCATACCAAATGGGGAGTTGGCTTCGAGTTGGTTGCTTGCCGGTTTTTCTGTCATAATTTTACCTCCTGGATTTTCACCTATCTAAAGATGAAGTCTAAAGAGGCGAAAAGCCGTATCGAAACCAACACCGTATCTTTAGATTAAGTCTTTAGACCGGTGATGAAATCCGCTATCGAAAACACTTGTGATATTTAAAACGTCTTAAAGTGATACTCAGTAGTCCTCAAACACGCTCAATCGGGATTGGCAAATCCCGATTATTCCGTTGGATTTGCAAATCCCCCCTTACCCCCCTTTTGGAAAGGGGGGAACCCAACGGGAGCATTTGCGGAGTACTGATACTTTACCTTGCGAGCCCAAAATTCTACCTTGGCTTTGTGTGGCACTGAGTTCATTCAAAAACTTTCAATCCCTCACAGACTTCCGTGTACGTTTTCTCAAGGTCAACTGGGACTGCGACATCAGAAGTAATAAAAAGCGGTAACTGGGGCAATATATCTCCGACTTTCAACGCGTAAGCCCAGAAGTCAATGGTGGGCAGTTCTTCCATGTCAAAACTTTTACAATATGCAGCGCAATACAAAGGTGTTTCTTCATTTTTCTTGCCTTCTGGTATCTCCAACGCTCTTAGTAACTGATGATGAAGGTTAAAAGAAGGAACTGCCAGAACGTCCACAATGACGAGGGAAATATCCTGTGAGAGCAGGTTTTGACATTTTGCAACAAAGGCGTTTCTACTTTCCGGTCTATCTTTGTTACCCACGCTAACAATCTCCACGGCACCAACTGTTTTGTATGCTGGACGGCGAACGTTCAGGACGAACACTTCTATCTCTGTCGGAAATGTTGCGCGTGCTGTCATTGGCGGGGAAGTAGGTTGATACAACGATATGAATTGTTCTTTTTCAATTTCTGTCAAAGTCCTGTCAGTTCTTACATCAATTTCCCTACTTCCCATCTGCGCGTGCGGCGTTGCCCTAAAACCTTTCGGGAGCAATTTGTTTAAGTCTTCAGCAATATGTACTGCCCAGGAGTTATGGAAAGAACGAAAATTGACAATATCGTTAATGTCTAAGTGATTAAGTATTGGCATGTTACTATTGTTAAGGATAAAAAGAAAGCAGGGGTGCAAGATACCCCTGCTCAATGTAATTTGCTGGCTCAGGTTCATCCCGAGCTCGCCAGCCATCAACGGATTAAAGTTGTTTTGTTAGTGACGAAATAGCACCTTAATCCGAACGATAATCTGACTTGAGAGTGCCCCATGTAACTGCCAATGCTC
>CAZRLY010000132.1:0-16268 GCA_964601015.1 uncultured bacterium
TAGGCTGTGAGATAAGCGACTGCGTAGTCCAAAAAAAGCTCATCTCCAATCAATTCGTAGGTTTTGAGCAACGCGTGACAGTGCAGCCCGGGGATTGAGGTAACAAAATGGCTTCCGTCAAATCGCTCCGTTCCTGCATTGGGCCGGTCAGGGAAAAGATTGGTCGCTTTGTTCCGTCTCAACCAGTAATAGTTCGCCAGAAGTTTAGCCCGGGAGAGCCAGATGTCCTCTTGCGTTTTGGCATGAAGGAAAGCAAATGCGTGGATAAATGAACCAGAGGACATGCTGAAGTCGCAACCCCGGTTGGCGCTATCATGGCGGTCAATCTCGCCGGTCTTCTTGTCGCAAACGTGCCATTGCCAAATTGCCTCAATTTCTTTCTGAACCGCTGACAGGTTTATTTCCCACAGCTTGTCCCACGCTATGCAATGGATAGCATGAAGTTCATGGGGATTGCCATTGTGACCGGTCATTTCGTCCTTGTAAACATCATAATGCCTGTGCCAGCCCCACCAGAAAAGCCCTTTGTTATCCACAAGATTGTTCATGTAGTAATCCATGTATATCCGGGCAAATCCAGCATACTTGTCGTTTCCTGTCACATCAGACACTCGAAACATCGTCTTCAAGGTAGACATATCCATCAACATGTTCGCCCCCGCAGGATTTCGTCGTCCTCGTCGTTGAACCCGCCATCCTTCGTCAAGTTTTTCCGGATTTTCTGGGCAGGAGCGAGACTCAACATCCAGAATGCTTACAAGAATAGGTACATGTTTCTCACCATATCGGTCAGTACCGTGTTCCATCAGCACGTCAAGGCATTCCTGGACGTAATTGATATAGTGTTTGTTGTCGTTCATCCTTTTTTCCTCATTGTAGTAACGGTAGCGTTTTCGTTTTTTTTTTTCACTTTTTACGAACCGAAAAATAGAAATTTCGCGCCTGTATAAATAAAGTAGGGACCAAAACGTAGCAAAAATGCGCCGCAGACTGACAGCAGCCACCTATAGGCGGTAGTTGACATAATTTCTCTGCCCAAAACTACCGCAAGCCCAACTAAGCAATACCAGGCAAAGTCTGAGAGGATATGCCCAAAATAGATAGCTGCAATAATCGGTGTGCCCAGTTTCAGAGAATCAGTTACCAATTTTAATCCCACTGTCAACCACCAGAGCGTCCAATACGGATTGGACAAACTCACCACAAACCCCAAACCAAAGGGGCCAAGCTTTCTGTCAGACTTTGTATCAGCAAGGCTGCTTATCTTCTCCCCGTCGGATTTTTCCGTTCTTCCCACCATCTGCCACAGCATTATCGCACCGGCTATCGTTCCTAAAACGCCAAGAATGGCAAGCCAACTGGATGCAGGGGCGAGAAATATCTTCTTCAGGGATTGATATGAATTAATTTTAGCCAACAAGACATGCAAGCTGAACGCTAAAAATACAACAGCACCCAAACTGAGAGCGTTAGCGCGTGCTTCTTTTAGCATCCCAATTGTCATCCAGAGTAGTATACCGCCGCCGACTACGCCAATTATGCCGGCGATGATATTGTTGTTTAAAAGGACGCCGACGCCAAGTGCCAGCAGGATAACAGTTATCAACTCCAGGAAACTGTGTCCTAAGACGATGAAAACCGCTGCCATGAAGCCGCGTTTCAAAGTTTCGGTTATTGTTACAGCCAAAACTGGGCCGGGCATCATAGCACCTGAAAGTCCCAAAATGAAAGAGATACCGATGTTGCTTAATATACCCATATCTTAGACTATACCACAGGTGCGCTCCGGAATGCAAAGTTTTTTACAATCTTCATTCTTCAATCCAAACAATCTTCACTCTTCAATCATCAATCTTCAATTGTTTAATGGCGGGATTTTTGGAGGATGACATACACTGTCAGTTTTTTCCCTTTGCGCAGAAGGTTCAATGTCGCTTTTGCTTGGGGTGGGGAAGAGGCGACGAAACGTTGGAAGGAACGTACTGACCGAATGGGATTATCGTTAAATTTCACAATGACATCGCCTGGTTTAATCCCAGCTTTTGCCGCGGGCCCGTCTTTTGCCAATGTGACAACCCGCGCTCCCATTGGCTTGCTTTTTTTCCTAAACTGCTCAACCCAGACGCCAAGCCAACCGCGCTGTACTTCACCGTGTAAAATCAGCTCTTTTGCTATTTTGTTCACCATATTGCTTGGAATAGCGAAGCCAGCTTTAAATCCTGTGAACATGCTTTCGTTATTGAACATATTTCTTCGGCGAAGTGTGGGCAAAGGGCTGACAGGAGTTTTCTTCGAGCGTCGTTTCGGTTCATTCAAAAAGAATTCTAACTGTAGCGGATATCGGTACGCTGGTGGTTCTAAAGCGGCGCCAATCATCCCGATAAGTTGTCCGGATGTATTTACCACAGCGCCGCCTATGTTACCCGGATTGACAGGCGCGTTTAATTTGATGGCATTGTAAATGGGGCCGTTTGGCAACGGCTCTACACCGCTAACAATTGCGAAAGCAAGCTCTGGCGTTTCTCCATAAGCTCTGGCTACCGTGATTACCCAATCTGCCGTTTTAACGCGGTCAGAATTGCCCAACTGTACTACGGGCAGTTTCTTAGCTTTCACCTTTACTACAGCAATATCAGTTTCCTCGTCAGCGCCGACGAGTTTAGCGTCCAGTTTTCTTCCGTCTGTTAGCGACACAAGAATATCGCTTGCATTGTGAATGACGCTATAGGTTGTAACGATATACCCCTTTGTATCTATAATAATCCCCGAACCGATATTTTTTTGAGGGTAGCGTTTTTCAAGGATGTTCGGCTGTTTTGTTTGTGATGAGGTTCCAAAAAATTCGTAAAAGCTATTGAGGGTTTCGGCATCTAATGTTATCTCGCCGGTAGCGGTTACTTCAACAACTGCAGGATTAACCTTCCTTATTATCCTGCCAAACTCCTGTTCAATTTGTCGCAAAATGTTGTTAGCGAAGGAATAGCCGGTTATCGTGTTGAGTAGTAACAAGATGCTGAGTGGTAATCCATAGGGTAAAAGTTTGAATTTCATGACAATATACCTACCTACCTTTCTGCTGTTTATTCGTTATGACAAAGTTACAATCCACCGCCCGTGTCAAAATCAGCGTAATTAACCGTGCGGATAACATAGTTAGTATCAAACACATCTCTGGGTAGTTTCAATTCAAGTTGAGATTTCAATTGTGCTTCAAAATTTGGCAAATCGCTCCATTCATTCATCTGTATACTGGGAATTTCATGCGTAACGTAGCGGACGAGTATCTGCTCGTTCTGTATCGGCGGCGATTCTTTAGAAGAGTGGAGATATAATCCGACGAATACCAACAAAATTCCAATAACACTGCTGAAAACTAGGGACTGCTTAGTCCTTAAAATTCCGAACATCCTCTGCCAAATTCCAATTCTATTGAGTTCTTCCCGCGCTAATCGGGAACGCAATTTCCAATCGAAGTCTTGCGAGGGTTCGATGAAGGGCATATCGTTTAATAAACGCAACGTGTTACGAAACGCCCGCCACTCGCTGGCGCAGGTTTCGCATCTGGACAGATGAGTTTCCAACAGTCGTTTTGTCTTCAAATCTAAATCGTTCTCCGAATATGCTGAGAAATAACTTTCAACCTTTTTGCAATTCATCAATATTTCCACCCTCCATATATTTCTTCAGCTTGTCTTTAAGCATCAATCTCGCCCGATTTATTCGTGATTTAACAGTACCAACGGGTATGCTCATAATTTTGCTTATTTCATTGTAGTTCATTTCCTGAATATCCCGGAGCACAAGCGGCACGCGGTATTTTTCGGACAGAGTTGCAATAGCGTTTTGGACGGTGGCGTACAACTCTTTCTTTTGTAGTTGATAATCAGGCCGATATGACACATGAGCAGGCGCATTGGCAACTATGTCATGAACATCGTCATCACCTTCCCCCCCGGCGATGGTAGCTTTTAGCATGTATCGCCCGCGGCGTCTGCGATTTCGCAATTCATTCTGACACAACCTTACTGCGATTTTGTACATCCACGTAGTAAACTTTGCTGCTTCCACTTTATACCTTGGTACGGCACGGTACATGCGGATAAACGTCTCCTGCGCTAAATCTTCGGCCGTTTCGCGGTCAACTCCCATCCTGGCGATAAAGTTTATTAGTGGCGTTCTGTATTTATTGACGATGAGTGAAAAAGCATCTTTGTCACCGTCTTTGCATTTTAGCATCAATTCATCGTCCAAATCGGGCATCTGCTCGTCCTTCATATCCAAATCACGATTGCTGCTATCCACACACAGTGGGGAAAAAAGTTCCCAAAAATTACCACGTTAGACATCCCAATAGCTCCGAAACATTCCTCACGCCAGAATGCCAAGTTCTACCAGTTTACTCTCTAAGTAACTTAATTTAGATGCGTAATCTTTAAATGAAACAGAATTCCTAATCGAAGGAAAATAAGTAGCTAAATCATATAAAAAATTGTATAAAAAGTCCAAGAATTGTGAAAAAAACACCTTTGCTAAAACTCGCTCGTTTTCAACATCAATTTGGTTTCCGCGTTCCCCATAGATGTATACAAAATCTCCATCCAACTTAAAATAAAAAGAGTAGTCGCTTTCTCCGACGTAATACTCAGTCCATTCGGATATATTCCCAATGGATGTGCTATCCTTCAAATTGTAACAGTTTATTTTTTGGTAATCGTCATCTACTAAGGACAACAACACATCAGGGATGTAATCGTAGCTGCTGTTTAAATCGTAAAAGATGGAAAATGAGCGCCTTATGCCGTTAATATCAAAAAACCACTCGCCTTTGGGAAAAAACTCTGTTACCGCAGTTGTTAAATCACCAATTTTATACATACCAAGTTTATAGAACGAACCATCAGGTTGTTCAAAGGTTTTACCTTTCCTGCCTATCTGATAAGCTATTTTGAATGACATAACTTCTACCTCGCAGAATGCTATTCAATTTCAACAATGGGATACAATGTCCTGAGACTGCCATCTGGTTTGTTAATAACCATAATCTCTCTAATTGTAGACTTCTCAACGGGATTTCCCGCAGTATCAAATGCTCCTCCAATTTCGATATCACCTATGAGCATTTTATGTTTACCTGGCTTGCCGCTAAATAATTTGTATGCTTTGTCAATAGCTTTCAATGCTTCAACATCATTGGCAAAAGCCGCTTTAGGTGTTTTTACACCTGTCAATGGGTTCGGGTTCATAGCTTCTGCCCTTAAATTTTCATCTGATGTCCTGCTTCCGTGCCCCTTTAAAACGTGTCTTTCTGCTGGCGTAAGGTTTTTTGAATAAAAATCATAGTCATGAATTCTACCCTCTTTTATGGGCATTCTAAATATGCGTTCTCTCGATTCCATAACCGGTAAGCAGATTTTGGTGGCAGAAAATCTGCGTAATTACCTATCTTTATGTGCCATCCGTTGCCTCGTATAGAATTTCGGTGTATCGCTGAATTTGTTACGGTAGTACGTGACGGTTCGCCGGCTGATTTTCGTATCATATTCCAGTTCCAGAATTTTCGCCAATTCCGCATCGTTATAGGGTTTATCACGTTTGCCTGATTTTAACTCCGCGCGTTCCCTGATGTTTATCAAACGCTCAATAACATCTCCCTTGCTCTGACAATAGTATTTCAAAGGGAGGACGCCATCAGGCGTATCTATGTATTTATCGCGCAGAATGCGGCTGACGCTGGATTCGTGTTCACCCGTTTCTTTTGAGATTTGCGCTTGTGAAAGCGGGTTCAGATGCAAGTCCTTCCCGCTGACGAAGTAACGATACTGAAATTCGTAGATAAACATTAGAATCCTGAATGTAAGGCTTTTACGCTGATTTATCAAGCGAAGTCGTTCTATCACTTTTGCCTCTTCTTTGCTGAGTTCCTCGCCCTCTGCTTTGAGAGAATAACGCGAATTATATATGACATTGCTATCGACGTGAATTTCAGCGCGCGGAGGGTTTTTAATTTGTTGTACCGTTGCGACTGTTTCCGCATGGACTTCTGGTTCAGGGATGGGTTGCTCAACTACGCGTATTGCCATTGAGCTCAAAATCTGCACCCTTTCCACCAAATCGCAGATTTCCCGCACGGCAGAAAGGGGGATTCCCAGATTATCTGCTATCTCTTCGGGTTCAACGCTGGCAGATAAAAAATACTCGGTAAATTCCGATTCTGTAATGTCGTATTCCTCCATCAACTCTGAAAGCAGGATGATAGGTTCGTTGGATTCATCATAGGACTGCGGCAGAGGCGGTTCCCGCAATTCCGGGGCATCTAATCGAATATGACTGCTGCTTACAACCATATCGCGCCCCTCCCACGAGCGTTTTAGGAACCGACAGTATTCCAGCGCGTGGATAAGTTGTCCGCGAGGAACTCGATATTTTACCGCAAGTTCCTTTACCCTGCGGCGTGCATCATCGCTGAAAAAGTCGCGTTGCCAGTCGCTTTTATTTTCAATATCATATTTTCGCATAAATCCTATAAACTGTTTGTCTTGAAATTCCTCGTACAAATGCCGCGGGATACGCCCCTTAAAGTTAGATTTTCTTACATAACCCTTATCAAGTAGCTTTTGAAAAATTAGGTCAGATTCCATATTCTGCACGTACTGCCTGAATTCCTGTTCGCTCTTTGTTAAAAGTTCCAAGTATTCATCAGGCGGACGCGGCGATTTGATGGTTGGAATAACCGCTATGCGCGGGCTAGGTCCGATTATACGCATTTTCAACCCATCCTTTTTTAATCAGGGCTACTTGCCAGAAGCCAGCAGCCCAACGCCGATAACAGCCAGCAGGATACCTAAGGCTTTTCTGAAGGTAATACCTTCCTTTAGAAAGGTTATGGCTAAAAGCGTACTCCACACTACCGGAACTGTCAATGAAATGGGTGCCGCTGTTCGCACACTACCTCCGGAGCGATAAGCCGCAAGGAGGAGCAACATTCCCAACATTGGGCCAAGTACACCTTCTACAGCCAAACATATCACACCTGTAGGATTGAGTGAAGTGAGTCCATTCAAACCTACGCCCCCAACAAGCAGAATGACTACAGCGACAAGCCACGCAGTAGTTAAACGAATAGCAATCCCGGTAAATGGGTCAATTGTTTGCATTCCTGTTTTGACCAAAATCTGTCCTGTTCCCCAGGCGACTCCTGCGCAAATAGCTAATATCACTACTTTCATCTTTATTTTTTGGGGAAAAGCCTTTCCCCCCAAGCCTTTCTTTTTGTAAAAGAGAACCTTCTAATCCCTGTCCCGTTTTCTCGTTTTCTTTTTTAAACTTCCCCCCGAAAGTTGCAGTCTTTTTACTTTATCATATTTTCATGTTTGCGTCAACGAAAAATTTGATTTTTTCAAGAAATAAATTTCCTCCTTGATTTTTCTGCCCAAAGTATGATAAAATATTAAGCCTGAAGTGATAAATCTGGTTAATGGGAAAGATTATGTACGACATAATTATCAGGAATGGAACGGTAGTTGATGGCACAGGAACCCCCGGTTATTTATCTGACATCGGCATTTTGGGGGAAGATAT
Source organism: uncultured bacterium (assembly GCA_964601015.1). GTDB lineage: Bacteria > Poribacteria > WGA-4E > DTYX01 > CAZRLY01 > CAZRLY01. The sequence continues at coordinate 7,579 of CAZRLY010000132.1, forward strand.
CGTTGCTATTGAAGAGCTTGCTGAATCCGAAGCGAGGGTTGTAATTGACGCTAAAGGATTGATAGTTTCGCCAGGATTCATCGACATCCACACACATACGGATACTGGCTTATTGATTGAACCGCGTGCAGAGAGTAAAATCCGTCAGGGCGTAACGACTGAAGTTGGCGGAAATTGCGGTGGTTCTGCGGCACCGTTGCGAGGCGAATCGCTGGAAAAAGCCGAAAAGTTTATGAAAAAACACGGTATCATGGGTGACAGAAAAACCATCGGCGGTTTTCTTGAGGTACTTGAAGAAAGAAAAATTGGCGTAAACTATATTACCTTTGTCGGCAACGGTACTATCAGGTCAAACGTGATGGGAAATAGTAACCGCCCACCTACCGACGATGAATTATCCGAAATGAAACGCGAAGTGGCGATGGCATGCGAGGAGGGCGCGTGGGGGTTGTCTACTGGTTTGATTTATACTCCGAGCATGTTTGCAAACACCGATGAAATTGTCGAACTGGCGAAAGTAACTGCAAAATACGGCGGCGTTTATGCTACCCACATCCGCGGCGAAAGCGGCACACTTTTGAAAGCGCTGAAAGAAGCGGTTGAAATTGGCAAACTCGCAAAGATACCGGTGGAAGTCGCGCACGTCAAAACCAGTGGCAGAAACGTCTGGGGCAAAGCAGAGGAAGCACTCGCCATTATTACGGAGGGCGTCAATGTGAACGGCGATAGGTATCCTTACCTCGCAGGCAGTACAGGATTAAAGAATGTCTTGCCTGTCTGGGCGAGAGAGGGGACTACGGATGAACAACTGCAACGACTTCAAGATGGGGATACAAGGCAGAAAATTAAGGATTATATTAACTCGCATCCGTTCAACGAGACACGTTGGGACGAAATTTTGATATGTATCGACGGTGCTACCGCTAAGGAGTGGGCAGAACGAAAAAATTTGGATGCGGCGGAGATGGTTTGCCAACTGTTAGAAGAGAAGAAGATGGACGTATCTATGTGTACCTTTACGATGTGTCAGGAAGATACGGATGCGATACTTAAACATCCGCAGATTATGATAGCGTCGGACGCCAGCGCCAAGGCACCCTGCGGTAACCTGTCGAAGGGCAAACCGCATCCGAGGGCTTACGGCACTTTTCCTAAAGTGTTGGGCGAGTATTCACGCGACCGCAATTTGTTTGACCTGCCTGAAGCCGTCCGCAAGATGACTTCAGTGTGCGCGCGGAAACTTGGGCTGGAAGACCGCGGGGCGCTCAAAGTGGGCAACTATGCTGACATCTGTGTATTCGATTACGAGCACGTCAAAGATAACGCTACCTACGCTGAACCGCATCAGTATCCTACCGGGATTGAATATGTTTTGGTCAACGGACAGATTGCGGTAAGTAAAAGCGAACACACAGGAACGCTGGCTGGAAAGGTGCTCAGGAGAGGATAAGCCGGAATGCAAAGGCTGACGAAGGGGGGAAATGCCAATGGCAATAGAAACATTGCGGTTACAAATTGACAGCTTAGAGACGCAGAGTCAACAACCCCTCCTGATTTTCAATGACTCTAAAGAGCCATATAAATCAGAAGGGGCTTGTCTGAAATGGATAAGGCAAGCCCCAGGTTGACCAGCCCCCTTTATCTTTGATAGAGGAGCAGTTACCTGTTGCATCATACCTTTGGGCGTTCTTCCAGCCTGAAGCTCTATGGTTTATTCGTAAACAGTTCTGTGAGGGTAGGAACGGTCGAATAGGCGTAAAAACGCAGGCTAACGGGGGTGAGGAGGAAGGTATGTCACAAGGACATACCACTACTCTTACACGTAAGAGGTCATAAAAGACTAAGTTTTGGCTGCAAAAGAGACTCATCGTCAATGGTAGCAATGCCATTGGAATTTTCGTTCAGTTGCACCCAAAACAAAGACATATACGTGTTCTTGTCGCATTCATCCCCTCCTGATTCCCTGAATCAGAAGGGGACTTCTGCGACGGGAGTTAAAGTACTCAAAAGTCAGTTATCTAACCGTAGGAAATCGCAAATCAAAAAAAATTCAGATTTACAAGGAATTTGGAAAGGTAAAGTCGAATTTTCTTATGACGACATCCGAGAAGTTCAATTGAGTTTGGGACGAATAGGAGGTAGATACTGATTGGCGGTTGAAGTTTACCTGCAAAATGTGGTAAAATTATTTGGTGAGGTGCGTGCCGTGGATGATGTCACTCTGGACATCAAAAGAGGCGAACTTTTCTTTCTTTTAGGGCCGTCTGGCTGTGGAAAAACCACCTGCTTGAGGACGGTGGCGGGTTTTTACCAGCCTGACTCTGGCAATCTGTATTTCGACGACAGCTTAATGGACAATGTGCCGCCACATAAACGCAACACCGGTATGGTATTCCAGAACTATGCCCTCTGGCCGCACATGAGCATATACGAAAATGTGGAATACGGATTGTCCGTCCGCAAGCTCCCAAAATCGGAGAAAAAAGAGCGTGTAGCCGAAGTTCTGGAGATAGTCCGGATGTCCGAATACGCTCACCGCACCGCAAATCAGTTGTCTGGAGGACAGCAACAACGAATTGCATTGGCGCGTGCGCTGGTAATTGAGCCGGATGTTTTGTTGTTGGATGAGCCGCTTTCAAACCTCGACGCTAAACTCAGGTTGGAGATGCGACAGGAGATAAAACGCATCCACTCAGAATCCGGCATTACAGCCATCTACGTCACTCACGACCAAAAAGAGGCACTTTCCTTAGCTGACCGAGTAGCCGTCATGAACAATGGTAAAATCATTCAGGTAGGGACACCGCGGGAGATATACAACTACCCAAATAGTCAGTTCGTGGCAGATTTTATCGGTGAAACCAATTTTATTAGCGGTAAATTAACAACTGTAGAAGATAAGCAGGGGATGGTGGAAAGCGACATCGGTAGTATCCAATCTATCAACGTCAATAATGAAATTGCAGTGGGCGAATCCGTCCTCTGTTCAATTCGACCGGAATCTATCAGCGTCGCAAACACTTTAGTATCCGGAGTCAACCAGTTTAACGCAAAAGTATTGAACCTTACATATTTAGGACATGTTGAAGAATACCAACTGTTAATTGAGGGTAAGCAGGAGATGAAGGCAGTGACTATCAATCCCTCTGTTGACCACGGGCGATACCCTGGAGATGCCGTTTATGTCTCCTTTGCCCCAAAAGATGTTGTGTTGTTGTCCGGATAAGTAGGCGAAAGGGAGTTCTTAGGTGACAGGAGTGAAAACCCGCTACGCTACGTGCGAAAGCTTCGCACGAGAATTTGACAAGGAGTGAGAATAAAGCTTTTGTTTTCATCACTAAGAAGTGTCGGCGTCGCCTTCACTTCTCGGAATTGCGTACCTAAAATAGGTACAATCCACAGTTCCATAGCTTTATATAAATTATGGACAGATTAAACTTTCGGTACGAAGAACTATTAAAATTAGGTGAGGCATTCAAAGCTGCCTTGGAAGGCAGGATGTCCTGGGGGGATACTCTGTTTTTAACCTTGGGAGAAGGGGATAGTAAATGTTTAGTTATCTGGACGCCTAAGAATACATCCGAGCGCGACTATCTTCCTGGATTTTACACCGACGACGGCGCTTTTCAAATGAAGATGAAATATAAACCCGGCGCTTGGGTAACTTACGCTGACCTAAATGATATACGGCATAGTATTGCCTCTAAAAGCGAAGAATACGGTGAACCTACTGAAGAGCGGGATAGAAAAATGGCAGAACAAGAGGTGATATTTAGCGTTAGGGAACTTGAACGCAATACCAAAAATCTTGTTGATTTTGCCGATGGCGTTGTGACAAATTTCATCGTAATGCACAGAGGAAAGCCTATCAAATTGCTCGACTTATTGAGGCGCGAAGAGGAATTGCACATGGAGATAAGGTTTATTCGTTTCAAATCAGGTGCGTATATCCTCTTTACTGAACCGGGAAAGGTTATCATTCCTGAGAAGACTATCAGCAGCGGGGTACATCTTAACAGCGACGAATTGGTATCGGAACTCTCTAATGGCAAGGATGTGAATGCTTTCTGCGTTTTGTATAGTTCATACATCAGGGAGACTCCTGACTTCTACGATGTCCAGCAATATTTCCACCTGACAGAGCAGTTGGAGGAAGTTCCTGTCGTTGAGGGGCAAAGCAGCCTTTCCCAGAATGTCAAGGCGTTACTGGGAGTCGCTGTTTTTGACCCGCTTGTTTACAACAGTGTAAAACTCAATCTTTTTAGTATAGACTGCGATAGTGAGAGATTTGAAGGACTGGTGAATGACTCTGCGGATTTCATGAACAAATGTTTCGCTGAGATGAATAAGAAAATAGCAGAGATATCCAATGCCCACCAGGGACGCATCAGAAATAGAATTAACTTGCTGAATCAAAGCCAGAACATCATAAATTCTATCGTATTTGAAACTCCCCAAACTCCCTTTAGTGGAGAGGCAGGCAGTTTTCAAGGGCTGCAAACGGCTGGGAACGATAGCCCCACACTTGAGCGTGGGGAGAGGCGAAGCGGTGCTTCAGACCAAAACGAGTCTGTCCAGCGCATTGTTAGCAACGAAACGGAAACAGTGCTGGCGGATTTCATGGATTTCTCACTTCAATTGTTTCAGAAGGAATTTGAAGAGGATACCGCTGAAAAGATAATACAGAACCTCAAGGATTATCACAAACGTATCCTTGAATTAAAAGAGGAGAGGGGATATATCTCTTCAAATGAACTGAATAACTTCATCAACAAGTCCACATTTTCCATCCACGATGCAATAATAATGTCGCGATTTATAAAAAGCGGCGTTATGACGCCCCACCCGTTGAAAGTCTTTGAGGACAACATAGAAATTGATAGAATAAATTTTCCAGCCACTGCGAGTTGGGAAATAAAGGAGATGTTTGAAGTTCAATCTCTTTCCAATGTTCAACGGCAGCGGCATGAAGAACTATTGTCAAAAATTCCCGAAATCGAAAATTTCGCAGGAAGACAAGGTTACGGCGCAAGAGAGGTGTTAAGCCCGCTATGTGACATCTTGCTATCGGTGAATTCTGCCGGCGAACTTGAAGTGGACGCGGAAACTTTCGCAGAAACCATAGAGAGGATTCAAAAAAATTCTTCAGAGATTCGAGAGTGCATTTCCCACGCTCCATCGGCGGGTGAAGATTACTATGCCAAATTATCAGCGCTTATCTCGCAGGGAGAGGTTAAGGAATCTGTATGCAAACGAATTGGGTACTTTGAAGGATTGACGCTGACTACACCTGAACAGGTACACGAGTTGCTTCTCCTCATTAAACGAAACAAGTTAATTGAGCTTGAAAGGAAAGAACAAAGGCTATTTCTGAAAGCTCTGGAATCTGAACTCAGTGAGCGAACGGGCAAACAGCTTTCTCAAATCGTTAATGATGAGAAATGGGTGCAAATTTACGCTGATGATATACTTGACTCAATCAAAATAGCACTTTCTGCTTGCTTAAAGACGCTTGATGAATCGGCTGAAGGACTCATTGAGTTGATGCGCTTGGATGATAAACAACTGGCTAACAGATTAAAAAAGCGGCGTCCTCGTGGAAAAGGAACCAAAAACAAGGGCAGAGCCGCCCTGTTGCCAATGAACGCTGTGGATGACGAGCGAAAGCGAATCAACGTCTCATTGGAACGCATAGTAGATGCCAAGGCAGAAATTAGAAAGCTGTCGCAACGTTTGGAATCGCATCCAGACGTACTTCCCAAGCTATTTGAAAAACTCCGCAGTCAGCCCGATTTACCCCTCGTCCCATGGGTAGTGGAGGAACCGCCAGAACCAGAGGTGGTGGAAATAATACCTACTCCTGAAGAAGTTATTGAAGTACCACCCGAAGAGGTTGAAGTGGCGCCAGAAGAGATACCCGCTCCTGAAGAGGAAATGCCCGTAGAAGCGGAAGTAGCGGAGGAGGAAATATCCGAGGAAGTAGAAGCGATGCCGGAGGAGGAAATATCCGCTGAGGTGGAGGAAGAAGAGGAAGCACCACCGGAAGAGGAACTTGTGGAAGAATATCCACCGGTCAAAGAAATACCAACTGAAGACGTTGAAACTGCGCCTGAAGAGAAAGTGCCTGTTGTGGAAGTAGTGGCAGAGGAAGAAGAACCTGAAGAGGAGGTAATGCCAGTTGAAGCCGAAGAAGAAGTGGAAGAAGAAGTTCCCGCCGAAGCGGTAGTTCAGGACGAAGTGCCGCCAACCGTGGAGGTTCTCCCTGAAGAGGAGATTGAAATTGAGTCACCACCGGTAGCAGAGGTAGTGGAAGAAGCTTTGCCGCCGGATGAGTTGAAAGTTGAGGAGGAGAAACCGTCAGTTACTGAACCGGACGAGACAGAAACCGTCCAGTACGAGGAGATGCCTCGTGAAGAAATAGTACCACCGGTAGCAGAAGAATTGCCACCCGAAGAGGTTGTAGTTGAAGAAAAACCGGCTGTGGAGGAACCTGAAGAAGTAGAAGTTGACATCGCACCGCCCGAGGAGATTGTACCAGAAGAGGAACCAGTCCTTGAGACGGCTGAAGAAGTTCCGCCGATGGAAGCAGAGGTGCCGACACCACCAGTCGCTGAAGAAGTCGTTGAGGTAGAGATAGAAGTCCAGGAGACAATCCCGCCAGTTGTGGAGGAAGAAGTCGAAGAGGCACCGCCAACGGAAGTTGAAGAAGCAGTCGAAGAAGAGCCGGAGGTTATACCACCGGAAGAGGTAGAACCCGTTGAGGAAATCTTGCCAGAAGAGGAGTTACCGAGTATAGAAGAACTATTAGAGGAATTCCCACTTCTGGGACGTGAGGAAATCACTGAGTCGCTGGAATCCGGCTTATCAGGAAGCGAGTTAAGGGATTACCTTGCCATAAGAGCGGAAACCATCGCTGAGGAAATGCCTGTGCCTGAACCGACGCCAGAAGATTGGTTGAATCGAATAAATATTGACCAGTATCCTAACCTCAACGCGTTTATACGAGGTAAAGGGCTCAGATTGACTACCACGGGACGCCAACTGATAGGGCTGAGACGTATTTCCGATGACGCACTGCGGGAAGGACAACTCCTCACCGCGGAGATAGTGGAACTGCGTACCAATGAATACTCAGAAGAGGTAATCTCCCCGCTGATGGTATATCTTGCTCATGAACTGGATAATTGGAAATCTAACGATGTCACCGCGCAGGATATGCCGCGATTGGCTCGGCATGTCGTATTGTGTCGTCACGTATGCTACGAACGCGAACTGAGCGATTTTCTCGAACTCACGATGGAATATGAGGAGATAGTAGAGGACTCTTCCAAACTGGATGAAGAACGCAAGGCGGAATACGAAAAGATGGAAGGGGAATATAATGCGTTGCTTGAGACGCTGTGATAGGTAGGTAAGTAGGTAGGTAGGTAGGTAGGTAATTGGGGCGCATACATCAACATTTGCAGGAAAGGGAAGGAGAGGATGGAAGGCGGGGGATGACAATTGAAGATTGTTTCTTTGCAACAGTCAATATTCAATCCTCTTGGCTTGTTTCCCCAAAAATAGAGATGACAATCGCACTGATTTTGCTTTTGGCAATTGCTGTTATTGTGGCGGGGGCGATGTTCTATCACAACCGGCTACTGTATGCGCAAATAGCGCGCCGTAGTGAAGAACTTTCCGTATTGGATTCCGTCGTCGCCACGGTGAACCAATCTCTTGACCTCACAGAGCGACTTAATACTGCCTTAGACAAAGTATTGGAGGTAATGAAAATTGAAGCGGGCGGCATATATTTGTTGAAAGAAGGCACCGAAAAGCTAATATTAGCCGCCCATAAAGGACTCCCCCTCTCTTTCATAAAAAATGTGCGGCAAATTAAAAAGGGCAAAGGGTTCACCGGGCGCGTCGCTCAATCGGGGGAACTGCTGCTGTTAAAGGACGTTTCTTGCGAACCGGGATTGACCAAAATGATAGTAAAAAAGGAAGGGTTGCGCGCCTTCGCCGGCATCCCGCTAAAATCCAAAGACAGGGTACTCGGCGTAATGGTAATCACAAGTCACCATTTCCATCAATTTTCCCCGCGGGATATTCAACTTCTCACCGTTATTGGCAATCAACTCGGAGTTGCCATCGAAAACGCCCAATTATATCGAAGGGAACGGAACAAATCGCGGCAGTTGACAACCTCCATTCTGGAGGCGCACCATCGAATCAAAAACAACCTGCAAACAGTTTCTGACCTTTTGACCCTTCAACTGTTGGAAACACCGCAACACTGTATCCCGAAAGAGGCTTTAAAAGCCAGCATGGAACGGATTAACACGATTGCCCTTGTCCATGAATTTTTAAGCAAAGATGCCGATGTCAAAATGATTAATGTTAAGGAAGTATTGAGAAAGCTTGTGCCTATGGTAGCCGCCGCAAACGCTAGCCCGGCGAATAATATTGATGTATCACTTCATGCAACGGACATCTTCTTAACCTCTAAAAAAGTAACATCGCTCGCGTTGATAGTCAACGAACTGGTCAGCAACGCTATGCGTCACGCCTTCAAACGTGGTGACACAGGGAAGGTAATCGTGTCGCTAAAAAGACAGCATGAACAGATACTTCTCCAAGTCAAAGATGATGGTGTGGGCTTGCCTAAGGAATTTAGCATTGAGAAGGATGCTTCTATTGGATTAGAA
>CAZRLY010000133.1:0-1505 GCA_964601015.1 uncultured bacterium
ACGCCAGGAAGCTAAGTCACTTACCTTTTGGTATTCGTAGAAGACATTTGGCGCGATGATTAAATAGTCCGCTTTGCACATTCCGGATAGGTTCGATGGATAGTAAACACTGCCTTCTCCGGTGGCATTTCTCATTGATGGCGCTCCTTGAGTCGTCTCGCCGCGCACATCAGAAAACATCCCGCTGTCTAAAGGGTAAAGGGATGGGTTTACACCCGCCGGTGCGTTGCTCAATCTAATGCGCAAACGCATCTTCCAATAACATATCAGTTGTTGTTGGGCTGGATTATATTGGAATGGACATATCTCCAAACAAGTTAAATTCGTATCCCGCAAGTAGGAGGAGCCAAAAGTGCGTGCCAGCAAAGGAGGATATAAAACGCTGGAAGAATAAAAACCACCGTCGATGGCAAATTCTTCACTTACCCTCCCGTAATGTTCAACCGGCTTGCCAGTTGGATAAACGCATACATCTTTTAGTATACGAGAAGAGGAAGCAATAATTTCGGGTTGAATTACATTTATCCCCACGGCGCGTTTTGGAATTGCGATAAACGCCCTGAGAATCGGTAGTTTGGGCTTGCCCACCTCTGATGTAGAAGCAACTACTACGGAAGGACTTGTGGAACCGAATGGTGGGACATTTACGGATGCGAATTTCTGATTATTTGCTACTTTCTCGGAAAGGTATACGCCTGGTATTTCTATCTCTATGACAAGCCCGTCTGCGCGTGATTGCGACAGCCTGACGATGGGAGGGGAATTTTGCGCGTAACCGTCAGTGAAAAACATCCATGCCGAGTTTCCCTGTCCTATTGCCATATCTGCAAGTACGATAAAGACCAACACAGTGAAAAGCAGGATTTTTCCGTATCTCATTTTTTACCTCCGTGAGTTTTTCGCATTGCCCCCCAGGTAGTAACGACATGCCCTTTTTTGTGTACCGCCATACTCCCCCCGACGGTTGCAAAAGTAATGGTATGAGGTTTCAACAGATTCTCCGCCACATCCAGGAATTTTTTATCGACTACGTTCAACTTGATATAATATCTGGATTTGGGCAGGAGTGAGTCATTAAGGTGAATGGTTACATTAGTCATACTATTTTCTCCGCCCTTGTTCCATTTAGCGTTATGTTTCGGGAAATTATCCGAATACTTTATAGAGCGTTTGCCCTTCTCACGCATCGTCTCGCTGAATACAATCTTTATATCCGTAACTGAAGTTGGCACTTCACCAAGTTTTGATAAGCCAGAGAGCACCTCTTCCAAAAGTCCCTCTTCATCGGCCTCGAAGAAGACGATGTCCGTTACCGTTGGTGGGGTTATATCGACTTTGCCCTTTTTTTCCGTCGTAAGGGTGAAAAAGAACTCCCCCAATAGATTGCCCTCTGTATCTGAGAAGAAGGGTGGCTCGTCGGTCAGGTCAACGTATTGAGCCGAGAAAGTCGGATTCAGGATAACAAAATAAATGGTGTTTGGCTGGAGCGGTTGCTCAAGATTGAG
>CAZRLY010000133.1:1605-16239 GCA_964601015.1 uncultured bacterium
TCTTTCGCATCGCCGTCGTCAAAATTCCAATAGCCTGCTAATCCTTCTTCTTTGCCAGTCAGCGTAACATTCATAGTCGCTTGTATCTCTTCCTCCGTGCGAGCAATTCTCCATAAACGAACTTCGTCAATGAGTCCTGAATGGAATCTCCTATTGCTGAACCATACCCCTATTTGAAGCGGATAGCTTTTTGTGATGATTTCATCGTTTTTCTCAAGCGGCAGTGAAAAACGCATGACACCATTGATATACAACTTCATAACCTGTCCATCAAATACACCTGCTAAATGGTGCCATTTTCCGTTGGCAAAATCTCCATCACGGACAATTTGTTTTACACCACTATCCTTGAGACTTAAATAAAAACCGGCACACATAGAATCGCATGCGATGTAAAGTCCATAGAGGGGGCAGCAGGCGACTACGTCACTATTCTTCATGAAAAGAAAAACATCGTTTTCTGGAACGTCATTTGTAAACCATAACTCTATGGTAAGTTCTGTGGATATGTCCAAACTTGGGCTGGATGGCGCTTCAATATAACCGGGGTTCCCATCCAAAGACAATGCCCGATTTTGCGCCAATGCCGACGACGCTATTGTACCGATAGTTAAAACGGATAACAAAATAATCGTGGATTTCATTTGTTTCTCCATGCTTAGTGCTACTTTTATTTGATGATATTTAGCAGGGATGGTTCAAATTATTCTCAATCTTTTCTGCCTTAGACGTTAGGGGTGAAAAATTGGTTGGTTGTAAAATTCAGGAGGATTTTTTCATCACTTTAGCAAAAAAGTCCGAACATTTTTTTATAAGACGCGTCTAATCGTTGGTTGTCATGAACAACAGTTGATTTTTAATAAAGGTTATTATGGAGAACAAAGAGCGCGTATTAATTCAACGATGTCAGCAAGGCGACAGAATCGCTTACGAACATATCTTTTTGAAGCACAAAGATACAGTATATAACGTTGCGTATGGGATGCTTTCAAATGTAGAAGATGCTCGGGATATGACGCAAGAAGTGTTTATCCGTGTTTTTGAGAAGATAAGCCAATTTCGGTTCAAATCCAGTTTTTCTACCTGGTTGTATCGCATCGTTGTAAATATGTGTCTCAATGAGTTCCGTAAGCGGCAAAGACACGATTTAAAAGTTACAGAGTTTAAAGATTACTACGAGCGAATGCGTCCATCAATAAATACTCCAGAGGACGTACTATTAAAAAAAGAGCGGCAAAGGCAGGTTCAACAGGCACTCTCAACATTGAAGGATGCTCATCGAACAATCCTTGTCTTGAGAGAAATAGAAGGATTCTCTTATGAGGAACTTGCAAATGTTCTACAGTGTTCTATTGGGCGGGTCAAATCGCGATTGCACGAAGCTCGCATGGAACTGAGGCGGAGGTACAAAAGGTTGCAAGGCGAAGGGGTAAAACGGTAGAAAAGGAAAGTTTGACCGGGAGAAATAAAAATGTTACACAATCGAATGCAAAAACAATTATCCGCATATTTGGATGATGAACTGTCACCACGCCAGAGGCAACGAGTAGACAAGCATTTGTTAATCTGCGAAGAGTGTTCCCTGCTTTTGCAGGAACTCCGAGAAACAAGTGATAGCGTTGCTTCCCTACGCCAAACGGCTCCCGCAGATTTGTGGTTTGCAGTCAACGCAAGGCTAACGGATATTTATTCTAACTCACGGCCATCTTTAGCAACAGGGTGGACATGGAGGCAGATTCATCCTATCATAACACCGGTGGCTGCCGCCATTGGGATAGCACTGGTTGTTTGCGGCATATTTGTGCAGATATTTCCTCGTGGGCCGTCAGCCCCTAGTGCAGAATATACTCAAATGGATGTGTACTTGACAGAACACACACAGTATTACTCTCAAAAAATGCTCGCTCCTGCCCCAATGCTCAGTTTGGCGCAACAAGACGCTGGTACTGCGTCAACCCAACAACATCAACAATCTACCTCTGGTTCAGAAGTAGACTTTTATTTAAGTGTTTATTTAGGAGATGACGAAATATGAATCTAATATCCTTAAAACTTTTTTCAAAAGAGACTTTTATTATTTGGTGTTTCCTCGTGATAATCATTGTTGTGTCGTTAGCGACTAACAACACAAATGCGGGTGTTACCTCCGAATTTCCAACAGCAGCGGAGGTACTTAGCAAAGCAGTGGAGGCAACATCTACAGTTGATTATGTCGGTAAGCAGATGGTTATTGTTTGGCATTCTTCTAAAACTATCGCTTTTGAAGAACGGCTGATTCATCAAGTGCCTTCTACGCATATAACGGAACTGCTGACGCCAATAGATAGAATAGCCTCTGAGCGCGCAGGGGACAAAGGACGAAGCAGGCGGGGGGAAATGAGCAATCGAGGCGGACGCGACAGGAGGCGGGGAATGTTGCCTCCACCACCTGAAATGCGCAAACTACAAAATATCTGGAAAACGGATACCCAACTTCTATTGCGCAATTATACGGTTGATGTAACATTTGGTGAACCGATAGCAGGTGGGAAAACATATCTCCTCACGATTAACCCCAAGGTTGCTTCACGTCCGCGAAAAAAAGTCTGGCTTGATGTTCAACATTATATCATCCTGCGCATGGAACACTATAATATCGACGGGAAACTCAACTCGCTCTCCGTTTGTACAACTATCAATTATGATAGCACGGCTGTTGCACTGCAACTGGAGGAATACCAAAAAAGGCTGTCTGAAAAAGGGCGGCGCCCCAGTTCTAATGGACGTCGGCCCTATCAGAGTGAAGAGATAAACTTTGCAGAGGCTGAAAAACAACTCGGAGCGAAATTACCTCAACCTTCTTATCTCCCGGCGGGGTTTCAGTTGCAGAGCACTTCTGCGATGACTTTTCGAGGTAAGCGCATTCACTTCAGATATACCGATGGGTTGACTGCTCTTTCACTTTTTGTCTCTAAGGTAAGTGACGAAAGGGAGGATAAACGACATCGGAACATGCGGGGAGATAGAACCAAGGATAGGCGCGCGCGGGGAGGTAGATTCAGGGGTGCCAAGCCAACAACTATCACTGTGAAAAATACCCCCATATCCATTATTGAGCAGGGGCATACCAGAATATTGCAGTGGGAGATGGGTAAACAAAGCAAAGGGAGAAACCTGCGTTTCGCCCTGATTGGTGAATTGAGTCAGGAGGAACTGGTAAAAGTGGCAGAGTCTTTGGTATCCCAGAGATGAAGGAAAAATACTAATTTTCAAAAAAAAGGAGATGAAAGTTATGTTCATTTTATTCAACGGAACCGGTCGACCGCACAGGGGCAGTCCCTACGAAACAAACCATCGAAATTTCAATCGCTTGTTAGCTTGTGTTCTTGTTGTGGGTTTGGTGTTGACGGTTACGCATATCGTTTCGGCGCAACGAGAAGGTAGAAGGCGGCAACGCCCGGGTCAATTCCAGCGTCGCCAAATGGGGACTGAAGCGATGATTCCGAGGATGGTAGAACGAATGATGAGGGATTTGAACCTCTCTGATAAGGAAACTACCGTCTTGAAACCGAAGATAGAAAACATCGTGCAAACACGCATGACACAAAGCCGTGAAATGCGGGAATTAGTTGAGGCTTTGCGACAAGCCATTGAGTCAAATGACAACGCGCAAATTAAAGAGAAACTCTCGCTCGTCAAAACCAAACGGAAAGAACACGAAGCGAAAATAGAAACATTGGAAAAGGAATTGGTTGAACTTTTGACCGTAAAGCAGGAAGTTCAATTGACAATTTTAGGTATTGTCAACAGCGATAGTTCTGACTTCCTCTTCGGCGGCCGACGAGATGGGCCTCCTGGGTTTATGGGCGGACGTCGAGGTGGCCCAGGCTCCCGAGAAAATCTTATTCCTCAATTCGACACCGACGGTGATGGAAAATTAAACGACGAGGAAAGAAAAGCCGCTCGCAAATCTGTTCAAGAACGTATGGGCGAACGGCGAGGTAGCCGTCGTCCCGCGAGGGAAGCGTCAGAAACAAGGACATCTATTGAAGATGACATAAAAAAGTCAAGTGAATCTTTCCATGCTGATTCAAAAGCCGGGCTCTATGACGACAAGGTTTTGCGTACTTTGTATATTCGATTTCCGAAGGCGGATTGGTACGAGGAACTCGGAGATTTTTATCGCACCGACGTGATGGTACCGGCTGACCTAATTGTCGATGGAAAGGTTTATCCGTCGGTAGGCGTAGGTTTTCGCGGCAACTCTTCCTACATGATGCCTTCGGAGAAAAAGTCTCTTAATATCGCCATTGACTATGGTGATGGGAAACAACGCCTTTACGGTTACAAGACGCTCAACCTTCTGAATGGGCATTCGGACGCATCTTTCGTTCGCACAGTCCTCTATTCTCGGATTTGCCGCGAATACATTCCCGCTCTAAAAGCAAACTTTGTCAAGCTCGTCATCAACGGTGAGAACTGGGGAATTTATCCCAATGTCCAGCAATTCAACAAAGATTTTCTCCAAGAATGGTTCGGAACCAAGAGGGGCATCCGCTGGAAAATCCCACCCGGGCGAGGGGGAGGCGGTGCGTTGACCTGGCAAGGTTCGGACCCAGCGAATTATAAAAGGGCATTCCAACTGAAAACAAAGGGCGAAACCAATGCCTGGGCTGATTTGATAAAACTGTGTGAGATACTCAACAAAACCCCCGACGCACAATTGGAAAACGCCTTGAAACTTGTATTCAACATAGATAGGGCGCTATGGTTCATTGCCCTGGACAACGTGTTCATCGACGATGATGGCTATATTAGCAGAGGCAGCGATTATCTGCTCTACCAGCACCCAAATGGTCAATTTCAGATGATACCGTACGATAATAATGAGACGTTTCGTTATGCAGGCGGCGGCGGGCCTAATATGTGGCCAAGTGATGAGCCGATGCTAAGTCCGGTTGGCCACGAGGATAGTGAAATGCGCCCGGTGATAAGTCGGTTGCTTGCGGTTCCACATCTGCGCGCACGCTATCTCGCCCATGTGCGGGCGATAGTCAACGAGTGGTTAGATTGGCGTGTACTCGGGCCCATCATCGAAGAATACCAATCGCTCATCGACGCGGAAGTCAAAGCCGACGACAAAAAACTTTACTCCTACGATGGATTTGCCAACAGTGCAACCCAGGACTATGGCGGTGGAGAGGGCTTTGGTGGCCCTCTTCCGGGTGGTTTTGACCCACCGTCGGGAGATGTTGGAGGACGACGTGGTGGCTTTAGGCGTGGACGCAGAGGCGGCCCCGGGCGTCGAACCACCCCAAGTTTCAAACGTTTTGTTGAGGAACGGCGGGAGTTTCTCCTCAACCACCCCGACATCAACAAACCTACCCCAGTGATTAAATCAGTTTCCCACCAGTCCGCTTCTCATTCAACAACTCCTCTGGCAAACGAGACAGTGCAAGTCAAGGCGGAGATTGGTGGCGATGTCAAAGTTGATGCGGTGATATTATATTACGCAGCGGGAACAGAGATGCCCTTCGAGAAAGTGCCGATGAAGGACGGTGGAGCCGGTGATGGCATCTACGTTGGTGAGATTCCGAGATTCCCTGCTGGCACGAATATACGCTATTATGTCGAAGCTCGTTCGGTTGCCTCGGTGGGAACGACAACTTTTGCGCCACCAAAAACTGAATTTGGCGCGTTTACCTATCGGATAACCCCGCCTGTTGCCGAAAGTTCTCCGGTCGTGATTAATGAACTGATGGCGTTCAACACTACGAGTTTGAAGGACGCACAGGGCGAAAATGACGATTGGATTGAATTACACAACGTTAGCGATAAGGCAATTGACCTTTCGGGAATGTATCTGAGCGATAACAAGGATAATCCGCGCAAGTGGGCTTTTCCCGAAAATACAACCATTCCTCCCAAAGGCTATTTAATCGTTTGGGCTGACGAGGATGGCAAAGCAATTAAGGGACTTCATGCCAACTTCAAACTTGCAAAGAACGGGGAAATAGTGATGCTAATCGACAAGGATGAACGGGGAAATAAAGTCCTTGACTCAATCAAATTCGGCACACAGAAAAAAGACGTTGCTTACGGCAGATTTCCTGACGGTACAAACAACTTCAAGACATTAACTTTGACCCCGGGAAAGAGGAACGAGTTGTAAAACTCAGAGCGGTGTGAGAAGTGTCGAGACGCCGTAAGACGATTTTGTTTCCGTCGCTAAAGCGGAATTGCGACGGAAACGATACACCGTCGTCGGGCTTCACCTGCGGGCTTCATCGGAGGGACGACGCTACGCCGGGAACCGTCTGTAGCGGAATTTCTCTGTCCGTCCAGATACTTAAACCCTATGTCAAGACGGAGGTACGACACTACATGACATGACTTTTCACACAGCCTTTTAGATAAGAAACCGAGTTTCTGATAAAAACTCGGTTTCTGACTGAAGCAAAGGAGGTGAAAACAATGTATAAAAGAAGCTTCGCCCCTGGCGGGCGAAAATTCAACCATCTGTTAGCATTTGTGCTAATTGTCGGTTTGGTGCTGACGACTGCATATCTCATCTCGGCGCAACAAGAAGATGGAAGGCGGCAACGCCCTCAACGACAGCAACGTCGGGACCCGGCGGAGATGATGAAGCAGGCGGTAGACCGAATTATGCAGGGATTGAACCCTTCTGAGGAGGAAACTGCCACCTTGAAACCGAAGATAGAAGGCATTGCGCAAATGTATCTGAAGCAACGCAATGAAAGGCGGACGCTGATGAGGGATTTGCAAAGAGCCGTTGAGGCAAAAGATGATGCGCAAATTAAAGAAAAACTGAGGCTCGTCAAAGCCAAACGGAAAGAACACAAAACAAAAATAGAAACACTGGAAAAGGAACTGGTTGGACTTCTAAGCGTAAAGCAGGAAGCAATATTGACCGTTGCTACCATCGTCAATGGCGATGGTTCTGGCTTATTCGGCGGCTTCGGCGGTCGACGTGGCCAGCGCGACGCACAAGGCCGGCGTGGCGGACGCGATGGTGGTTCGCGCGGCGGTATGCGTGGCGGCCGGTAAAAAGTTCGCTGGTAGCGGTTTGCGTCATTTAACTGTGTGTTATCGTGACGATAAATCGCACACGGACTTGCATTGAAGTAGGTCAAGTTTCCAAACTCAACAGACTTGTCGAGATGGAATCTTGACCTATACCTGTCCACAGAATATTTTGCGGCTAAAAAAACCGAGTTTTTCCGAAAAACTCGGTTTCTATTACCCTAATCTTTTTTGTGGATTGGTATACAATTCCAAGGTACGCACCCCTTCGTCTTACGGCGGAGTTGGTTTCGATACGTCTCTCCACTTCGTTCTTTTTTTCACGCTTTCCGCTTCACGCCCTACATACACTCCCACAACCACAAAAATATTTTTCGCTTGACATTTATCCGCAGTGTAGTTATAATCTATTGTCAAAGGAGAACAATAACATGAAAAAGCATTTAGCGTTGGCAACAGCGCTCGTATTGATAGCAAGCTTCGTTAGTTGGGCTGATTGGCCACAGTATCTTGGACCAAACCGAAACGCAACCTCGACAGAAACGGGATTAAAACGCTCATGGACTGAGGGTGAACCCAATGTGTTGTGGACTTTTCCTCTCGGTAAGGGTTTTGGCGGGCCGGCGGTAAGCGATGGCAAGGTATATGTGCTTGACCGCGTAGGGGGCAAACAAGACGTGTTGCGTTGTATTGACTTCGCCACAGGCAAGGAGGAATGGACGTATCCCTATGACGCTCCCGGCAAAGTTGGGCATCCTGGCTCCCGGTCAGTACCGACGATTGAAGGAAACTACATCTACACATGCGGGCCCTTCGGCCATGTCCACTGCATCGACAAACGCACACACAAAGTTGTCTGGAAGAAGAATGTATGGACAGCCTTTGGCGGAAAGGGAGTACCGAACTGGGCAATCTCCCAGAGTCCGCTAATTTATGGCGATTCGTTGATATTGGCATCGCAGGCGCGAAGGGCCGGGGTTGTTGCCTATGACAAACAGACGGGCGATGTGCAGTGGACTTCCCCGCCTTTTCCTACAAGGCCCGGCTATGTGTCGCCGACAGTAGTGAACATCGGCGGCGAAGACCAGATTGTCATGATTAGCAGCAGCGAGCCCAGAAATAAAAGAACTCCAGCCAAGGGCGCAGTCATGGGAATGGATTTGAAAACCGGCAAAACGCTTTGGTCTTATGAAGGCTGGCAGTGCCGAATCCCAGTCCCCAACGTGACAGCCATCGGCGATGGGCGGCTCTTCATCACCGGCGGTTACAAAGCAGGTTCGGCTATGATTAAGGTAGAAAAGAAGGACGCTGCGTTCGTCGTTAAAGAACTCTACAAAACCCGGGCGTTCGGCACACACGTTCATCCGGCCGTCCACTACAAGGGACATCTGTATGGTAATTGTAGCACTAATGATACCAGGGATGGAATGGTTTGCATTGCCCTTGACGGCAGTGTAAAATGGAAGACAAAGCGTGCGCCAGCTTTTGACAAGGGCGGCTTCATACTGGCTGACGGATTAATCCTTAGCATTGATGGTGTGAAGGGCATCCTGTATCTTATCGAGCCTAACCCCGAGGGCTTCAAGAAACTATCAAGCATCAAACTACTCAATACCAAGGAGTGCTGGGCACCACTGGCTCTGTCCGATGGTAAGTTGCTAATCCGCGACCAGAAGCAGATGAAATGCGTGGCTGTCCGTTAATCTGGTCATCAGAATATTTTGCGCATAAGAAACCGAATTTTTATAGAAGGAGACGAATAAATGCCAACTATTGTTGTAAACGGTCCACCAATTGATGTGGACAAAAAAAGGCAGTTAGTGAAGGAAATCACCGATGCAGCAGTTGGAGTATATGGAGGCATACCCATCACAGTCCTCATCAAGGAAAATCCACCAGAAAACGTCGGTGTTAGCGGCGAACTGCTCGTTGACCGCCGTAAGAAGAAAACTTAAACGCTTGGTGTGAATAAGCAATACGCCAATCCACAAAAAACACGAAGGTAATAAAAACCGGGTTTTTCGGAAAAAAACTCGGTTTTTTAATTAAAATGGAGGGAGGTATTTGAAGCTGAAAGCCTGCACGACTTTCGCTTTCAGACTATGAATTGATTCATAGGTTTAAATTGATGTGTATGGACATTCAATGCTTTGAAAACAACTATCATGCGCAAGATGGCCATTGTGAAGTGAAATCTTTTTAGAAACCAATTTTTTCCAAAAAACTTGATTTCTAAACCGAAGGAGGAGAGAATATGAGTATCAGTATTGGTTTAGTAGGTGTTGGGATGTTTGGCAGGGCATTTGTAAAACTATACAAAGAACACCCTGACGTCCATCGGCTTGCGTTGTGCGACTTGCGGGCTGACCGATTGGCCGCCTGCGCAAAACAATTCGAGATTTCCGAAACATATCCGGGTCTTGATGAAATTTGCAAGACGGACATTGACGCGTTAGTGCTTATCACGCAGCCCTGGCTCCACGCCCGCCAGGCAATCCAAACAATGGAAGCGGGCAAACACGTCTACACGGCAGTGCCGGCGGCCCGGTCACTGGATGAATGCGACGCTTTGGTCAGAACGGTTGAAAGAACAGGCATGATTTACATGAATGGAGAAACGAGCTATTTTCGACCTGAAACGGCGTTTTGTCGGAAGAAAGCCGAGGAGGGAGCTTTCGGGGAGTTTGTCTACTGCCAAGCGGAATATTTTCACGACTTGAGCCACGGGCTCTACAACGTGGCTAAAAACCGTTGGGGCGAGCAGTGGGGGCGGGATAAGACAGGTGGAATCCCTATGCACTATCCCACACATTCCACCTGCTTTGTCGTTTCTGTGATGGGGGCGCACATGACAGAGGTATCAGCGCAGGGATATGTTTATCCTGACGACGATTGGTTCCGTGAGGATACTATATCCGGGAATGTGTTTTCTAACGAAGTGGGGTTGTTTAAAATGAGCAACGGCGCGACGGCGAGGATATGTGAATTCCGCCGAATCGGGTACCCGGGTTGCGAGCGAGCCAGCGGCATCTACGGCACCGAAGGCAGTTTTGAACACAACCTGGCGGGTATGATATGGGCAGACAAGAATAGCCGAGAGTCCGTCAATCCGCCGAGAAACCATGAATATCTGCCAGAACCGCTCGCTTCTGACTTAGGTGGACATGGAGGCTCTCATGCGTACCTCGTCCATGAGTTCGTAGATTCAGTAAATCGGGAGCGTTTGCCACGCATCAATATCTGGGAGGCTGTACGCTACTGCGCGCCCGGCTTTGTCGCTCACCAGTCCGCTCTCAAAGGTGGGGAGTTGCTGAAAGTCCCTGATTGGGGTGCCCCGACGGTCAAAAGTGGGAAGTAAAAAGAATGCTGATTTTTTGCTTTCGGATGAGATGATGTGGATATTGTTATTCCCATTATCTCAACCGGAAAGCAAACCATCCTAAATTTTTTCCACATTTCGTAGGTGACGATGTTCCTTTTCAGTTGACATTAACTCAATGATAATGTTATCATAAATCTACCCATTCTAAGTTTTAATCATCGGAGGATAATAATGAATTACAAGTTTATGGGATGTGTTCTGGCTATTTTTTCAGTTTTAATTATTCTCAACGGATGCGGTGATGATGACGGGGGAAGTGCCACTGTTGGGCCAACGCGCGATGAACCCGCCATCCTTGATTCAGTCCTGGCGGCGAACGTATATCACGATAGACCGGATGGGATAACGAATTTCTTCACTGACTACAGCGAAGAAATTTATCTGTGGATTTATTGGACAAACGTCAAAGGGCGTCACGAAGTTGTAGTTAAATGGTACTCCCCAGATGAGGGTGCGGATGACTCGCCGTATCGGGAACAATCGAAGGATTTTAATTCTCTGACTGACCAGAAAATTACATGGTTTTATATTAAGTCGGAAGATTTTACAGAAGGCGAGTGGTTTGCGGAAATATATCTGGACGAAGAGTTTGAGAGAATGCACATATTTACGGTAGAATGATGAAAGGGGTAAAAGTCTTTGGAGTGCAATAATCAGCGTAGCGTATTATTGAAAAGCTAAAAATACACTCCGTTGATTTTTATAGTCCGCAAGGGGGTAATTGTAATGGCAGAAGAAACACCATTTCGTTCAGGGTATGTATCAATTATCGGCGAGCCGAATGTTGGGAAGTCAACACTGTTGAACGCGCTGTTGGGTGAAAAGCTGGCTATCGTTACTCCCAAACCGCAGACAACCCGCAATCGCATCGCCGGCATACTCACGACAGAAGATTACCAAATTATCTTTCTCGACACACCGGGCTTTTTGAAGCCTAAGTATCGTCTTCAAGAACAGATGGTTAGGACGGTGCTTTCGGCAATTGAGAGCGCTGATTTGATTCTGTTCATGATTGATGTGAGCAACATCTCGTCGGATGAAACTGAATCTAAAATACTTGGGCAAATCCAGAAGGCAGATAAAAAAGTTATTCTGGTGATGAACAAAATTGACCTGATACCCAAGCCGACTTTGTTGCCGCTCACAGAATCATACAATCGGGAATTTGACTTATTCGAGGAGATTGTGCCTATTTCAGCAACGCAAGGCGGGGGCATTGCTGATTTGATGGACATAGTAGTAAAGAATCTCCCCGAAGGGCCGGCTTACTATCCAGAGGACGAGATAAGCGATATGCCTGAAAGGTTTTTTGTCGCTGAGACTATTCGAGAGAAGGTTTTCCTGAGAACACAGCAGGAGATTCCTTATGCTTCCAGCGTGCTTGTCGAGGAGTTTAAAGAACGCGGGGAAGGAAAAACTTATATCCGCGCAGTCATCTACGTTGAACGCAATTCGCAAAAAGGCATCCTTATCGGCAAAGGCGGCAGAACGCTGAAAAATATTGGTCGGTTGGCGAGAGTAGACATTGAAAAATTCCTGCAACGTCCTGTATATCTTGAGCTTTGGGTGTCTGTAAAAGAAGGTTGGCGAAAGACAGAACGGGATTTGAAGGAACTGGGATATAGCGTTTAGAATGCCTTGAACTCAAAGTTCAGGCTAATAGCGAAAGTCCACTCAAAGTGGACTAATACGCTGATATAGTCGTCTTTGCTATTGTGTGAGCAATGTGGCGACTTGCGCTTTTAGCCTATGAATTGATTCATAGGATTAAGTTGATGCGTATGGGTATGGTTGAAAACCAACTGAAAATCAACCTATGGTGTGAGGAAATATGTATTTAATCACGGTTGAAATACAATTTGAATACGGACACAGATTAATCAAACACCCGGGTAAATGCCACAATGTGCATGGACACAACGGGCTTGCGGTGATACAGCTTGAATCCGACGCGCTTAAAGAAGATGACTTAGTTATTGATTTTAGCGAGGTAAAGAGGTTTGCACAAGGTTGGATTGATGCTAATTGGGACCACGCGTTTTTGATGAATTCCACCGACCAACTTGGAAAAGTCCTGCTCGGTTTCGATGAGAGTTTGCGGATTTTTTACTTTGAAAATTCTGACCCGACTGCTGAGAGAATGGCGGAGTATTTGTACAACGCTCTGAAAGAACATTTGCCAACTGACGTGAATATACGTGCGGTTACCATATACGAAACGCAGAGGGCCAGCGCAACTTATACAGAGAATAATTTTCCGCAGGATTTTACTTGATATTTTGTTGGCTTTTTGATATAATAATTTCGGTTTTCAACAAATTTATTTTGAAAGGAGAAATATGAAAATGAAACGTACTTCACGGATAACCTTATTGGTTCCCATCATCATTTTGAGTATGTTGTTAGCGGGTTGCGGCAAAGATAAAGAAGAGGAAAAGCCACCGCTTTACGGCATAGCAACTTACTATTCCAAAGATTATGATGGAATCACGATGGGTTTTCAACAGGTAATGTGGTCATTTGGGGGTTCATATGGTGACCCAAATACCTACAAGGTAGATGGCTACATAAACAACGAGGATTCCCTAAAAGCCCTTGAATACTACAAGGAGCTTTACAAATTCAGCCCGCCCGGGGCAGCAGAATACTATTGGTCGGAATGTCTTGACGCTTTCAAAAAGGGCTTGGTAGCGATGGCGATGGATTACTTCGCCTTCTTGCCCGGTCTACTTGACCCGGAGCAAAACCCTTACGCTGATAAAATAGGCTTCTTCACAGCGCCAGCCGGTCCAAAAGGACATTTTATTAGCATCGGCGGACAGGGCATGTCTATCTGTGCCTACTCGAAGAAACAGGATACAGCCAAACAATACATCAAATGGTTTATCCAGAAATCCGTACAGGAGAAATGGGCAAAGATGGGCGGATTTACGCCCCTCAAGGAGGTTTTGCAGTCGGATGCTTTTATGAATGCAACTCCTTACAACAAAGCCTTTGCTGACAGTTTCCCTTATCTACGGGACTTCTGGGCTGTGCCTGAATATGCGAAGTTGCTGGAGGTATGTCAGACAAATTGGAACGCGGTAGTTGTTGGGCAAATGGAACCAAAACAGGCGATGGATGACATTGCCAAACGCCACGAAGATATCTTTAAGGAGGCGGGATATTATAGCGGTGAGGTGGCTGAGATAAAGGCTGCAAAAGGAACACCAGGGACAGGGAAAAAAATCACCATTGCTTGGGCCGAATGGCCCCCTGCAGATTATCTGGCTGAACTTTCAAAAGACTTCGTAGCCGAAACGGGTATTGAAGTTGAGGTTGTGCAGATACCCTGGCCAAACTTCCAGGATAAGATATTCACCTCACTCCAGGTCAAAAGCGATGTTTACGACATCATCATCGGTGACAGTCAGTGGCTTGGCGTGAACGCTACCGACGGACATTACATTGAACTCACCGGCTGGATAAAGGACAATATTGACGTTTCAACCATCTACGGGCCTGCGATGGTTGCGTTTGCTGAATATCCGAAAGGAAGCAAGCGATATTGGGCGGTGCCGGCGGAAGTCGATGCCAACGGATACGCTTATAGAAAAGACTTATTTGAGGACTCGAAGGAAAAGGCAGCTTTTAAGGAGAAATACGGCTATGAGCTTGACATTCCTAAAACTTATAAGGAGTTACGCGACATAGCTGAGTTTTTCACCCGACCGGGGGAATAGGAACTGTGTATTTGGGCGTTGGAGCATTGGGGAAATGGGGAATTGAGAGCCACTGCTCCAATGCTCCATTGCCCCAATGCTCCGAAATTAAGACCTACGAATCAATTCGTAGGCTAAAAGCTGAAGTCCACTCAAGTGGACTAAAAGATGGTATTAGTCGTCTTGAGACGACTTGAGCTTTTAGCCTGAACTTGAGTTCAAGGCTTAGGGCATTTGGCGATGGAGTAAAAACAATGCAGGAGAAAAGACGTACCTTTGAAACCCGTGGACCCGTTTACCCGGAACGCAACTACGTTGTCCCGCGCACAAATGAGGTCAACGATTTGGTCGAACGGATTAAACTGGGGCGATACATCGTCATCTTTGCGCCACGTCAGACAGGCAAGACTACTTTCTTCCGCTGGGCACTTGATGCGCTTGAGGCAGAGGACAACACTTATTTCCCGATTCGTCTGGATTTTGAGGCATATAGAAACTTAGAGCTATCCGCTTTCTACGGCTATCTCC
>CAZRLY010000134.1:0-16054 GCA_964601015.1 uncultured bacterium
GATGGATAAATATGAAGATTTTTTTTTATGTCTTCCACTTTCCAGTGACGTTTTGCAGAGGATATTGGCAGATATGCCCGCTGAAGAAAGGGAAGAGATATTGGCTGGACTCCCAGATTCCAGCGACGTTTTGCGGAGGATATTGGCAGGTATGCCTATTGAAGAGAAATTGGCAATCATTGAGAAAGGGGAAAATGGGGAGGTTATCCAAAGGTTGTTCGCCGGAATGCCCCTCGAAAAACAGTTTGAAATGCTAAAAAACGTACCTGTTGAAAAACAACGCCTCCTCCTCAAGATGTTGCAGCAGTTACTCTCGGAGGAAACGCACCCGTCTTCTGAATCACAGGATGATGTGGAAGGTTAGCAATATTAGCGTTGTAGGCAGCGATGTGTTATTGAATTGTAAGGGAGGTAATTATGAGAGGTAGACCGGAAACAGACAAACGCTTGCGAGCGCACATGCGAATCGTTCAACAGCAGGTGGATAGGGCAAGGAAGCAGTTGGAAAGACGAGTTGAGTATGTAAGCGGCGCTCTTACCGTATGGGAAGATGTTGGTATAACCGGCATAAAAGGACAGGTGCTAATCGTCGATGGCAGCCGGGATTTGCGCAACGACATTGCCCAAGCAGTACGGAGCGCCGGTTATCGCTGTGATATGGCACAAGACGCCGTAGAGGGCGCATCTTTTTTGCAGCTTTCAAAATATCAGCTTTTGATTGTGGACATGTACATCCACAAGGGCAGCGGTTACGGACTGATGAGACGCGCCATACGCAGGTTTCCAGGGATTAAAGTAATTATGACAGTCGCTAACAATGAGCAAGGACAACGGGCGATAGACATGGGCGCTTTCAGCTATGCAATTCGACCACCTGATATTGACCAGTTACGCAACTGTACGTTAGCGGCAATGCGCCTGAGAGCCAACGCCTGTGATGTGTTATACCGAAAGAAACCATGCAATAAGTCTTGTATCTATAATTTCCTCTATCCGGGTGATGAGTCGGAGCCGAGGATTACGCACGCCACACCGACGGACGAATTCGATAGGGAGTTGCAAGAACACCCGGAGAGCGATGCGCGGAGAACCCTTGCTATCAATAAACCGACAGAGTAGAAACTCGTTTTTTTTTCGCACTCCATAGCATAGCATGAATAAAACGTCTCTCAAAGACACACCGATAACCATACGTTCCATATTCATCACGCTTTTTCTTATCCCCTTCAATAGCTACTGGGTGTTGCATCTCAGCTACGTGTGGGATTCCAATCGACCGACAAGTTTGGCGTTGCTATTCAACGTGATTTTCACGTTGCTTGTGTTGATGGCATTTAACGCACCGCTTAAAAAGATGGGGAAACGCTGGGCGTTGACGCAGACGGAACTGTTGACAGTCTATGTGATGTTGTGTCAAGCGACGGTATTTGCTGGCAGGGACATGGTACAGGTGTTAATACCTTTGTTGGGAAACGGATTCTGGTATGCTTCGCTTGAAAACGAGTGGGCTGAACTGTTCCATCATCATTTACCCGGCTGGCTCGTCGTAGGGGATAGGGAGATTTTGCAGGGATTCTACAAGGGCGAATCGACACTCTACCATATAGAACACATCCACGCGTGGCTCACTCCCGTTTTGATATGGACGGCGTTTGGCGTATTGTTATGTTTCACGTTGTTCTGCATCAATGTTATACTACGGAAGCAGTGGCAGGAAAGCGAAAAATTGACCTATCCGATAGCGCAACTGCCCTATGAAATGACGCGCATGGAGAGCGGATACAGTTTTTTCGCAAACCGGCTTATGTGGCTGGGGGCTGGGCTGGCAGCCGTTACGAACCTCATGTACAGTTTACATCAGCTTTTCCCCTCTGTCCCTCGAATTCCGCTGTATACTGTGGTTTGGTTCTCCGACAAACCGTGGAATGCGATGAACAATCCCGCGCTTCGATTCAGTTTCTTCCCGTTTGCAATCGGCGTAGGTTTTTTAATCCCGTTAGATTTGGCTTTATCTTGCTGGTTTTTCCACCTGTTCTGGCACTTTGAGCGTGTCATCGGCAGCATCATGGGCTGGCGCGCTGTCGGGTTTCCGCGAGAACTCGCGCAGATACGCGGGGCGTGGATTGGGCTGTTTGTCTTTACTATCTGGATGGGACGAAAACACTTTGGGAGGATAGTCAAACATCTGTCTCTGTCTCGAATGGGTGTATACCCTCGTGAGAGACAAATGTTTGTCAAACAGGTGGACATAACTGACGATACCGAAGCTCTGAGATACCGAACGGCGACGCTTGGGGCATTTATCGGCTTTGCTCTCATCGTAGTTTTCTGCGTAAAAGCGGGGATGGCGTTTTGGATGGCAACGGCATTTTTCGGAATCTACTTCGCGATGTCCGTTGCTATCGCTCGCATCCGCGCCGAATTGGGGCCGCCTGCGCACGATTTGTATAACGCTGGGCCAGATTTAATCTTGACGGATACTTTGGGGACGCGTAGAATCGGTACGAAAAACCTGTCGGTGATGACGCTGTTCTTCTGGCTGAATCACCTGTCTTACAGAGCACACCCGATGCCACATCAATTAGAAGCCCTCAAACTCGCCCACCAGACGAATTTCAACAGAAAACACTTGTTCATCGTCCTGTTAGTTGCCGTCGCTATCGGTGCGTTTTCCGCTTCGTGGGGACATCTGCATATCTCGTATCAGATGGGGGTGGAACAGGGGCGTTCATGGTACGCAAAAGCCGCTTTCCGCAGGTTAGCGTCATGGGCATATCATCCAAGAAATACCGATACCACAGGACTCTGGTTTTCCGCAGGGGGATTCTTGTTTGCAGTGGGACTGCTGCTAATGCGACTGCGATTTCTCTGGTGGCAGTTGCACCCGGTTGGCTACATCGTATCAAGTTGGTGGACTTTTACAGGGCTATGGTTTCCAATCTTTATCAGTTGGGCGATAAAACGACTGCTGCTGACTTACGGTGGCGTCCGAACATATCGAAAGGCTGTGCCATTCTTTTTAGGTTTGGTGTTGGGGGATGTCATCGTAGCTTCAACGATAAGCATTTTGGGATTGTTTTTGAGATTCAGGGTTGTTTATCTGAGTTGGTAAATTCCCTTGGGCGAACACATAGGTTCGCCCCTACGCTGGACGGCTTTTGTTGTTTTGGGTTGACTCGAATTTAACATCCGCAACATAGGGCGACAACAACAGAGTAAATCATGCCCTAACATCGGAGGCAGAAGAATACGTTTCTACCCTCAAACTATTCGCTACTGGAATGACTCGGTGGTCAATAAATGGCGATAGGACAATCTTCCTGTTTACTTTGACATCGTGGATTTTCTCGTAAAATTCTATCTTCCGCTGAAATGTGTAGACATCGCTTCTGCTCATAGAGGAACGAATTTCTATGATAATCAGAATGCCATCCTTCACAATAACATCAAGTTCAATTTGGTCTGGATGCCCGAAAACGTAGCCTTCCTCGTCGTAGCCTTCGTAGCGTTCCACTTTAAGCCCTACTTCTTCTGTTAATATCCCCTTCAATCCGTTGCGAAAAGCCTCTTCGCTCATAATTCCCCATCGGGCGCCAAGCCCAACTATCTTGTTATCGAGAAGTCTAAGCCCAGTTTGGATTTCCTCACGCAAAGCCTTTGCTTCAGTTTGGATTTCCTCACGCAAAGCCTTTACTTCAGATTGGAAATCCTCTCGTAAGTCCTTGATTTCTCGGGAGTGCTCCTCGAATCGCTGTTCAGACTCCTCCCGTAGGGCCTTCATCTCGGCTTGGAACTCTTCGCGCATAGCCTTCATCTCGACTTGGAACTCTTCACGCGAAGTCTGGAACTCCTCGCGTAAGCCCTTCATCTCGGCTTGAAACTCTTCACGCGAAGCCTGGAACTCCTCGCGTAGAGCCTTCATTTCGGTCTGAAACTCTTCACGCGAAGTCTGGAACTCCTCGCGCGAAGTTTGAAAATCCTCGCGCAGAGATTTGATTTCAGAGAGTAACACCGTCTGGTCACTTTTTTTAGCGTACACATCGGACATCACATCAACAAACTTATCGTGTATTTCCGGGTGTTCGACTACCAAGCGTGGTAGTTCTCTGGTAACAATCGCAATTATATCTTCCTCAGTCAGATTCCTTCTTTCAGTTTCACCCATAGTTCTCACCTCCTGTGAGCGTTTTATTTTGGAGTGCAATAATTCAATCGTTGCTGGCAATGACTGAGTCATTGCACTCCAAAATACGCCCTACTACATACCCAATCTATATCTGTTCAGCCGCCCACTTAAGACACCTTATCACTAACTCTTGGAAAATTTCGTTCTCGAACGCATCTTCGTCGTGTCCTAACGACAGGAAGGCCACTCTGCCCTCGCCATATTCCCGCACCCAGCAAACGGGATAGGTTGTTCCATCCACATCTCCCTCGATGAGTACGCGCAAGGGGGCTGGTTCATAGTCAAGTTTGTAGATTTCGTCAACAATCGAAAAATCGCTTATCCCCTCTGTTATCGGATGATGGTTATCAACTACGGTTACCTCCGCCTCATCGGGGCCGCTATGCCCGATATATTTGCCGCCGAGCAGGGACATGAATTCCGGACTCTTTTTATCCACCGCTGCCGAGTGGACACCGACAAGTGCCTTGCCGCTAACGACAAAATCAACCACGCTCTTTGTCTGTTCTTCGTTTAACAGTCCGCCGTGCATGTAATCCAAGAAAACGTCGTATTCGACAATGTCCTCAGGTAACAAAGCATTTCTGTCCTCTGTCACCTTCACCTCAAAACCAGCTTCCCGCAGGAAGCCTTCCATAATATCTATGTGTGGGACGTAGTCTACCACTACCAAAACTTTTATGCTCATTGTAAACCTCCTGAAAATATGGGAAAACCCAGGGGTAATACTGGTTTAGGCTTGACGCTTCCAATTTTTGGTTCGAGGTACGAGGAGCGAGGCACCAAGTGCCTCAGTGTCTGGCACCTCGTACCTTGAACTCAGTAACTCAATGGGAAATTACAAACCTAACTCGGTATAAAAGGGCTTCTTGAGGGCTTTAACTGAAGAAAAAAAGGGGCGAAGTGCCAGTGCTTTCTGCGCCTTCGCCCCTTACCCTTTAAAACCCCTTAAATCATCCCATAGATGTATGTACTGAGATACCACCGGCGAATGTAAGTCGTCGTTGTCTCGTAAAGGTTTTTGGGCTGGTAAAACCTTCACCAGTTGGACCGGCGACTGTCATAGCGAGGAAGCCTTCTCCACCGAGTCCCTCACTTGCGAAAGACGGTGCGTTCACCACAAAGACAGTAGTTCCCGCCGCCTTTGCAAATTGCGTAATCCGGTCATTATCTTTGGAATGGATAATCGCTGTATGCGTATAGCCGCGTTCAGTGGCTACGGCAAGTTGTACGGCTTCGTCAAAAGTCTTGACGCGCATGACCGGCAGGATGGGCATCAGAAATTCTTCCGTTACAAGGATGTGGTCAGACGGAGTTTCCACCACGATGATTGTAACATCCGAGTTTGCCTTAACACCGATTCCTTCCAGAATGGTGGTTGCATTCTTGCCGATATATTCGCGTTTCATGCCGTGATTTTCTACGACAAGTTCTTCTACGGCTTTCAGTTCGCTGTCGTTAGCGAGATAACCGCCATTTTTCTCAAATTCCTTGAGCAATTCATCGGCTACCTCTTCCAATACAAATACAGCTTTCTCACCGATGCAGAGGATGTTGTTATCGAATGAAGCGCCGGCGATAATATCGTGTGCTGCTTTTGGAATATCCGCCGTTTCGTCAACGATAACGGGTGGATTCCCTGGGCCGGCGGCGATAGCTTTTTTACCGCTTGAGAGTGCGGCTTTTACAACGCTGCCTCCGCCCGTGGCGACAATCATCGCCACTTTCGGATGGTCGATTATCTGCTTTGCGGTTCGCAGAGACGCTTCAGTTGCGCAAACCAGCAGATTTTCTGGCCCGCCTGCTTGTACAATAGCTTCGTGAATCAGCGTCATCGTTTTTTGCGAACAATTCTTAGCGGCGGGGTGCGGGCTATAGATGATGGAGTTGCCAGCCGCGAGCATGATGATACTGTTGTTTATGACGGTGGAAGTCGGATTCGTAACGGGCGCTATGGCATTGATGACTCCAAAAGGCGCGTGTTCGACGAGTAGCAAGCCGTTCTCCCCCGTAACCGCTTCAGCGGTTATATCCTCCACTCCGGGGGAGAAGTTAGCGGCGCCCTCGTTTTTCGTAACCTTGTGTTCAAGCACACCCATCTGTGTTTCTTCGTAAGCCATCTCAGCCAGCATCCTCGCGTTTTCCAGGCTTACCTTCCGTATTGCCTCGATTATCTCCCTCCGTTTCGCCAAACCAAGTTGCGCAAATCTCTTTTGTGCTTCCTCAGCGGCGTCTATGGCAGTATCTACATCCTCAAATATTCCGTTTCCCAATCCAGTGGGAACTGCCGGCTGGCTGACATCCTCTGCAAGTTGCGGAATTTCCCCACCAGTACGCAGACTTTGAACCACCTGCGCGACAATACGTTGAATTCTATCCTGGTCAATTTCTGCCATATTTCTCTCCTTTGCAAAATTATGAGCGTACCACTTCGCCCAACCTAAAAAACTGAAGATTGTCGATTGAAGATTGAAGATTAACAAGCTCCTGCGTTCATGCGGAGGTCAATCTTCAATAGTCAATAGTCAATTCCCTGATGACACTAGCCACGTGGGGGCAAAATAGCTTCTACCTGTTGGTCCGGGCGCGCAAGCACGTGGACGGAGACGAGTTCGCCGATATTTCTCGCTACCTCTGCGCCTGCATCAACCGCAGATTGAACAGCCGCCACGTCTCCCCGTACCATCACTGTCACATATCCACCGCCTATCTGCGCTTTCCCTATCAGGGTAACTGTTGCAGCTTTTACCATAGCGTCAGCGGCAGCAATGGAACCGGTTAAGCCCCTGGTTTCTACCATTCCCAGAGCTTCACTTCTGAATGGTGTTTCAGCCATGTACCTGTTTCACCTCCTATTCTATTATCTGCATTTCGCATGTAGTTGCGTCAATGCAAATTTCGCAAGTTCGAAATGCGAGCTATTATGAAATAATAACTTCCTCTGTACGAAAGTCTATGTTTAACGATTTGCCTTCCAGTAATTCTGTACCAATCAAAGCTTCATCGGAGGAGCTTAGAATCACATCAATTTCTTTAGTTTCGCCCTCCCAATCTACTTGAGCAATGAAAACCAATTCGGTATTGACTGTTCCATCGGCTAATTCATATTCCACCATATCGTTCAATTCCAAACCTAACACAACTCCCATTTCCATTGGTAAAGATAGGCAGCCATCGAAACCTGTATCTATAAGCGCGACGATACCCATTTGCCCGCGGTTGCCTATTACTGTCACTTCTATATACGGACTTTGGTTGATTACAACCCCTGTTATCATATCAATCCCTCGTTATCTTTTACGCCAATATGTACGCGAACCAACCCTAACCCGGAAGAATATCCGTCCCGGATACTTCGCTTTGCCTTTTTTGCTAGCTTCCATGCCCGTATCTCCAATAAAGTATTCTCCGCTTTCCGGGTCAATTGCGACTATCTTCCCCTTGTAGTTTGCTTCCATCTCTTCTCGGATAGTTTCATAAATTGCTTTTGCCTTTCTGGCGAATTCTCTTTTGTTAATCGGTTTGTATTTGATTTTTTCAAGTTGCACCTGTTGTCATCTCCAGCATTAATTTTGTTTTGTCATCGTACTGAATAATAGCATACTCAAGCAATTTTGTCAAGATACTTTTTAACGTGAATTCGGGATAAGAATTTGGGGTAAAGATTAGAACACGAATGACACGAATTGGACAAATTACACAAATTAATTTATGGGACACGGATTAACACAGATGGACACGGATTAAAAGAAAAATAAAAATCTTTTTTTATCCGTGTTAATCTGTGTGCAAATTTTGTATCGTTATCCCGAACTAACGTTTTTTACCATTTCAGTCAGAGGGAGTAGTGTTTTATCATCAACTAAAAAGGCGGCCCATCAAGTTCTGCCACTTTCTTTGTCTTCCAGATGATAATTTCAGGGTTGAATTTCAGGGACATTGTAAAAACACACTTCCGCTGATTTGCCAGGTTAAGTCCAGTCGGCACATCTACCTTCAACTGATACATTCCCGGAACTGAGATATTAAATGGCGGTTTTTCAAAAACCGTCCCCTCGCCCATCAACTGCGCCCTAAAATTCGTTTCGTTGAAATGAACTTCGACATCCCCCTTCTGTGGAATGTTGATATTGTAGATGTTGTAGAGGTTGCAAAGCGAATCAAACTTTTGATTTTCAATGATGTCACCGAAATTTATCTGAGTCCCCCTGTATGCTACAGGGCTTTTTGATGTATGGGAGGTAGTTATCCAAACGGTAGTTGCCCGGGGCTGTTCGTTCCAAATTAACAGGAAGTAGTCGCCCGGCGAAGGAACGTCCAAATTTATCTGTTTTTGTTCGGCTGTTGCGGGTTGCAATGTTTGGTCGATGCTAAGGACTGCCGCGTTTATCGGTTCTTCTATGGATGTGCCTTTTTCATTCAGCAGACGGATTTGAACCTTACCCGGAGAAGTCCCAAATTTATAGGCGGATATCGTTTTTGGTCTAAGCGGCACTTCCATTCCTGTTACCATACGATGTGTTTTTTCATCTATCCAATCCATCCGCTTAGACAATTTTCCCAGATATTCATTGGATACGCTTCCGATGTCAATCGCTTTTGCTATGGCATCCCGATAGCCTTGGGGAAGTCGAACGGGGTGCGCTTCTGCTGCTGCTTTAGCTTTCTTCTCACTCAACTTGTAGTAAAGAACTGTCCGTCCATTTTTGGTTTTTATAAGCTCGTTGTTTTTGTAGATGAACAACGATGTACCCTCGGGGATGGGCATGTACATGTATTCTTCAGTGTTTTTCGGTTTAGCGTCTATGGAATAGTAGAAGAACCCGGGGCCAAACATTGACGTTTCAATTGGTCTGCTGCCTGGACTGTATTTGGTAATGGTTATTTTGTCTTCATCTCTGAGTTCTATTTCGGTAAGTTTACTCTCCTCGTCATTCGCACCAGCGATTAAAACCACTAAAAGTAAAAACACGCTTAAATAAGAACCAAAGCACCTTCGGAAAGTAGAAGTCCCTCTGGCTTTCCGGTTTTCTGGTTTGCTTATGCAACAATAGCTAATTGTTGCACTCCTTTTGCTCATTCTGCTGGCCATTTTATCTCCCCTTCTATTTCTTCAGCGGATTCACCGATTTGATATTCGTAAACGTCCCCGGAAGTGCAGGCAACGTAGAGTTTGGTTCCATCTTTATTCAAAGCTACTGCCGCTGTGATGCTTGACGTTGTTTTGAACAGCGAACGGAATTGTCCTGTTGCAATGTCTATTTCGTAAAGATGCGCGTCGGTTGCCCCCACATAGATGTTTTGATTTTGTGAGTATACCACCGGTTGCGCTTGTATTTTGCCCTTAGTTTTAACCTCCCAAAGTTTGGTTCCATCCTTGAGTGCGTAAAGTATGCCGTTTGAAGAATTGATGAATACTATTCCATCTTCCAATTTGGGAGCAGAACGCACAGGTGTGCCCGTCGCAAACTTCCAGACGAGCGTCCCGCGCATCTTTTCATCAAGTAGGGCGTAAACGTTCCCGTCATCGGAGCCAAAATAGATTATCCCTTTGTCAAATATGGGCGAAGACTTGATGGGTGCTTCGGTAGGAAATTTCCACTTCAATCCAAAATGCTCATTACCTTCGCCGAGATAATCTATTTTTTCCAGAGCGTATAAACAACCGTCGTTGCTGCCGATATAGAGCATGTTTTCTGTTACGGCGGGGGTTGTGCTAAAACCGCGAGAATTTTCAGGCGAATACTCGAAGTATTTCCAATCACCTGTTTCAGCGGAGATGGCGTATACCGCGCCTCCATCTCCCACTGCGGCATCTTGCTTGCGTGCGATAGATGAGCCGAAATAAAGGACATCCTTGTAAAGTTTCGCAGGCGCAAATATGCGTCCTTGAGTTGGAACATCCCAGAGCAAACTACCATCGTTTTGGTCAATGCTGTAAAAACTTTCACCGCAGCCGCCAAAGTAGAGTTTGTCCTTCCACTGTATGGCTGTCATCGGAATGTGTCGTACTGATGGGGGGTGTGGCGTGCGTTGTCCGTTGTCGTCCGCCGGATAGAGCTTTCGAGCGGCTCTGTCGGGGATGTCAGTGGGCGGCACATCTACGACGTAAATGGAATTATCATTGGTTGGCAGATACAATCGCTTGTTATCCTCACTGAGCACGGGTTCGCCTTCTACGCCAATGCCCGTCTCAATCTTCCAGTAGGTATTGCCGTTACTGCTGTCGATAGCGTAGAGATAATCTTTGTCGTTGCCAGCATCCGTAGTATTCACATAGAGCGCCTTTCCGATTCGTTGTATGGGCATCATTATAGTGCCTTTCAAAATCTCAGGAAAATGCGAACCGCCTGTGTTATCAAAAAACGACCAACTTTGTTGAACAGCATCTTCGATGCGAAAGTATATTTTGTAACCGTATACGCTATCACGCCCCACGACAATTGTATCAGGGCGTTCGCCAAAAGCCATGAACGTCATAGCGTCAAAGGGAATTTTTATCCACTTGGCACACAGATTTTCGTCTTCTACCACAGGGACGATGCCTTCGTTGCGGTTCGTGAGGTTAGCCCGAAATACCGCCATCCAACCGTGGTTTGTAACGGCGAATATGTACCCACCGTATAGCAGTGGTGAATTGGTTATTTCGCCCTCTATCGCAAAAGTTTGTTGAGGTTTATCAATTTCTGTTTTGTCATTATCCACGCGGTAGTTTCTTATCTCGCATTGTTCAGGCGCTACATTAACACAAACTATGAGATATGGCCCCAACGCTAACGGCGAAGTCTCCAGCAAACCATCTATTTTTATCCTCTTCTTCACATCTCCCGTTTCAGCATCAAGGGCTTTTATCTCGCCTTGACAAACTATATAGAGATGTACCCTATGTTCAGCATCGCCAAAATTCGTAACGCCAAGCACAGGCGAAACCGCCGCATTCAGTAGTGAACGCCCTCCGTCCCGTTCACGCTCTCTGTCCTGTTCTTGCTCTCTGTCCTGTTCATCAACCGCCGAATACGCCCATTTTTGCGTTCCATCTTCGGTGTTGAGGACATAGACATTTCCATCTTGTGAGGTAAGGAATATCATATCAGTCGAAACAGCCGGAGCGGCGGGCAATGGGCTGTCAGAGGTAAATCGCCATTTCTCTTCGCCGTTATCTTCGTAAAGTGCAAAAAGGGTATTGTCTAAAATGGAGTTGATGAAGACTAAACTTCGCTGTTCCTTCAGCGGTTCTCCCAACTGTCGTTTGCTTTTGTCGAGTCTGACGGGGTAAACGAACATACCCTCGCCGACTTTATATGCCCATTTAATCTGCCCAGTCCGGGCGTCCACTGCTTGAGCTTGTCCCTTTGTAAACAAGAAAACTACACCATCTGAATCTGTCCAGTGACTCGTTGTCCTCTTCACACCTAAACTCGCAATAAGCATCGGTATATCGGAATGCGCGTGTGAGTAAAAGCTGAAAAATAGAAACAACAAAGCAAAAACAAATAATTTTTTCAAATCTAACACCCCGCCTAACAAAAGGGGAAAGTGGAAAGGGGAAAGTAGCTGCGGATACGGACTTGCTTTCGCCCTTGTCTTTCCTCCCTTTTGTCGCCAATCTACATTGCGAATTTTGTAATATCAATCAGACGCATTTGCCCGTTGTTTTGTTCAGCCAGCCATCGCAATAATTGTGTCCCTGCGAAGTTCTTTCCAATACCCAACCCGATTGTCAAGATTCGAGCGTTGTGTTTATTTTTGGCTCTCACCAAAGCAACTATTTTACGTGAGTCCTTTTCTCCGCGGGATGGGCTTCCATCAGAAATCAGCACGATAGTTGTGACAGGAGTAGCCAATGCTCGTTCCAGAGCGGCTGAAATATTCGTTCCGTTGCGCGTCCTGACGCCACCGAGATGATTAAAAATTCGCTTTCTATTTTGTTCGGTGACAGGCTGCATTTTTTTTGAGTATTCTATTATGCCATCGGCGAACGTAATCAGATTAAAACTATCACCGGGTTTGAGCATCTTGAGTGCGTCCTTCAAAGCATTTACTGCTAACGGCAGTTTCCTTCCCTTCATGCTCCCGGATACATCCAGAAGATAAATTATCTTCTCTTTCCCCTCGCCTCTCGTGTCTTCTACATACGTCCCAATGCCAAAGGTATCCTTGACTTTCTTCCCGTCTGTGTCACCTCTGGATTCACGTCCCCTCGGCGCGCTCGTTCCCACGTCGGCGAACCCATCCCCTATGCCATCACCGAGCCCTTCGCCTACGCCAGTCCCACTGAATCCTCCGCGTCCTACTCCTCCACCCCTATCCGTCCCCAAGGAATCGCCGATGGGAACCCTTTTGCCATCACCCTCTCCAACCACTTTAATCCCTCCAGGTTTTGCAACCTCACCCAGCGCGCCTATCACCGTCGGCATACGAGACAAAGGTAGCGACGCTACGTGTTTTGTCCGTGCGCTCGTCTCAAATCTGGTTTCCGGCGTTATTTCAGGTAAAATATCGCTTATTCGCACACGATGAGCTAACGCAATGCCCTCCCTATCAAACTCTGGCTCTTCTAAGATAATTTCGGATAGTTTCTGTGTGCTACTGCGAACAGATTCAACCTTTTGAGTTTTCTTTCTCGCCGTACTTCCGCCTATGTTTACAACTGGCAATTCTTCAGGCATAGCCTTTTTCCTGGGGGTGATTTCCACCGGCGGAGGCTTTACCATATCTACACTGATAGATTCCTTAGGTTCGTAAGCGGTTTTGATAACAAATATCGAAAGATAAATTGCAAACACTAAATGAAGCGCGATGGCTATGAATAACGAATGGATAGTTTGTCTTCTATTTTTTCTCATCTTTATTTTGGGGGAGACAGGTTCCTTTCTCCCTAATCCCCCCTGCCCCCCTTTTCCAAAGGGGGATGCCCTCTTTCTTATTGTGTAGTACACATGAGCGCAAATATTTGACCCGTAGAACGTGTGGTTTCCTTACTCGTTCGGAATTTGTATTGCCCGCTAAAGCGGAATTGCGCCGTAAGACGAAGTCGTCGGGGAGATTTAAATCTTTGATTTAATCTTTTCCTTTATCGGGTAATACTTGGGAAGTGGCTGTCTCGTTTTCCCGTTTTCTCGTTTTCAATCTTTTTTAATTTATTGACCTTTTTGCGAATATAGAGATGTCGGGGTGCCCCCTATTTGGTCGAAGACCAGTCACATTTGCAACAGAGCCTGCACACGTTTTTGCAGTTCCATAATATTCAAGGGTTTTTGTAAACAATCCTCTGCGCCCGCTTGCAGAAGTTGGTTTACTTTTTCCTGCTCCATTGCGGTAATGCCTAATATTTTAATATGCATCGTTTTGGGGTTAGTCTTTATACGCTTGCATACTTCAACCCCATCCAAACCAGGCATGTTAATATCCAATATCACCAGGTTCGGTTCAAATTCCATTATAGCTAACGCTGCGTCGTATCCGTTTGATGCGGAAGTTGTCTCGTAAATCCCTTCAGCCAATTGAAGCATATTCTCTACAACATCCACAATCGGAGGTTCATCATCAACGATAAGTATGCGTTTTTTACGCCATCTGCGTAACTCATCAGGAATGGGAAAGTCATATTTTTCTAAAAACTCCACAAAATCGCTGCGCGTGATGCGATAATGTCCACCGGGCGTACGCCGTGATTTTAGTTTTCCCGCTTTGACCCAACTCAGGGCTGTAATGTACGGAATGTTGCACCAACGCGATACATCCCCTGTTGTCAGGAATTCTTTGTCTTTCATTTTTTCACCTCAATAACGCTTTTTGAAGAAAGCCTGCTAATTTTATCCAATTCTATATCAGCATTTCTGCAATATAGATTGTATACTATTTATAGGTTCTTGTCAAGACAAAATTGGAAAAAAATTGTTTTTTTTTTAGGTTGACATTAGCCATTATAGCTGGTATCATAACAGAATAAATTTTGAACAGCCCGTTTGTATCTCTAAAGGAAGGCTTTTAATCTATCTTCGGGCGGTTTATTCATGAACCGCCGATAAAAAAAAAGAGGTGAATGGTTTGAAAAGGTTACACATCGCGTTAACGCTTGGTTTACTCATAATATTTCTGGCGGTTCAAGCATACGCCATTGAGTGGGATAACAGCAAATTCATGCCGCTTTCGGAAATCAAACCGGGCATGAAAGGGATATGTAAGACGGTTTTCTCTGGAACCAATGTTGAAGAATTCAACATAGAAATCATCAGCATTGAAAAAAATTACCTCCCACAGTGGGACGTTATTTGGACGAGGGGCTCTGGAGGAAGTTTCGATGAAACCGGTATCGCAGGTGGCATGAGCGGCAGTCCCGTCTACATTGATAACAGGTTGATAGGTGCGGTATCACTTGGCTCCTACTTTCAAAAGAAGGGCGACATATTCGGCGTAACGCCCATCGAGTTGATGATAAACGTCACGAAGCGGGGGATGAAACCAAAACTCAGTTACGGTAGCGGTGGCGGTTACATGCCTTTTTTTGCAGTAACTTCTCGCTCCCCAGATTCTAAAAGTCAATCGCATTTGTACGCCAGTGACGGGCAGGTAGTCCAAGTCCCTGACTTAGGAAGCATGTCTTACGGTAGCGCAAGCCTGAGCGCGCAGGAACGTCAGCCTGAAAACTACGGTTTTAACCCGTATTTTGACCGACGTGTTACGCAAGCGCAAACACCCGTTACGTTTGCTGGATTCAGTCAGCGAGCGATTGGGTTTATGAAACCTATCTTGGAACGATACGGGATGTATCCCATTCAGGGAGGCGGTGGTGGCTCAGTTGATGTAGAGGTACCCATCGAACCCGGGCAGGTTTTGGGAATGGAATACGCGCGCGGAGATTTTACAGCATTTGGCTATGGTACTCTCACGTACAGAGAAAATGACCAATTTATTGCTTATGGGCATCCCATGATGGGCGAAGGCAACGTGAACCTGCCCATTTCAATCGGGTATGTTCACTACATACTGCCCAGCATCCAGCGCTCGTCTAAAGTAGCTTCCCCTGTTAAACCGATAGGCACACTCGTCCAAGATAGAATTCCTGCGATTGCAGGATTAATCGGAAAATCACCCAGATACATTCCTGTCTCTTTGAAGCTAAAAGCCGCCGATGGAATCAAAAAAGAATTCCATTATGAGGTAATGCAACACAGGGATTTTTCGGCGGGAATGGCGATGTCGGGGGTTTGGAGCCTCATTGATGGTGCAGATAGGGAATTTGGCGACTACACGGTTCATACACAATCGTCCATTGCTCTCAAAGATTTGCCTGCTATCACGAAAGACAATTTCTACTCAGGCAGCGCGAGTCCTGGTTTTGCCGCTGTTCAATCAATATCTGCTTTATCGTCGCTCATTCGAAATTCCTACCAGAAAGTCGAGGTAGAAAAGGTTGACATAGAAGTATCCATCGAAGATAAGCGGAATGCAGCCCTGATAGAGAAGATACAAATCAGCAAGAATCGATATAAGCCCGGCGAAGAGGTGCAAATCTCTATCACACTGCGCCCCTATCTCGAAGAACCGGTCGTTCAAAAAGCGAGCATTACCATTCCAAAAGACACGCCTAATGGTTTGTTAGGGTTTTTGGTTGCCAGCGCATCTTCTCACGAATCCTGGCAACGAAGCCGAGCGCCCCTAAATTTCCGACCGAAAAATATCCATCAGTTGATTAAGTTGTTGCAAAGGGGAGAAAGCAACAATTATATCATGATGGAATTGTATACATCAAAATTAGGTATGACAATTGAAGGCAAAGAACTGCCTGAGCTTCCCATATCCATGTTGTCAGTTTTGACCTATCCTACCAAGTCGGGTGCTGGCGGCTATACGCGCGGAACAACC
>CAZRLY010000135.1:0-16038 GCA_964601015.1 uncultured bacterium
CGTACAATCTATCGCCCTGTGTTTCCTTTTTTCCTATGCAAACCCTAAGAATGAAGCGACAGTCCATCAAATATTGCAGGATATGAACTTGCCCATTTCAGCGTCGCACCTTGTCGTACCTGAATACAGGGAATACGAGCGGTTCAGCACCACAGTCGTAAACGCATACATCGCCCCTGTGATGCAAAAATACATAGAGTCGCTTGAAAAGCAGACTAACGGGAGTTTGCGGATAATGCAATCAAACGGCGGCAGTATTTCAGCAAAAACCGCTTGTGAACAGCCGGTTCGTACTATTTTGTCAGGGCCGGCTGGTGGCGTTGTTGGCGCTCTGGAGATAGCGAAACTTGCTGGATTTGAGAAGATAATCACATTTGACATGGGCGGCACGTCTACCGATGTATCGCTGTGCGACGGGGAGATAAAGATAACCACGGAAGGGGAAGTCGGCGGTTGTCCAATCAAAGTGCCGATTATTGACATACATACGGTGGGAGCCGGCGGGGGTTCGATAGCGTATCTTGACGAAGGTGGCGCTTTGCGCGTCGGCCCGGAGAGCGCCGGCGCTGCCCCGGGCCCAATCTGCTACGGAAAAGGTAACAGGCTTACCGTCACCGACGCCAACCTGTTTTTGGGGCGTATTGCCCCAAATTACTTTCTAAGTGGGAAGATGAAACTGGAACCCGAAAAAGTCCGTTCGGCGATGGTTGATTTTGCAGGAAAACTCAGTTATACTCCTGAAGGGACGGCTGAAGGTATCATAAGGGTTGTCAATGCTACGATGGAACGC
Source organism: uncultured bacterium (assembly GCA_964601015.1). Classification (GTDB taxonomy): domain Bacteria; phylum Poribacteria; class WGA-4E; order DTYX01; family CAZRLY01; genus CAZRLY01. Next base: position 791 of record CAZRLY010000135.1, read on the forward strand.
GCTATCCGAGTAATCTCCGTTGAGCGCGGCTACGATACCCGTGAATTTGCCTTAGTTTCCTTTGGCGGCGCTGGTGGACTACACGCCTGCGAATTAGCGCAAAGGCTTTCGATTCCCATTGTCCTGATACCCAAAAATCCGGGGATACTTTCTGCTTTTGGAATGCTCATTTCGGACGTCCTCAAAAGCTATTCTCGGACAGTTTTGTTGAAGGTTGGAACCACGGCAACCTATCAAGAATTGTTTGAACGGTTTAAAATTATGGAGGAACGCGCATGTAAGGAGATGATGAAAGAAGGCTTCAGTCCATCGGAGATATTGTTTCAGAGGACTGCTGACATGCGCTACGAGGGGCAGTCTTATGAAATTAACGTTGATTTCGACGAACTATTTTTAGAAAATTTCACTAAGGCTTACATTCAGCGATTTGCTTACCATAGCACGCGCAACACCATTGAAGTGGTAAATCTAAGGTTGAACGCCTGTGTCTCGCCGCAGAAACCACCACCTCATAAGGAAAAACGACATGAAACCGATTCATTAGATGCGCTTATAAATAAACGCACTGCTATAATTGGAGGAAATATAGTTGAAGTGTCAGTATATGCCCGAGGACTCCCTTTGGGCTTTTTTTATTGCTAAGAGCTACCGATTATTAGACCGCGCTGATTTAGGGAGAAGATAATCTGCGTCGTCTGTGAATCTGTGGCTATACGTGTCATCGGCAAACATAACTATGGAAGATAACCTATCAGAAAAATTCATGCGCCGCGCGCTGGAGTTGGCAGCCAAAGCACGCGGTCGAACAAGTCCAAACCCGATGGTAGGGGCTGTCATTGTCAAAGACGGTGAGATAGTCGGGGAAGGTTACCACAAGAAGCCGGGCACACCACACGCAGAAATTCACGCCATTGAACAAGCAAAAGACAAATCGAAAGCCGCGCAACTCTACGTCACTTTAGAACCCTGTTGTCACTGGGGACGTACTCCTCCGTGTACTAAAGCTATCATTCAGTCGGGCATCTCGTCAGTTGTCATGGCAATGTTTGACCCATTTTCACAGGTGTCAGGCAAAGGCAAAGCCGAGTTGGAAGAACACGGCATAACCGTGCAGAGCGGATTGTTAGAAGCTGAAGCCCGCAAGCTGAACGAGTCCTACATAAAATATGTCACAACCAGTATGCCCTTTGTCATCTTGAAAACTGCCATGAGTTTGGACGGTAAGATAGCAACGTCTACGGGTGAATCAAAATGGATTACGTCCGCTCTCTCCCGACAAAAAGTCCATGAAATACGCGATGAGGTTGACGCCATCCTCGTTGGAATCGGAACGGTCAATCACGATAACCCCTCCCTCACAACCCGCCTGGAAAACAAGCAAGGAATTGACCCAATCAGGATTGTCGTCGATAGCAAAGCAAGAATTTCACCAGAAGCCAAAGTGTTGAATCTTAACAGTCCAGCAGCTACTCTTATCGCCACAACTGAAAAAGCCCCACCAGAGAAAATTGCGCAGTTGCAAGCGCGTGATGCCGAGGTAATCGTTACTCCTGAACTTGATGGAAAAGTCTGCCTGAAAGCGCTGATGAAAAAACTGGGCGAAAGGAAGATAACAAGCCTCCTAATTGAAGGCGGTGGCGAAATTAACGCTTCGGCATTGAAAGAGGGTATTGTGGACAAGGTTATGGTGTTCATCGCGCCAAAGTTGATAGGTGGCAAAACAGCACCCGGACCAATCGGTGGCGCGGGAATTGAGCAATTGTCAAGGGCTGTTCTATTCAGGGATATCCAGGTTTCTCAAATTGGCGAGGATATTCTGATAGAAGGCTATGCCGTTGCTCAAACATAGCGAAAACAGATTCTTTGCTCGGTGTGGCTTTTCCCCCCAACATTTCTTACCATTTATTACACATAGTCAATTTTTTTTCAAAAAAATGCAAAAAAAAACGCACTTTTTCGGCAATTTTCAGACTATATATATAGAGGGCAGTTTTTTTTTATCCGGAGAGGTATGTGTGAAAAATAGCACACGAAAATACAACAAGAAGGGAGAAACAAAATGACGAAAGCAAAAATCACAGATTTACAACAAAATTTAGTCAACCTCGGTTATGATATCGGGAAATCTGGGGAAAATCATGATGGAGTGGATGGCTATTTGGGGAGGAAAACCGAGGCGGCAATCGTCCAACTTGGGCAAGAATTAAACGCGCTCTTCGAGGCACCGGGAGAGCCATCAAAGCGACTGATGCGACTCATTGACGTATTGGCGGATGCGGACTGGAACGAGGCGCAAGGAGAAGCAACCATCGTCCCGACGCGTCCCCTTGTGGAGCTTTCCTATCGAAACACGACGCTGATACGCGGTAGCGCTGAGAGAAAAATGGTCAAAGATGCTCAAAGCCACTTGAGGGCACTGGGCTATTTGAAAAAGGACATTGACGGGGGATTTGGAGAAATGACGGAGCAAGCTGTTCGTTCGCTCCAATTTGACCTGATTCACACCGATGACACAACTCGCGGTGCGCCTGTTTCCATTCAAAGCTATAATAACGGGCGGGTAGCTGAAGTATCAGGAAAATTGGATGTGGGGACGGCGGCTTGCATTCAGGAGATGCTAAATTCCCCACGGTTTGTTCTATTGCCTTGCAGTAAGGATGCCGCGGCGGAAAATGCGAAGATTGACCAAATTACTTCTGAGCGTGTTCCAATGCCTTTTCTCAAAGTGATTCTTCTTCAAGAAAGCGGGATGAATCAGTTTAGGGTGCCTACGGACAAAAATGAGGATAATTTCATCGTCATTGGGCTTGATAAAAACGACGACAGCTATCCTGAACACATCACCTCACGCGGCTATGGTGCCGGTCAATATACGCTGTTTCATCACCCACCCACGCAAGCAGAAGTGAACGACTTCATGCTCAATGTAGAAGACAACGTTGCCAAAGCAGATGAGGAACTCAGGGAGAAATTTGATAAATATGTCAATGGGAGTACCAGTAGCACCCGCGCTGATGATAGAATCGTTGAGGTTGGAAAAGGCAACCTGCGTCTTTGCAAACATCAACCCAACGACTCGCGGTATTTGACCGATTGCCGACAGTGCATGCTTGACGCGGGAGAGACGGATATCATCGCTGGCACAACGCATTTCTACGAAGGAGCCGGCGGGGTATATCGAACTACCAAGTATCATGACAAGGATAGTTTAACAGGCGTTCCCATTCGCAAAAACATCGGGTGCGATTGGCCGTATGCCATCCGACGCTACAACGGCAGCGGAGTGAATTCATATTGGTATCAGGCAGAGGTACTGCTGAAACTGAAAGCCTGAAAAGCAAGAAAGAGGAGGTTGGTGGGGGAGATACGCAGAGCCTTGCGTTCTTCCTCACCAAAATAGAGATGAACAGTAAGATATGGATTGATTCTAATCCTGATTCATTGGAAGAGTATTTCCAAGAGCATACTTTGATGCTCTTTCGTCCGTGTTTGGGGCAGCCATGTTTTGTAAGAGCAAATAAGTTCGACGAAGGGTTTAAAATTGTTGTCGTTAGCAATACGAACGATGATAAAGTTATCCGGCAGAAACTCGGCAACTCCCTGATATTGTCAAAGGTGGGTGATGAAGAGACTAAACATCCGCTTGTGGTTGAGAAACCAATTGAGTTGCTTTGTGCTTACAAGAACGGCTCCTTAGACGTTCCAGATTGTATGGCTCATCGGCTGGATATTCCCGGATGGCATCTGTTCTCTACGAAAATTTATAAACCGACTGTGTGGTTCTTTGAGGTAACACTAACATTTGAGCAACAGCCGGTTATTCCTGACAAGCAAGCTATCGAATTGTATAATCTTGACCGTTTGTCATCTGAAGAGGATATAGTCGAGCGCAAATGCCATGCTGTTTGTCTGACCAATAAGCGCGAATGGGAAATATTTAACTTTATCCATACGACTGACCTACATGTTGCAAAGCGGAACGACCAGATTTTTGATATGATTCTGGAGAGTAAGTCAAATCAGAAAGAACGTGATAATTTCACAAAACGGTATGTCAATTTTAACGACCATTTGAGATATCTCATCAAGCAAGCCAATCAGCTTGCAGAAAAAGGCGAGCTTGATTTTATTCTCATGACAGGTGACCTAATTGATTACATCAACCCGAGTTTGGGTGATGCTGACCAAACGAATTGGAAATTTTTTCACGACATCTTAACGGGGAACGCCACAACAACGAATCGCCCTGAAGTTCCGCTTCAAGTGCCCATTTTTACTGTCCTTGGAAATCACGATTTCCGCCTTAATCACTATCGCCTTGGTGACGGCGGGGACAGATGGAAAGAATATGGGTTGACTAAGAAGGAATTTAAACAATTTGATAAAAAGGAACCTAATATCAAATTTCCCAGGCAACTGAAAGCAAATCTCTTTGGCATTGCCGATTACCTTGTGAACTTCAATCCAGATTTGGAATATGCTGTCAATCTCGGCGCACATCGGATGCTTTGTCTGGATTCCGGCGAGGATGAATTCACCGCCGCAAGTGCCGAAAAACTCATCATAGGTGGAGTTAAAAGGGCCTTCACAGAAGGGCTACGTTCAGCCTTAACTTACTATCTCATGCGCTATCAAGACATTGGAGATGCCCTTGGCGGGGTTATTGGCGGCGGGCCAAAATCAGCGGGACTATTTTCCAAACAGGTTGATTGGGCGAGCCGCGTCCTTGACGAGTCAAACAGTGGACTTACTTTCGCTGCAATGCACTCACCTCCCGTCAATAAGCCGCCCCAAGTCCACTTTGAAGAATATCGGGAAAGTCTACGGGAGCGCGCAGGGAAAACAGGTTGGATTCATACGGATGAAGTAGATTTGAGTGGTGCGTCAATTTCTCGACATTGGCAACGGTTCCTTAACTTTCTCGTTGGCATAAACGATTATAAAAAAGGCGTTAATTTGGTGCTTTGTGGGCATACCCACTGCGACTTAGCCTTCCGACTCGAAAAGTATGCCGCAATAGAGGGGCGTCCAACTCGCTTCCCCCAAAAGCACAAAGTAGCAATCTACACGGATAAATACGCCCAAGACTTAGATAAAGCGCGTAATTGCGAGGACTGGTGGCAGGAACACCAACCTCTCATTTTACAAACACCATCCTTAGGGCCAGAAGGTGGTGACAAGAGTCCACAGGGCTATCGACTGGTTCAAGTAGCGAACAATACAATTACCAAGCTGGACTATTGTTCGCTTAGGAATGAGGATAAATGATTTACAGAAAGGAGGGGAAAACTATGGTTCAACTTGATATTCCAGCCGCTTTTGCTGTGAGTATGTTTTTCATAGATGTGGGGAGGAATATTCTCAAACGTGAGGCTGAGGAGACTCCCGGCGAAACCCCAAGAGCATATTATCACTTTCTATTTCGCTCTATTTTCGTCGCGGGTTTTGTCATATCTCCAGCCGGTCTTTATCTTCTGGCTGGCTGGCCCGGATGGGAGCAGTTGTATTGGAGTAAACGCTTTGAAGAGCTAATCTTGCAAGGATGGTTCAACGCTCTTCTTCCCGCTTTCTTCATCATGAGTATCGTGCTTGCTGGCTATTTGGGGCATATACTTGGTTATCGCTTGATAACTACGGGAAAGGAAAAGTATCTACGGCCGACTTACATAGGCGTGTTAATACTTTCCTCCATTCCTGTTTTACTAAGTTATCCTGCTTTCCTTCTCGTAGGAACTTATGACCAATATCATAACCTGAATGGTCAGACGCGTGAAGCAATGGTATATGCGTGGAAGAATCCCTACGGTTTTGGAGTAGGTTGGTTGGGGGTAATAATTTACTTTACTGCCTCACTACTCTATTTCTTTCTCAAGATACGAAAGGAAAGTAGGGAATATTCCACAGACTAAATCAAGTAATGGACTCGAATCCATGCCTGAGATGATTGGTGACTTGCAGGAGATGATGGAAAAAATCGAAGAGAATTCCGAACCCTTTGCTGAATCAGTGGCATTGATGGACGAATTCACTCAGATGGTTGACATCATGGTTCAAAATGTCGACAATTTTGAAAAAGCCAAATCGCTTCCAATCAAGGCTTTAGTTCCGATGTTTATTGTGTCAGGGAGCATAATAATTTTGCTTTCTTTAATCAGCTACTTTACCAGTTAAAAAGGAGGAATTAACTATGACACGGGCATTTGTCATATCAGATCTTCATCTTGGTGAGGATAACAGCGTTTTGACCTATCAGAAAGACCAAGATGAACATCCCTTGGTCAAAGAATTGGTAAAGAAAGTCAAGTTGGTAAGCGAACTCCCCAGTGGGGAAAGAGTTCCAGAGTTGGTTTTGTTAGGCGATGTGTTTGACCTGTCGTTGGCACCGTTTAATGAGGTAGTGAGCAGCGTTCGGAAATTCGTCAGGCAAATCTGTGAGGTTGACCTATTCGATGCCATCACTTACGTGCCAGGTAACCATGACCACCACATGTGGGTTCAAGTCATGGAACATGAGAACATTATTAAGAACATCGCAGAGAGAAAGCCCATCCCGGCTTCTCCTCCGCGCACTACAAAGTCTGGTGAACCGCGACAGCATACCTTCTTGGATGGGTTGCTTCCGGAGGATTCCAATGTTAAGTTGCAGGTTGCCTATCCCAACCGGGTTCTGGGAGTGGCTGGAACACGCATCATCATGCACCACGGACACTTCTGCGAACGCCTTTGGACGCTTCTGTCCGTCATATTCCAGAAGATTTTGCCGACAACTACCATTGACGAATTGGAAGCCTTTAATTCGCCATTCACTGAGTTGGGTTGGTATGGATTAGGGCAAGCAGGGCGCGCCAGCACACTCATGGAACGAGTCTATGAGAACGCCAAAGCTGGCAACTTCGATGGGTTGTACGAAGTGATAGATACCCTGATGGACGGAATAGACCGGTGGGATGGTAGAATCGATGATGGGTGGCGGACTGACGCCAGGGATTGGTTGAGCAAGCGCGCAATCAGAAAAGTTGTGAAATCAGTCCTTGAGAAGCATGCCCGACGAAAGGGAGCAGGTGCAGCAGGCGCATCAGAGGCGCGGGGCAAAACTTCTATCACCGACAAAGAACTGAAAGAAGGTATCACCCATTATCTGAGGAAGTATGCAGGAATTCAGGATGGTGATAAGTTTATATTCGGGCATACGCACCGGCATGAATCTGCACACCCCTTCCCTATTAATGGTGGTGAGATTACAATAGCGAATACCGGCGGTTGGGTAGAGGAGCCTGGGGGACACAAGCCTGATGGCTACCTCATCGAAATTACTGACCAAGCCGAACTCAAGTCCCATCGCGTAGTGACTTGATATGCTATTCGCTATGTCGAAATGTTTCCGCATGGTAAGCAAGTTGCGAGATTTTTAGACCGATTGTTTCATTCCGTGGGTGGTAGGTGATACAAGTTGAGCTACCGCTTGCCACTCTACCACTCACAAGTTATCGAATCAAAAATGACAGAATTATCGCAGGAGGAAGTCATGGCAGAAATAACTTTAAGTGATGTGAGTCTCAAAGAGTATCCATTGAAAGACTTTGACAGACTCAAAAGGTTGAGAGATATCCATTTCAAAATCATGCCAGAACTCTGCATCGAAAGGCCGCGCTTGATAACAGAGTGTCTGAAGAAAATGGAGAAGGAAAACGACAAGCCAGTGTTACGCCAGGCGAAGATGCTGAAGTATCTTCTTGGGAAAAAGAAGGCGATAGTTCAGCATACGAGCGGCAAGGTAATTCACACAAATGGCGGTGAGAGGAAGGTAGAGGATGTCACCTTTTGTGAGGACAATCTGCTTGCAGGTTCGACCACAACGAAGGCGAAGGGTGCTCCGATGTATCCAGAATTTCTGGCTCTGGGAATCTGGCCAGAACTCCTGACAGTCAGCACCAGGGAGAAAAATCCCTGTTATATCTCCGGGGAAGATGCTGAAGAACTGAACCTTGAGATATTCCCGTTCTGGCTGGATAAAACCATTCTTGAGCATGCTCGCAGGGAGTTCAATGAGCCATCTTGTCTGACGCTTATGCAGAGGCTTGTGTTCTTTCTCTGTTCCAAGCCTGAGTGCATATCTCATACTATTCCCGCCCATTGGAAAGTAGTCAACAGAGGGTTGAATGACATCATAAGAGAGGCGGAAGAAAAGAAGGCCGAACACAGCACAGATGCCGACAAATCTGCTTTTTATGAGGCTGTAAAGTTGGTGTTGGAGGGTGTCATTGAATACGCGCAGAACCTCAGCAAGGAAGCGAAAAAATTGGCAGCATCAACAACGGATGCAAACAGAAAGGCAGAGTTGGAAACGTTGGCGAGTATCTGTGCCAAGGTGCCATCGGAAAAATCCACCTCTTTTCAAGAGGCGTTAAATGCTGTCTGGATATGCCACGTTGCATTGCATCAGGAGAATGCTAACGTTGGTTTTAGTTTGGGACGTTTGGATCAAATTTTTTACGATTTGTATCGACAGGACATTGATGCCGGCTGTCTCACGGTGAAGGAAGCTATCGAACTTGTCGGCTGTTTTTGGCTAAAATGTGTTGACCACGTCCCAATGATACCGGAAACAGGTGAGGAGTTGTTCGGTGGGACTGGCGCTAATCAGGCTATCACCGTCGGCGGCGTTACTCCAGACGGCAAGGACGCAGTAAATGACTTAACCTATGTGATGCTGAAGGCAACAGAGTTAATCAAGGTACGCGACCCGAATGTCAACGCCCGCGTTCACATTGATATAAATAAGCCTGAGTATTTGCAAAGGCTCTGCGAAGTGAACCTGAACACAGGTGCCACGCCATCCATGCACAACGACATAGCGGCAATCGCTACGGTGGAAAATCAGCTAACGTCGGAAAATCAAGAGATAAAGTTAAGGCATGCCCGCGATTATTCGTCGGTGGGTTGCGTTGAACCTTCCAGCGGAGGGCGCACTTATGGGCATACCGGTGCAATTCTCATCAATATCATGTCCGCACTGGATTTAACCTTATTTAACGGTAAACACCGGCTCACTGAAAATGACCCAATCAGCCCGCCAACGGGCGAACCGACGGAGTTTAAAAACTTCGGCGAGTTCATGACTGCCTTTGAAAAACAACTCGAATGGCTAATCGGGCAATCGGTCGAAATGAATAACTATTTGGGCAAAGCGCACCAGGCTCTCCATCCCACACCTCTCCTTTCTGCGTTGTTCGAGGGCCCGATGGATAACGGGAAAGATGTGATTGATGGAGGCGCGATGTACAATTCGAGCGGCGCAGCCGTAACCGGGTTAGCGGACGCAGTAGATTCTATCAGCGCCATTGAGGAACTCGTCTACAAGGAGAAGAAGGTGACTATGGAGAAGTTGCTGAAAGCTCTCAGGGCGAATTTTGGGGCTGAATATAAAGATGTGAAGACGTTGTTACGGACGAAAGCGCCCAAGTTCGGGCTGGATGAAAAGTCTCCTGCAAGTTACAACGCTAAACAGTTGGTGAAATTCATCCACAACACCTACCAGCAGCATACGAACTATCGCGGTGGGAAGTATACGGTGGGCTACTGGACGATGACTATGCACGCCGGGTTTGGTATGCTCACAGGCGTAACTCCCAACGGACGTGAGAAGGGCGAATCCTTCGCCAGCGGCATCACACCCGTATCCGGCGTAACGAAAGGACTCACCGCCTGCCTCAACTCAATAGCCGAATTGGACAGCAAGTGTCTTGCCGATGGTATCGCTCTCAACCTGAAATACATGCCAGAGGCAAACAAAGAGCAAATGCTGAAAAACTTCGGGAACACCGTAGAAGCCTACTTCAAGAAAGGCGGGCTTCAAATACAGTTCAACATCATCACGCACGACGCGCTGGTTGATGCCATGAAACATCCAGATCTTTACCTATTGGTCAGAGTTTCTGGCTACACAGCGTATTTCAAAGATCTGAATGAACAGATGAAGCGTGAGGTGATTAACCGGTCAGAATACAATCTGAAAACCGGGGAGGCTGTACCCTATCCGTGGGTATGAAAGGAGGACGTAAATGTTTAATCCGTGGCAAAGTCTTCGGAAAATTTTTCGGGGGCGTCAATTCAAAAAACTGACTGAAGATTTCAAAGACTTATTTAGCCAGGACGCCGAGGCAGTAGAAACGGTCCTTGAGGTATTGCTGGGGGTAGTAAGTCTTGCGCTGTGGCTGGATAAAGACTACCATCGCAATATTCTGGGTTTCGAGAAGAAATATCTGTTCCAAAGCAAAGACAAGGAACTCAGCGTCTGCGCAATCTTCAAGCGCACTTATCTCTTCAAGTATAATTACCTTAAAGTCAGCGAAGGGACGATTGAGGATGCAGACATAACGGTAACTTTCAAGGATTCAAAGGCGTTGATAAATCTGTTTCCCAATTTGGACGTTCTGGCCGCCTTGCTCCGGAACGATGTTACTGTGAAAGGCAACGTCAACTGCATATTCAAGTTCGGATTTATGGCGACACAGTTGCAACAGATGCTGCTGTCGTGGGTGTAAAAAAAATGACAGGTAAGCGTCCTCTAATCACAGATGTCAAACGCCACGCACTCCACGATGGACCGGGAATCCGCACCACAGTATTTTTCAAAGGATGTCCGCTCAACTGTCTCTGGTGCCACAATCCGGAGACGGTTTCGCCTGAACCGGAGATAGCTTTCTATCCAGGCGATTGCATCGGTTGTGGCAAATGCGTCAAGGCGTGCGCGCGGGGGGCGATACAATCGGATAAGCCGGACAGGATAAACAGAGCACTTTGTCAGCGGTGCGGGGAGTGTGTTTCTGTTTGTCCGGGAACTGCTCTGAGAGTAGTGGGGACGTATTATGAGCTTGACCAGTTGGTGGAACTCCTCCTTAGGGACAAGGTATACTATGAAGTCTCCGGAGGAGGAGTTACACTTTCTGGCGGCGAACCAACATTCCACATCAACTATGCCAGTCAACTCCTCCGCAAACTAAAAGAACACGGAATACACACCACCATCCAGACATCGGGACATTTTCATTACGAAACGTTCCTGTCTAAAATTCTGCCCTTTCTTTCCCTCCTTTTGTACGACATCAAACTAATGAACCCCGAAGAACACCGGATTTATACGGGGCGTGGAAACCGAATAATTCTGGACAACTTCCGCCGCCTCGTAAAAGATTCCCCCATCCCCGTAATCCCACGCATCCCATTGATTCCCAACATCACGACAACAACCGCAAATCTCCAGGCCATCTCGGAATTCATCCAGAAATGCAGCCTAACCCAATGTTGTCTTCTTCCCTACAATCCCCTTGGACTTTCAAAACGAGAAAATTTTGGCAAAGAGCCAGTAGATATTGCCCAGAAATGGATGTCAAACGAAGAAGAAATACGTTGTAAAAATTTCTTTGCATGGGCAACGCTAATATGTTAAAATATTTGTAGGTAGGTAGGTAGGAACTAAAAATGTTTACAGGAATAATTGAAGAGATAGGCATAATAGCACGGATGACGCGCGGCGCTCAATCAGAACAAATAGTCATTCAAGCAGAAAAGATTTTAGAGGATTGTAAAATCGGCGACAGCATTGCCGTCAACGGTGCATGTTTGACAGTCGTCAAAACTGGCGCAGATAGTTTCACGGCTGATGTATCTCCGGAGACTTTGCGCAGGACAAACTTAGGAGAGCTAAGTAGCGGGGATAGAGTCAATCTCGAACGCTCTCTGAAATTGCAGGACAGGTTGGGCGGGCACATAGTTTTAGGGCATGTCGATGAAGTTGGGCTTATCACGAACATGCAGGTGGAGGACAACGCAACCATCATGCGTGTGGCTGTGTCCGGTGATGCGCTGAGATACATCGTCCAGAAAGGCTCCGTTTGTGTCAATGGCGTGAGTCTTACCATAGCGAACCTTTTGGAAGACTCTTTCGATGTCTCGCTAATCCCCCACACAAAAGCAGTAACGACGATGGGGACAAAAAAGGTAGGCGACCAAGTTAATATTGAAGTTGACATACTTGGGAGATATGTGGAAAGGTTGTTGTCGCAAGAGACAAAGCAGTCAAGCATCAGCATGGAGTTTTTAAGTAAGCACGGATTCCTTTGATAAGCGGGAGATTAAACGAACTGATGGACTTCTATGATAACCTTCGAGATGAACAGGAGCAGAAGCTGAAAAGTTGAAGGACGCTTTCAGTCAAAAAACAGGGCGCAAATACCAACTCGTCGCCCAGAATTTTGAAAAAGAACATCGCGTTCCGATTGATATTCGTGACCGATTTCTGGAGGGCATTGATAGCCTGCTGGATTCGGAAGATGATGTGCTCGAAGCCGTCAACGCCGCAATCAAAGAGGATATGCTTCTAAAGGCGGCGGAAATTGACGATGACGACATGCCAGATATGTTGTCTCGGATTGTGCCGCTTCAAGACATAATTGACCATCATGCTCCCACCCGCGACGACAGTCCTGCCGAATACTCGCAGGAGGAATTAATTGAGGAAATACAATCGGGGGATATGTCGCCGCGGAAGTTCCGGGGTGAATTGCGTGGCGAGCATGAGATAGTTTGGTGTACTTTTGCTAAAGCGATAGACGATGAATGGCAAAGAAGCAAGTCTCCTGACCGGCTCCGAGATATGCTTGGGCTTTGGAGTGAGAAATTTTACGGCTGTTCTTACATCGTGGAGTTTAGATATAAGAAGCCCGGTGGTGTTCTCAGGTTTCCTATGGTTATCGAAGCTGGAAGCAATCCCGCTTTCAGCCCGTCCCCGCCCGGAGAAAAGACTGGCTTGACAAGGCACACACAAACATTAGAACCCGGTTTTCCAGAGGCGGTACACAAACCTATCCCGGCTAACACGGTAGACGAACTTATCGTGCGCGGGCAACTCAAAACAGAGCCGGAGCCATTTTGGCAAAGGATAACGAACTCATGAAAAAAACAACAGAACCACTCGAATCGCTATCCGAAATCGAATTGAAAAAATTTATCAAAGCCCGCGTCAGCGGACTCAGATTCAAGGCAGTACGTGATACGAGAACCAGATACAAACCTGAAACACTATTCATCCGCGCATATCAAACCACCCCCGACGAAGATTTCAAAGCTCGTTTCCGACGTGCAGTAGCCCAGTTGTTATGCGATGAGTGGCATGAAATATTCAGCGATGGGCAGGGAGAAATAAAGGGCGAATACCTGTCGCGGCTTTTGTATTTGGTCGAACTATTCAGTATTAAAGAAGCCCAGCCAGCCATTTCAAGCATGGCGTTCAACTTCAAAAGATTTGCTGGCGTTAAGGGGCATTATACGGTTGACCTCGCTGTGCAAGTTCTCGCCGCGCTTGCGCCGTTGCAGGACAAAGATTCCTTTTACGCAGACTTCTGGAGGTACATTCTGGAGCATGAAAAATGGAGGCGATACGGCGGTGCTGCGTTCACCGGACTGCGATTTTACGGATTTGATGAATCTCTGCAAGGACTGCCACTTTATATAAAAGCGGGGATGGAATACCCCGATAACGTCACCATTGACATTGGCGTGATGCGATTTGTGAAGCAATACCGCAACCGCGCCGTGCTATCGGCTATCGCTGACCGATTTGCCGAGGAACCAGAGGATGTGCGAAGGCGACTCCTTGATGCGCTCGAAGACATTCCGTCTATCGCAAAGCAGGTAGAAAAGGTCAAACCAAGACTCACTCAAACTCAGAGCGCGACAGTTTCAGCAGAGTTAATCAGGAATGGATGCCCCAAATTGCGCGTCGTGCCGGCTGTATCTGAGCCAATCTCTTCCGAATACACTGCGAAACAGGAACAAGAGCCACAAGAAAAAGTGGAATTTGAGAAACCACCGCATCCATTGCCTGACAGTTGGAAGCGGGCGGTAGAATTTAAAGAAGCAGCGTAAAGTTGCTTAGTGAAAAGTAGGTTGGGTTGAGCGCCGGGTTGAGTACCGAAGGTGTATCGAAACCCACGAAACCCAACGAAACTGGAGTTAAAATATGAAAATTGTTACCTTCTATTCATTCAAAGGTGGGGTTGGGCGTTCGTTGGCACTTGCGAACATCTCTTTGCTGTTGGCAACGCGCGACAGGCGTGTGCTCGCAGTGGATTTTGACTTGGAAGCACCGGGGTTGTCGATGATGTCCGATTTAGTGCCGAACCCACGCAAGGTAGAGCGCGGGGTATTTGAGTATCTGCTGGCGGCTTTGAATGACGAAACCCCAAATTTAGCGGATTATCTGCTCTATCCTGAAATAGAGGGTTGTGATTTGGCAGTCCTGCCGGCGGGCAATTTGAGGGATGGTTTTGACCTTTCCGCATTGGATTTTACTCGCTTGCTTGAGGCGCGTGAACCGTTGAATCGTCTCCGTAAGGATATTGAGTCGTTAGGGTTTACTTACGCCCTGCTCGACTCCCGCACCGGCATGACAGAGATAGCTGCCACCTGCACGTTGGGATTAGCGGATGTCGTTGTCATGCTCACAGGCTTGAACGTCCAAAATCTGCAAGGCACGCGCTGGATCTTGGACATGCTCGAAAGTGGAGGTGGGTTGCGTCCAGAGGACATCATCGTAGTTTTTTCGCCTGTTCCAGAAGCGGAGGAAGAACTCAAAGCTGAACGCCTTCAACGCGCCCGCGAGATTGTGGGAGGGCGGGATGCTCTGCTGCTGCCCTATCACCCGCGCTTGGCTTTGATAGAAGAACTGTTCGTGAAGGAGTGGAAAGAAACATCCCTGGCTCAGAAATATCACCAGTTGGCATCCGAAATTTCCCGTCGCAATCCAGATGACATCGAAGCGATGATTGAAGAGGGAGAACGACTTCTTTATCAGGATGCTAAAATTGACGAAGCAAAGGAAACATTCGATAGAGCGTTGCAAATAAACTCAACCGATGCGGAAGCTAACTTCTACGCCGGCAGGATAGCCCATATTCAAGAACGCTATGAGGATGCGGAAAAATATTATCGCCGCTCAATCGAAACTGATGATAAAGCAACGAGACCATGGTGGAACTTAGGAAATTTGCTTCATGAGCAAGAGCGTTTTGAGGAGGCTTTGGATTGTTGGGAGCAAGTCATCAAGCTAAATCCTGAAGATGCTGACGCCTATAACGACTGGGGTATTACTCTAAATGACTTAGCCAAGCGCCGTGACGATGAATCGCTCTTGGAGGAGGCTATCAAGAAGTATCAGAAAGCAATAGAGATAAATCCTGAACATGCAA
>CAZRLY010000136.1:0-3712 GCA_964601015.1 uncultured bacterium
AGTAAAAAGTAAAGAGTAATAATTTTACTTATTACTCTTTACTTCTCAGGGATAAAAGCTGGGCATATTCCCAAAGCGCCATCCCAAAAAAGGAATCCTTTATAATTCAACCTGTTTCGTAATTACGTTCATATTAGATTCGTCCAGAGTTACCTCATGCCCGTTGACACCGCCAGCGGAATTTATCACCTCTTGAGCCTGGATGAAATGTTCGCGTAAGACGGCGAATTTGTCAGGATGGTGTTCCTTGTTGTTGTCAATCGGATAGAGCAGATATTTGGCTGCCCAGTAATCCAACGCCACTGGGTCAACGCTTGCCAAAAGTTGGTTCAAGTGCGTGGTGTGTTCGGGTGGATAGCCTGCCCAATTAATCTGAGTAACCCAAATACAATCAAGGATATTTATTACTGGCGTCCTGACAAGGGTAATCATTTCTCCGCAGTGTTGCCCTAACCTGGCATAATGCCTTTCGCCACCCTTACCATCAGCCATAGAAAGCACTCCATAGAAATGCTTTAGAGCACCGGTGATTCCACAACCACCGTGGTGTTTTAAAACCGGGACATTTATCAATTTGAGGTGCTCATCGTATCCCGTGCCGTTCCAAATCCCTTCCTTTAGCTCTACCCTATTCCCCTTCGCTGTAGTAAAACAGGGATACGAAACATTGGTCAATTTCCTATACCCATCAGTCGAGTGCTCATCGGAAGATATGAACGTTTCCCTAATTGGGTCAAGAAGATACTTTGAAACCCTCTCATCAGAAAAAACTTCATCAACAAGGTAAGAGAAGGAGTATCTTTCGTCTTCAGCGTTTGCATGGACGCCATCATCAGGATACCGTCCTCCCCACACCGAGTTACAGTCCATACTTCCTCCGCCTTGTCCATTCTCAAAAAGGACTATCTCACCATCGAATCCATCGGGGTGTTCTAAAATCCTCTGGATTAGCCCTCTTATCACATCAGAATTCGTACACCCCTTGTACTTCCACTGCGCATTTACCTTAATGAGAACAACATCTTCTTTGTCAATCAATCCGTCTTTGCCACCAAGGTACGCATCCTTATCTGTCTGATGAAGCTTCAAACCATTCTCAGACATCAAGTTTAACAGGTTATCTAAGCCCTTGTGATAATTTCCTGCGCCTGTGGGCATCGGACAATTGGTGACTCTGTAAATATCAGACTTATTCATGTTTTTACCTCCCCAAATTACCTAATTAGTATCCGCTGAAAAAATAGGCTCTGCTCGTCGTGGATTGGCAAATCCACGACAAGACACAGTCGGATTTGCCAATCCGACTGGAGCAATCTGGGCGAACCCCCTTTTTGGCAATGCTACAAAAAAGAAAATCAGCAGATACTAATTATAGCAGAAAGGACAGATTGGGTAAAGAGAAATTTGTATACGCGGGTCAAAAACCGATTTTATCGTGGCGCTCCGGTCGCGGCAAACATGATGTCCAGAGGCGGTTTTTTGCCCGGGCGCGTACGCCCAGAGCCTTTCAGATACAAAATCCCAATACCGCATTTGACATCAGCGTTCATATTCGGATACCAATTATCCTCCGTGTCCGGTTCGCTCACCAATACAGGTTCGCTCCACGACTGCCCGTCGAAGCGTTGGAGGTACAACGCTCCATAAGTATTCCGCAAATCTTTGCCCTCGAAGAGCGTCTTGCCGAACAGGACATATACGTGAGCAGGCTGATGCGAAGTGTCAAGACTCAGTACCACCGTGAAAGTTTTGAAAGGCTGAAGTTGCACAGGCTTCGACCAATCATTTGCGCTATACGGTGTCTTAGCGTTGCGATACCAGAGGTTGCCACCGCCATCCACATAGGCAAGGTGAATTACCTTCGCCGCTTTGTCAAAAACGGCGCACATCCGTCGGTCAGTACCAGCCCAGGTGGACATTCCTGTAGCGAGTTCGATACTTTTCGTCCCCCATTTTTCGCCGTCGAACAGATTGCCATACAGCCTCCCTGCGCCGCCCACCGTCATCATGCCGAATACATAAGATTTCCCGTCCTCTAACGTAAGATTCTCATGCGCCGTGCTGCCGATTTTCTTCCATGAATTTTTATCTACCGGTTTATCGCTTGTGTGTTCGATGCAGCGCATGTCCGGCTCCCATTCCGAAATGTCGTTGGGGCGTGTGCTGCGTTTCCATAATACCTCTGTCCCGATGAATTGGTGTTTCTCGTCGCGTAGTGGAACGCGTCCGGTCATTGTAAAATAGCCGTTCGTATCCTGCTTCAAATCTGGGTAGTAGCTGAGTTGCGTATCAAATTTGTATGGTTCTTCCCATTGAATCTCCTCGCCTGAAATAGTCCCCCGACAGACAAAGCTATCGAAAATCCATTTTGGCTCCGGTTCAACGAGCACAGTGTAGAACGTGTAGATGGTGTCTCCATCTATCAGATGGCTGCGGCTGGCTTTCGGCGATTCGGTAGCTGTCCATCTGATACCGTCCTTAGAAAAATGGTAAGTATCCGGGCCACCGCGAAAGACGAGCCATTTGCCTTCATGTGGAAACACCAGTCGGATTGTTCCCCGTGTGGTAGCATGATATCCGCCGGGGGTGGCAGCGATTTTAGATTGGATGAAGGTAGGCGGCCACGACATGGTTTCCGCCGCCTCCGCCAACATCATAGAAAACACAAACAGATTGAGGATAGTTGTGAGTAACATAAGTTGAATCATGGCGTCACTTCCTTTCATTAATATCGTAACACACATTACTATAATTGTCAAACGCAAATTTCCTGGCGAAAAGGAATTTCTGTTGACTTTGGGATGAAAAAATGGTAAACTCCTAAGATTAAAAGAAAGGGGGGTTTGGGGGTGGCAATTGACGATTGACTATTGTTTAGCCTTGCAATCTTCAATCCCTTTGGCTTGTCCCCCCAAAATAAAGATGAAGAAATATTTAGCTGTTCTTATCGTGATTTTGCTGATAGCCGCAGGGACTGGCATTTATTACTATTTTAACCAGCCACCCATCTTTGACACCCTTAGGCTTGCCTCCTGGAATATCAGGATTTTTAGCAATGATAGCCGCGATGATACTGAACTAAGACGGATTTGTCAGATTCTTATCGACTATGATTTCATTGCCGTGATTGAACTAAGAGATGAATCTGTGCTTCAACGTGCTGAAGCGATGTTAGCTGCCATGGGCAGAGATTATGATTATCAAATCAGTGACAAGGTGGGCAGGAAAGTGAAAGAGCGGTACGCTTTTCTCTATGATACGGCAATTGTCCAGGTAGTTGAAGCGGGACGGATTTTTTTTGACCCAAATGATGATTTTATTAGAGAGCCGTATTATGCCACGTTCCAGTCAGGCAAATTTGATTTCACTATCATCGCCATCCATGTCATTTGGGGGGATAGGGTTGCTAAACGACGTGCGGAGATTTTAAGGTTAGCCGACGTTTATAATCAAATTCAGGAGCGAACCACTTCAGAGCAGGATGTTATCTTAGTAGGTGATTTCAACCGTGAGCCAAATGATACAAAAAGTTATGCCCAGCTACTTGGTATTCCTTCCATGATTCCCCTGTTTAATCTGCCGGATAAGTCCCATATCAAGGATACCAGCCTCTTCGATAACATCTGGTTTCAGGCTGATTACCTGAACGAATACAGTGGTGTCAGGGGTATTGATAGGTTTGATGAAACAGATTTTGCAAACAATGACAAAG
>CAZRLY010000136.1:3812-15972 GCA_964601015.1 uncultured bacterium
ACCAAACTCGACAAACTCGGCAGAAAACCTTCTCCGAGGAAGAGGGACAAGGCTTCTTCCGTTGATGAAGTAATCAGGAAAGAGAAGCAGCCGGAAAAAATATCAAAGACACCAGAACCCATAGTCTATCAGCGAAACCTGCCGCGGCGTGAGCCACCTCAACCTGAACCCAGCGCAGGACAGGGATTCAAAATTGCTCTTGAAAAGGTTGTCGAAGGCGTAGAGGTGGACTCTGAACGCGGCAAGGCGTTTTTGGTTTCTACCCGTGTCGATGATTTAGATAAAGTGGAACTTCTTAGCAGGACGTTCAACGAAGAGATGTCCGCAAAAGACTCGCCTCTTTGCCAGAGAATCGCTTCAGTATGTGTTCCAGAAGAACTCACACTTCAGGATGTCATTTTTCTGGATATCGAAACTACTGGGTTGAACAACTCGCCGTTGTTCCTCATTGGGACGATGGTTTGGGAAATGGACGGGTTGGAGATGCGACAGTACCTGGCGCGTAACTATGCCGAGGAAGCCGCAGTCATATCACTTTTTATTGAAACCTGTGCCTCAAAGAAACTCCTGATAACTTTCAACGGAAAGAGCTTTGATTTTCCCTTTATTCGCACCCGTGCCATCACAAACGGCGTTCCCTTTAATTTAGAGCCTGCACATTTTGACCTGCTTCACGAATGCCGACGAATCTGGAAAGACGTGCTGCCTAATTGTAAGTTGCAAACACTGGAAAATCGTATTTGCAACAGGTTGCGGTACAGTGATATTCCCGGAGACATGATACCGGAAGTCTACCATGAGTATGTGCGTACCGAAAACGCCTGGCTGATTGTTGAAGTCCTCAAACACAATATGCTTGATATTGTTGCGATGGTTGACCTGATGACACGATTTCCAGAGCCGTAATATCGAAAATGCTGCGGACAGGCCGCCTCAATTATAGCATGGCTCTCAGGGGATTTTTTTTATTTAACAGGAGGAACTGTCATGGATTCTATACGCATTGAAAACTTGCGAAATTTGGCTGACACGGGTTTCATTGAACTAAAACCCATAACGCTATTGCTTGGACGAAATAGCTCAGGAAAGAGCACATTCCTGAGAACCTTCCCTCTACTCAGGCAAAGCGTTGAATCTGGAACCACCGGTCCCATTCTTTGGTATGGTAGATTTGTTGATTTTGGCAGTTTCCAGGAAGCACTTAATAAAAACGCTAAAGAACAAGAAATCGCATTCCACTTTCAGTTCCATGTAGCCAGCGAATCATGGGCTCCTTTTCGACTGCATGGCTTGTCCCTTTTGGAAGACTTAGATATCGTAGTCACATTAAAAATTGCCAGAGGTACACGAAGCAATTACACTAAAGAGTGTGTCCTGACTTTTGCTGGCCACTTTATACGAATAGTATTTGACAAAGGAGGAAAAGTCACAGAGTTTTTTGTTAATTCCCGCGACCTTTCTGAGATTGGTAGCCGTTTCCAAGGTGTACAAGGGTACCAAGGTATGCCAGACACATTATTAATTCCGTATCTTTCTGGGTGGAACAGGGAGATGCATTCCCGCGGTTCAAGTTTTTTGGGCTCTTTACTCTCTGAGATACAAAAACAAGTTCATAAAAATACCAGTAGAAAGACTATTTCTAATCTTGCCATGAGCTTTGGCTTTGGTTCTTCAGATAAGATGTTGCAGGCAATGCAAAATAGTAATCCAGCCACCGCCTTTTGGAAAAAACAAGCTTCAAGATGGACAACCGATAGTAGAGATTTCCAGCTTATAAGAGACCTGCTCCTCGCGCATAAAGTGATAAAGATGCTTCCTTTAATTGACGAGCATATTGCAACTTTTGCGAGGAATAGCAACTATATAGAACCATTGCGTACTACAGCAGAACGTTACTATCGACTACAAAATCTCGCTATTGATGAAGTAGATTCTCAAGGGCAAAATTTAGCAATGTTTTTGAGTAATTTGTCCAGCAGCGCTCGTAAGCGTTTTTCAGAATGGACGGAACAGTATTTTGATTTTGCGACTCAAGTTCATAAGGGTGGTGGGCACATCTCTATTAGAATGAAGGAGTCTGGTTCAGTCAAAGAGTTTAATTTAGCTGACATGGGGTTCGGGTTTTCTCAAATTTTACCGATTCTCACTCAGTTGTGGGTACTCGTTTACCATCGACATCGAGAATACATATCAAGACTGGGATTAGTACCGACAACCTTTGCAGTTGAACAGCCCGAACTACATCTCCACCCCAGTTTACAGGCAAGATTAGCTGATGCCTTTCTGGACGCCATCAAGGCAGCCAAGAACCTTGGAATTGAGCTTAAACTAATCATCGAAACTCATAGTGAAACGATGGTAAATAGATTTGGACATCGCGTAGCCAACCAGGATATAGCACCCGAAGAGATTAATATTGTCTTATTCGAGAGGAAAGGACCCAATGTCTCCGCGCAGGTACGTGTTGGCGAATATGACCGGGACGGGTTTCTTACTAACTGGCCGTTTGGTTTCTTTGAGCCAGATGAGGTATGAATAAAGATGCTCTTTGTCATTGATAAATCCATAGCCAATGCCCTTGAAAATGGTTCCAAATCGCAGGATGATGTTGTGCTTGCTGTCCAATCTATCGCTGACGCATATCGAAAAGGTTATCATCTAATTTTCGCCGAACGAAAGACTTTGAAGATTTTGAAAGAATGTAGCTTGCTCTCTGATACAACTCGTCGCCTATATGCAAAGGCGCATCAACGTTTTCCCCAGACAGGTGAATACCGTAAAAAGTTTGTACGGCGCGTGGAGGTAATTGCAACCGAAGGTACTTTTGAATTGAGTGAGGAAGGGGAATGCAAAGTTATTCGGCTTTCCGCCAATTATATTAGTAACTCTTCCATTGCCAGTGAGACGGTATTCCTTTCTGAAAACCAGAGCGACGTTAGCTTTTACAAAAAGTTAGCACAAGCGTATATGTCTTGGTCAGATTTAGGCAAGATTCATATTCGTTGTGAGCCTCGCGGTGGCGGAGGACAGACAACAGTAAATGAATATGAATCTGTACAGAACCCGAAAAACCGATTGTGTCTGTGTATAGTAGACAGTGATAGAAAAATACCCAGTGGAAGTATTGGAGATACAGCAAAAGCGGTAAAGAAAATAGATGATGTGAATCAGCCTTTATGCGAGTTAGTTATTCTAAATGTGCGAAAAATAGAAAACATGATTCCGACGAGCATGTATAGAGAAGCCGCTATAGGGGATGTGAATTGGATGGAAGGTGTTTCATTTTTAGAGAAATTGGAATCCTCTAACGTTTCCGATGCCAGAAAGTATTTGGATATTAAGAAGGGGCTTAAACTTGGAGACATTCTACACGTTTCTCCCGATTCACCTGTTTCAAAATACTGGCTGCGCGTATTAAAGATTCTAAAAATCTCTGATAAGTGCCTGGCTAATGAAGCCTGCACAGATAAAAAATCTTGCACTTGTATCGTTGCGCATAGTTTGGGAATTCTGGACGCAGTAATTAAGGTTATACAGCAAAAGTCTGGTAATGAAGTAGCAGGAATGGTTTGTGCATTGCTAAAGCCAGAATGGGAAACCATCGGCGAGATTATTACTGCATGGTGCTGTGGCTCACCGCGCTTGAGTGTTATATAGCACGGCGCATAAAACTTTGGTTTTGCATTCTTTCGCTTTTCCTAAGTCGTCACTTCCTCAACACAAACATCAAGTGCGTTCAGTATGGGAAGGAATAATGAACACACCGAAAGCAAAGCAGACGATATACGATTATCCGCTTTATTATGACATACTCTTCGGTTGGAACCGGGATGCCGAAGCAAACTTCTATGACACAGCCTTCCAGCATCACGGTGCGCCGAGAGGTGGCAGCATAATTGAGATAGGCTGTGGAACTGGTCAAGTGGCAGCGCGACTTGCACAACACGGATGGCAGGTGACAGGACTCGACAAACGCCAGGAAATGCTGGACTTCTTGGAGAAAGCTGCTAATGAATCTGGCGTAACCGTCCAAACCGTGTGCGCTGATATGATTGATTTCACACTCAGAGAGTTGCAAGACGGTGCTTATTGTCCCATGAGTTCTTTTCGTATTCTTCCTGATGACCGAACGGCCTTATCGCACCTTTGTACGACTGCCAATGTGTTGCGTCCGGGAGGCATATACATTCTTGACATGGCATTCGAGGAACCAAGTGTATGCGATGTTGAGGATTCAGAGGACGGATGGACTATGCACAGAGGTAATATCGAAGTCAGGGCTGAAGGCGAGGACATCTATGTTGAAGATACCGGGCGTGACTTAAACATGGTTCTCAGTTGGGGTGAACCAGCGTTGCGAAAGTACAGCAGTGACGCATTCATCAGCCTCGTCAAAAAAACGGGTGCTTTTTCTATTGAAGCCTGGGATACCTCTCAGCAAGGGTGTTCTACAAGGAGGTTTCAATATGGAACCCCGTAGGTCAAGTTTCCAAACTCGACGGATTAGTCGAAATCTGAAAATATCGCTTTTGTTTCCATCGCTTTTGTTTTGCTCGTTAAATCGGAATTACGAGCAAAACTTTAGACAAAATCGGATTTGTTTTCGTCGCTAAAGCGGAATTGCGACGAAAACTTGGGACATTGCGATGAAAACTTTGGACTTCGCCCCTTCGGGAATTTCGACCTACATATTATACAAGGTGGTAATGATGAAATTTTTTATTTTTGTTTTATGCGTAGCGTTCTTTGCGTTTTCCAACGCTACGACAACCGCAAAGGAGGGAAATATGAATATTTTCTTCAATCACGATGATATTAAACAACTTGTCCATGAAGGCGGGAAGGTAAGTCAATCTGGGACTTATCATGTCTGGCTATGGGCAAAGGATGGAATTAGCGTTCAACTGGAGATTGCGGGCAAGAAATTCCCGGCAGAGGGTAAATTCTCTTGGGTCAAAATGGGTGCTGTGGAACTCGAAAAGGACAAAACGTTCAATGTAGCTCTTGACATTGACGTTCCGCATCCTTACTTTGACTACCAGCCTGAGTATGTCGGGCAGATGGTTCTATCGCTTGACGAGGATTTTCACCCGGCGAAAAGTTTTGAACTGATGCGCCTGTTAGCCGACAGCGCAGGGCCGGTCGATGACAAGCGGCTTACGGAGATACGAAGCGGCGATACCACGTATACTTTCCCAACTTACAAGACGAAGGAGGAATGGCTCGCGCGGGCTGAGTATTTGCGCCATCACATTCTTGTCAGCAACGGGCTTTATCCGGTGTGGGAGAAAACTCCGCTCAACGCGAAAATCTTCGGCAAGATAGAACACGAAGATTATACCATTGAGAAGGTTTATTTTGAAAGCTATCCTGGTTTTTTTGTAACGGGCAACCTTTATCGTCCTAAGGGCAAAAAAGGGCAGTTTCCGGGCATCGCAAACCCGCATGGACACTGGGGAAACGGGCGTTTAGAAGATTCGGAAGGTGGTTCAATTCCCGGGCGTTGCATCAATTTTGCAAAACAGGGTTGTGTCGCTTTTGCCTATGACATGGTAGGTTACAACGATAGTACGCAGATAAAACACAACTACGGAGGCGACAGGGAGACTATTTGGGGGATAAGTTTGATGGGGTTGCAACTGTGGAACAGCATTCGCGTGGTGGATTTTCTCTGTTCGCTCCCCCAAGTTGACCCGAATCGCATAGGCATCACAGGCGCATCCGGAGGCGGCACACAGACGTTCATGATTATGGGAATAGAAGACAGGATTAAAGTTTCTGCGCCCGTCAACATGATTTCCGCGCACATGCAGGGGGGCTGCCTCTGTGAAAACAGCCCGAATCTGCGTTTGGATACCTACAACGTTGAGATAGCGTCCCTGATGGCACCCCGCCCGATGATTATGATTTCCGCCACAGGCGACTGGACGACAAACACACCGAAAGTCGAATACCCCGCGGTCAAAAGCGTCTATGAACTCTTCGACGCTGAAGAGGAACTCCGTTCCGTCCAAATTGACGCGGGACACAACTATAACAAGGGCAGCCGCGAAGCCGTTTATGTTTGGTTCGGAAAATATCTGCTGGGAATTGACGATGAAAACCAGCTCAAAGAACAGCCGTTTGAACTCGAAAGTAAAGAGGAACTTCTGGTATTTGGCGACATTGAGCATACGCGTCCTGATGTCAACGCGGAAACTCTGACAAACTACCTTGTCGATATCTCTAAAAAGCAACTCGAAGGGATGAAACCAAAAGACAAAGATGGGCTTGAGCAGTTCAAGAAAACGATGGAAATTTCCCTGCGCCACTCCTTAGCGGCGGAATTTCCCAAAGCAGATGACATACTCGTAGAATCTGTGGGTGAGACGAAACGAGAGGGTTTTACCGCATCAAGGATTTTCATTGGTCGAAAGGGCGAAGGCGACAAAATTCCAGCGGTGTTCTACGTCCCCGATAATCCTGCTGAGGAGACATCGGCAACTTTGGTTGTCCATCCAGACGGCAAGGTTGCCCTTGTCGATGCTGGCAAAGCAATGCCGGGAGAATTGGTTTCAGGGATGTTAGAACAGGGACAGATGGTTCTGGCGATTGACTGTTTCCTGACTGGTGAATACAATACCCCCTTTGCCAAAACCCATCGCAAAGACGTCAGATATTTTACAACCTTTAACCGCACGGACACAGCAATGCGCGTTCAGGATATTTTGACGGGGCTTGCTTACCTTCAAACAAAAACTTCGAAGGTAAATCTCGTCGGGCTGGATGAGGCGGGGCTTTGGTGCATGTTGGCGAGGGGGCTGGCACCGGATGTTGAACGTACCGTTGTTGATGTTGCACAATTCGATAACGATGACGATGAATCCTTTGTGAAGAAACTTTTCGTCCCCTCACTCAGACGAGCGGGCGATTTCCGCACTGCAACAACCCTCGCCGCACCTGGTGTGTTCTTCATCCACAATACAGGCGACCAATTTAAAACTGACTGGATAACCGACGTTTACCAGGCCATTGACGCTCCCGGAAATGTACGAGTCGAGAAGGAAAAAGCTGGCGTTGCGAAAATTTTGGAATGGTTGAAGTAGAAACCAAGCGGGAGCACCATTTCCACGCGCTCCCGTTCAAAAAAGTTGGTTTCTATGTGTCAAAATTACTTGACAAAAGCTTCAGAGAATAGTAAAATTTGAAAACGGTAATTTCCACCATATTGAGAACAACGAGCGCTAAATTGGAAGCGGAAAAAAGGAGGAACTCACAAGATGAAGGAAGAAGACGTTGACACTCTCAGAGAGGACGATGAGGAAAAAGATGAAGATACTGAGGATATTTGGGAAGAAGAATCCCATGACCCCGGAGAGGAAGGAGATAAAGAGGATGAGGATGAGTTAGAAGAAGAAGTGGAACTCCTTGAGGAAGAAGAACTTGACGAAGAAGATGAGGAAACCGAAGAAGAAATCCCTTTCATAGAAGAAGAAATAGAGGAAGAAGAGGAGGAGGAGGAACCTGAGGAGTTCCCCAGTGAACCTACCAATTTTTACCATGCAAATAAGTCCTACTATGAAGGAGATTACGCAAACGCCATTCAAATGTATGACGCCGCTATCAGGGAAGAGACTGACGAATGGGTTGTGGCTAAATCATTATATTGGACTGGAGAATCTTATG
This sequence comes from uncultured bacterium, assembly GCA_964601015.1. Classification (GTDB taxonomy): domain Bacteria; phylum Poribacteria; class WGA-4E; order DTYX01; family CAZRLY01; genus CAZRLY01. Next base: position 11,478 of record CAZRLY010000136.1, read on the forward strand.
TCAAGCTAAATCGCATAGATGAGGCTATCAGCGTGTTCTCAAATCTGATTGAACAATTTGTTGACCACTATCTTAGCGCTAGCGCAGAAAGAAGGATTGCCAGTTTGCAAGAGATTTACGACGAATAAGCGAAAACAAAATATTCGCACTCCAGATTTTTGCTTTAGCCGAAAGGAGATAGCATGGAAAACGCAGTTATACGGCTAAACATCGGTGGACTGAAATACATTGACCACAAAAACGACATCTGGGAAGAAGACAGAGCATATCGTGCTGGTTTCTACGGCTGCCTGGATATGCCCACCACCGATGTTTTAAAAACCCAAGACGCCATCAGCGGAACAAAGGACGCAGCCCTTTTTCAGACGATGCGAGTGGGCGAAAGGATGCGTTATCGGTTCTCTCTGCCCAACGGAAAATACTGCGTCCGAATCCTCTTCGCGGAAACTTACTGGGAATCAAGCGATGCTGAAGAGGAAGATGTCTACATTCAAGGGGAAAAAGTTCTCTCACACTTCAACATCTTTGATGAGGTGGGACATGACGCCGTCTTAGAGAAAGTTTTTGTAAGCCAGGTTACTGATGGCAGCTTAGAGATAATCTTCGTTGGGATTTCGCTTCCTATGCACGCAGGGGCACGCGCTTGCGCCATAGAGGTGGGAGCAATCAGCGATAATTAAAGTAGAGCATGAAAGGAGTGCGAAAATTAAATTTTCGTACTCCCAATTTAATCAAAGGAGGCTGAAATGGCAGAAGAAAAACCAATTAATGTGATTCTTATCTCGTTTGACACGCTTCGGCGTGACTATCTTCACGTCTACGGACACGAAAAGGAACTCTCGCCCAACCTTGATAGACTTGCCGCCAATGGGGTTCTGTTTTCTGACGCGACGGTAAACTGCGGGTGGACGTTACCCCAACACATAACGCTTCTGACCGGGTTGTACCCCACAAAACATGGGCTTATCTATTTGGCTAAACCCTGTCAGTTGGCAGAAAGTTTTCACACGCTCGCTGAAATTTTTCAGAAAAATGGTTATCTCACCTTTGGTTTTGGCAACCAAAACGGCTACGGCGGAGGTTGGCAATACGGTTTCTACAGAGGGATGCGTTCCTATTCTAACGCATTCCCCTACAACAATATGATGGAAAAGGTGGTTGAGCCGGTAACTTACTCCTTGCGCCTGGCTGGTTCTACGCCCTTCTTCATCTATATCCATACCAACGACACCCATGAACCCTTTGCTGCCAGCGAACCGTTCGGTTCACAGTGGGGGAGTGAATACAAAAACCGATACGAAGGCGAGGTTACTTATGTTGACCACTACTTAGGGCTTATCATGGATGAATTAGAAAAGATGGGGTTATCAGAGCGGACACTGATTGTGGCAACTTCTGACCACGGGTCCGAATTCCATGAACACGGATTTCTGGAAAAGAAGATGAACCTCTATGAGGAGATAAGCCAAATCCCTCTGATAATGACATCGCCAGGCGTCATTCCCGCAGGGAAGAAAATACCAGGACTCTGTCAAACGGCGGACATCGCCCCGACAATTCTCGACATCTGTTCTTTGCCTAACTCGGAGGAAATGGATGGGCAGAGTTTGCTTAAACGCATGCTCGGCGAAGAGGAGGACGTTCCTGAAGTTATCTTTGCTCACACTTTGCACGAAACGACGTATTGGTATGAACACTTTTCCGCCACAACCGCTGATTATAAGTTCATCCGCACCGTGCCTTTGAAGGACCCACAGGAGATAAAAGGTACGGCTTCAGAGCGATTTGCGCGCCTGAGTTCGGTGGCTCAACTGAAAGACGGAATATGGCGGGAACTCTACAACCTGAAAATTGACCCTAAGGAACAGGAGAACATCATATCTCGTGAGCCTGATATTGCACATCAACTGGAGGAAAAACTCGACCAATGGCTCTCCGCATGCAACTACACGCCGAGAAAGAGTGTTCTCTCCGAAACTTTACTCCCAAAATAGCTCTATAGAGAAAAAATTTCTCAATAATGAATTTTTAGATTGGCAGAACGAAATTCTTGTGGTATAATTTTTGACAGCGTTTTTTTAGTAATAGTACACATAGTCGGTACTCCGCAAATGCTCCCGTTGGATTGGCAAATCCAACGGAATAATCGGGATTTGCCAATCCCGATTGAGCATGTTTGAGGACTACTGATAGTGGTTGATTTTTTAAGTTCGTACATGGTAGAAAGTGTCCAGACAGAGAGGAGACGCTGCGTGTGGTCTACCAGTCGTAGCGGAGGCTTTCTGTCCCTCCAGATGTCATCAAACAAACCCTATACGGATTTATGAAACGACTCGTTGTGTATAAAAAACAAGAAAGGAGAATTATCATGTTTTTTGCAAAATCCAACCTGATGAAGTGTTTCATTATCATTTATCTTTGTACATTCTTGACCGGTGTGCCTTTTGTCGCATCGTCATTAGCCAAAATTACGATTAAAGACCAAAGTAAGCAACTACAGGTGATTACCATCAAGAAGGGCGATACGCTTTGGGCACTGGCAGCGAAATATTTGGCGGACCCTTTTAAATGGAAGGAGTTCAAGGAGCATAACATATATACAAACCCGGACTTGATTTACCCCGGTGAGGAGATGCAGATTCCCCTGCCACTGGCGGAAGAGATGTTAAAGGATACGGAACGTGGAGTGCAAGTCGATATAATCAAACTTGAGGGATTAGAAGAGATGCGCGAGGAGATTGATGCAAAACTGAAAGAGCTTGAAGAGGTTATCGCGCAGCTTAAAGCTAATTCCGCAAATTCCGCAACCAAAGGGGATTTGCAGAAAGTCCTGACACAGATGGAAGACTTGCAACAGAAATTGAGTGCGCTCACAGGACAACCTGTTGTTAGCGCGTTTGACCTTGAGCGAACCTCTGCGGCAATCACTACGAAAATCGAAAAAAGCGATGAAAAGGTAACGAACATAGAGAAAAGAATGGATGCTCTGGAGCAACTGTTGAAGGATGACGAAGGAAACCTTGGGCAGATGCGAGATAAACTAAGCGAGATAGATAAGAACATTCAAGCTCTAAAGATGGGAATTGATAACAACCAAATGGCTATCACAAAACTGGAATCTCTGCTGAAAGCGTCGCAGAAAGGTGCAGAGGTGGAAGTAAAAACAGAAAGTAAAAGGAGTAAAAACAAACGAGCATTTGCTTTCATTACAGCGGCGCTATCGGCTGTAGCGTGGTTCGCCGTCAATTCCTATTCTCATCCTGATTAATACTACTGCTCTGCGGCGCAAGTTTACCTACCTTTACAATATGTCGTGGATTTAGCAATCCACGACGAGCAACGTAGGTACCGCTCCCGCTGGATTGCTAAATCCAGCGGAAATGGAAAACGCAAATGGTAGGAGGATTTACGCCGCGCTGCACTACTACCTTGTTAAAAAAGTTTTGAGTTGTAGGTCAAGATTCACATCTCGACAGGAAAGCGTCGATTTCTGAAAATTGACCTACGGCATTATTCAAAATTAAATTAACAAGGTACTTTGTCAATTAGCAATACTACACCTCGTTGTGTATAAAAAAAAAAACAAGAAAGGAGAATTACCATGTTTTCTGCAAAATCCAACCTGATGAAGTGTTTCATTATCATTTATCTTTGTACGTTCCTGACCGGTGCACCTTTTGTCGCATCGTCATTAGCCAAAATTACGATAAAAAACCAAAGTAAGCAACTACAAGTGATTACCATCAAAAAGGGTGACACGCTTTGGAACCTGGCGGCGAAATATTTGGCGAACCCTCTTAAATGGAAGGAGTTCAAGGAGCATAACATATATACAAATCCTGACTTGATTTATCCCGGTGAGGAGATGCAGATTCCCCTGCCAATGGCGCAAAAGATGTTAGAGGGGATAAAACGTGAAGTGCAAACCGATATAATCAGGCTTGAGGGATTAGAAGAGATGCGCGAGGACATTGATGAAAAGCTGAAAGAGTTTGAAGAGGCTATCGCGCTGCTTAAAGCTAACTCCGCAAATTCTGCAACTAAAGGGGATTTGGAGAAAGTCTTAGCACAGATAGAAGACTTGCAACAGAAATTGAGTACGCTTGCAAGACGGCCTGCTGTTAGCGCGTCTGACCTAAATCGCACCTCCACGGCAATCACTGCAAAAATTGAAAAAAGTGATGAAAAGGTAACGAACATAGAGAAAAGAATGGATGCTCTGGAGCAACTGTTGAAGCAGGACGAAGGAAGCCTCAAGCAGATGCGAGATAAATTGAGCGAGATAGATAAAAACATTCAGGCTCTAAAGATGGGAATTGATAAAAACCAAATGGCTACCACAAGCCTGGAATCTCTGATTACGAAAGCAACGCAGAAAGGTACGGAAGTGAAAGTAAAGCCAGAGAATAAAAACAAGCGCACAGTAGCTTTCATTACAGCGGCGTTAGCGGCTACAGTGTGGTTTGCCGTCAATTCTCTTTCTCATTCTGATTAA
>CAZRLY010000137.1:0-15934 GCA_964601015.1 uncultured bacterium
TCAATCGTTTTATCGTAATCCGCAGTAGCTTGTTGTTTCCCCTGCCTGAGTTCCTCCAATTTAGCAACTCTCTGTTCGTCCAGCTCTTTTATTCTCGCCTCCATCTCCGCCTTAAATTTCTGTATCTCTTCATCCGTCTCCAGTTCAACGCTACTCATCTCCTCCGTCAAACCCTTAATCAATTCCTGGTGTCGCTGTCGGAAATCCGATTCAAATTTATCACATGCCGCGCCTTTTTGCAAAGCATTTTGCACCACATCATCAACGCTCTGCCCCGCCACTTCTATAATCGCCGGCAGACTTTCTTCCGGAACTCCCTTATCCAGCAGTTCCCAGGTTTTTTCCATGGTATGCTGTCCACTCTCCCTTTCCACATCAACATCAATCCCCGCTGACCGCAAAATCTCACCAATATCAATCTCACCGCCGGCTGGAAGGGCATCCGATTCGGGAAAGTCTACCTCGTCAAGAAAATCTAAATCATCTTCCTCCGACGGCATATCAGGAGATTCTGCCAACGGTGGTTCGGGAGTTTCTGCCAGCAAGTCTTCTGCTGTGTCAACATTTAAGTCGGACAAACCATCATCGAATGTCGATGGTGTTGTGGTTGTCTTTTTATCGTCCTTTTTCGTTTCAGTAAAAAACAGTTTTTTGAGAAGACGCATTTTGCTACCCCCTTTGCGAATATTATACCAGTATAATTTAGTGTTTGTCAACAGAAAAATTCACTTTGTAGTAAAAAATGCTCAAGTCTTCTTAATTTGCCAAAATTCGGGATGGCCACCAAATTATTGTTGATAATCAGTAGTCCTCAAACTCGCTCAATCAGTCTGGATTTAGCAATCCAGACTGAGCGCAAATCCCGAGCACCCCGTTGGATTTACGCTCGTGGCGGATTGCTAAATCCGCCACACGGGAGCATTTGCGGAGTGCTGATAATGAGAAACTTTTTTTTTACTTGCAAAAGATACTGATACTTTGGTATAATAAATGGCAGGAGGTTTAAGAGCGTGTGTGAGAAGTCCGATGAAGGAAAAGAAACCGAGTTTTTTAGGATGACAAAATACCTTTGTTAAGCAGGAAACCTTATTGTCGCCTCACTTTTGTGTTGTCTGAAATAAAAACTCGGTTTCTCGTCTTCCGTTTTTTGGATACTTTTCACACAGCCTCTAAATTGTTGCGTGCAAGCCCTGAGCTGAATATCTCGGTTCGGGGCTTTTTTTGTGTTGACAGATATGAATTCACCATGCAGTAGTTCGTGAAATTTGTTGACATCGTTTAACAGGTCTGCTATAATTTTTTTTTGGCGGTAAGGAGGTTTCGATATGAAGTCCCGTAGGTCAATTTTCATAAATCGACAGTCGAGATGTGAAAATATCGCTTTTGTTTTCATCGCTAAATCGGATTTGTTTTCGTCGCTAAAGCGGAATTGCGACGAAAACTTGGGACATTGCGATGAAAACTTTGGACTTCGCCCCTTCGGGAATCTCGACCTACATACTATACAAGTCGAGATATGAATCTCGACCTACATATTATACAAGTCGAGATATGAATCTCGACCTACATATAAGGTATTTACTGAAAGTCTGTGCTATAAACACACCGTGGTGTATCGTAGAAAGGTGAAAAGACAGATGGGACGGAAAGTATGGAAACCTGATTATGACCAGTTTGCTGAGTATCTGCGTGAGGGGAGGTTATCCAGAAACTTCTCGGGGTTGACTCCATTTTCCCCTTTTCTTTGTGGGGAATCTCTGAAATGGTTAATAACACGAGTTTTTCACTTAGCTCGGTCTGGATTGCTAAATCCAGCTCAGACCGACCAGCCGTCGGATTTAGCAATCCGACGAGAGCGGTTTAGGCATCCATATATGCTGTTTTTCTTCACAACTGAAAAAGTCGTATTAATAATATCTTGACAATCTTGTTTTCTTATGATAAAATGTCAAAGTAAAATAATGGTGAAATAATTACGGAGGTAATCAAATTGAATAAATTCTGTTTCATATTTTCTGTCTTAATGCTGACGTTGTTATTAACATGTTCAGTGTTAGCAGTGCAGCTTGACCTATCTGAAAAGGCAGTAGCGATACGAGAACAGATTGACACAGGTAACATGCGCAAGGATATTGCGCGGCTTACAAGTTTGACCACCAGGGTGACCGGCTACGAAGAATCTGAGAATGCCAGCAAATACATCTTTGACCGGTTTCAGGAGATAGGATTGCAAGATGTTGACAGCCGTGAGTATATGATTACGGTGCCAATTGACCACGGGGATGGCAAACTTAGGGTGCTTTCGGAGGATGGCGAAATTGAAAAAGTCCTGCGCATATACCCAATTTGGCCAAATCTGGTCAGGACTTCTCTCATCGCCTCCGGCATCAAGCACCGGGTCAAAAAAGGCGAGACGCTGGAAGACATCGCCGCGTCCTATAGGGTTAGCGTTGATGACATTCTTTCTGATGGGCGAAACGCTACTCTCGTAAAACAGCAGAGCGACAAAAGGGACAACGATGCTGACGGCGATATTGATGAACCGGGGGAAGTCGCGCTTGTCGAAGATAACAAGTTGTTTATCCCTACGGGCGGATTAGAAGGCAGGTTGTTCTACTGTAGTTCAGGCGATTTAAGAGATTACAACGGGAAAGATATTGGTGGATTTTGGCATCATGTCGAATCGTCAGATACTTTGGACAGCGTTGCCTATCGTTTTCGCGTCAGTTCTTCAAGCATCATGGACGATGTTTTGAATTCCCATCTACAGCGCACAGAGGACGGAATTGACAACGACGATGATGGTGAAGTTGACGAAGAGGGTGAGATGGTGCCGTTTAGCGAGGTGGCTACATGGAACAACGATGGTTTGGATAACGACGGCGATGGACTCATAGACGAAGTACCTGGGGATAATCAGGATGGAATAGATAACGATGGTGACAAGGTAGTTGACGAAGATGACGAGTTTGTCGATGCGTATGAATCTGATGTGTTCGTGCCGCGAGGTGCCATACTTTTGATGGACTTCAATTGTAGCACACGATGGATTAACTCGGCGATGCTCGGTGCCAGTTGTGTAATCTTTATCGAGCCGGATGAAACTATTCGGGGCGAAGCAGAGAGCAAGTTTCTCACCGTCCCCGCGAACATACCGCGGTTTTGGATAGAAAGAGAGCAAGCGGCAGAACTGAAGGAGATGCTGGGCAGTGACGGAGGAATCCAAAACAAAATCAATGTTCGATTGACCGCTACGATGACGTGGGAGAACCGGATAGGACAGAATATCAGAGGATTCCTTGAAGGACGCGACCCGATTTTAAAACATGAACTCGTCGTCATTGAGGGCTATTACGATTCCATGTCGGTTGTGCCTGCGATTGCGCCGGGCGCTGACCCAACGAGTGGAATAGCGGCTTTGCTGGAGTTAGCTCGGTTATTCGAAAAAGAGGAATTCCGTCCGGGGCGTTCGATATTGTTCCTCGCCACCAGCGGACATTTTCAAGGGCTTGCGGGTATGCGTGCCTTTATGGAAGGAATCAGCCAGGATGTGGTCAGATATATTTGGGATATTCGCAGGGATATTTACGAGGATTTAAGGGAGTTTCAGGAGTTGGGCAGAAAGATAGTTCTGGCGCTTGACAGAGGGTATTTAGTAGAACTTCCCCCATCCTTTTATGCCGACACAGACGAGGTTGAAAGGGATTTGCAATCCCTCGCCACCACGCTGTCGGATTTGGGCACTACCCGGAACCGTGTAAACTGGCTTACAAATGCGAAAAGAGACGAGACTGAGAAAGTCAAGAAAAAACGTGAAACGACAAGGAAACGCGAAAAACAGGGATTCACCAACGAGGAACAGGCGCGACTTGAGGCGAGCCTCGCTAAATTCAAAAAGGATGCCTTCCAAACAACCCACTTTCTGGCTGAAATAGTTGATAAGATGGCAGTCCTTCAATCCGAAGCGTCGCAAAAATGCCGCGAGGGTGAAAGAGAATTGATAGAGGATATCGCTCTCCCGATAGCACAACTTGATGTCTGGGCAGTAGGACAACTTTACCAGCAGGTAAGGGGTGAAAAATTTGGCGGAAGTTATGCGAGAGAACCTGAAAGTTCACCGTTCCAACCCGGCATCGTGGGTAAGGATTGGCGTATATTCGTTCCGCCAGAACTTGAGAATGACGAACGCGCTCAAGAATATATCGCTGCGATTGATAAACTCAATCAAGTGTTGAGGGAGTGGGAAATAAAAGACAAACGCAAATTTGCGTTACTATATGCGCAGGAAAAACTGCTGGATAGACATCTGGATTTGCGCAGTTTGGAGAGGATGAAAAAGGCGCGAAGTACGTTGGCGGGCACTTCAAAAACACATGAAGAATACAAAACAGTTGAAGAACGCCTGATTCAACAAACTTATGAAGCTGTGTCCAAAGAAAAGAACCGTGCAGAAATTCAGGCTATCAAGGGCATACTCGACGAACTGGAGAGTAATAAAAAATACGTCTACCCCGCAGAAGCCGAGAACGCACTTAAATTGTTCCTCTCTGATAAAGACTTGAAGCGGTTGGAGGATGTTAAGAGGCAGATAAAGGGCGAAAAAGATGAGAGTGTCATTGAAGACTTTTCCTTCGATGAGAAAAATATCGTGTACATCGCCCTCAACAACGCTACAAAAGAACTTGAGCGTCTGAAACATCTACAAATATCCGCAGGAAAATTAACAAGGGAATTCACCGGCGATGAAAAACGCGCTCTTGAACACTATTTAAACGATGCTGAATTTGCGGATGTGATGGAAGCGCATGAACAACTCTTCGCGCAAGTTGAGGAGGAGCGATTGTTTGAAGTCGTCCGTTCGAGAGCGAAGAACGACATCGTTGATTTGCAAAGTCTGCTTATCGAAGTGGATACGATTGATTCAAAACTCGGCGAAGACCAAAAACGCTTAGTTCGTGATAACATACTAACCTTGAGAAATTCCAGGGTTAAGAGTATCCACACCAAACTTGAGAAAATGTCCAGGATGAACAGGGACGAATACAAGCGGAAAATCTCTCAAATCGCTCAACAGATTGAACTCCAGAGCGCATTGAACCGTTACTACGTTTCTTTGTTCATCTCAATTGACCTATCTACTCAGAGCCACGCGTTTGGCGTATTCAATAAGGGCTGGTTTTACGACCAACAGCCGGAATTCACGTTGCGACGGGAGTTCGCGTCCATTGGCAACAAGTTAGCGGAATACGCGAACAATGCGGATTTTGGCAAGCGCATCCGGGATTTGTGGACGTATACGGATGACCAGATTCGCCAGGCGGTAATAAACAGCCAGTGGAACATAGCCTCGACTATGGAGGCGAAAAGGGCAATTGAGGGCAAAACGCTGGAAACGCTCGTTGAAGATTATTACAGTACATTAGTCGGACTGGGTGGGGTGAGCCGTTTGATGAAACTCCAGTTTGAGCAGATGAGAAGTCGGGGCGAACCATCTGAGGACATGCAAAAAGATATGGATTACATCCGCAAGGAGGTGGAGCGATTCATCAGGAATGACATCCGCGCAGCCAGAAAGAACCGTAAAAGCAAGATGCGCTTGTTCAAAAAACTTGACATGATGTTATCCTTGCGCGACGAGAATCCAGAAGATTTGACAGAGGACGAGATTAGCGACATCACTACCCTCATCGGTATCGCTGGGCTTGGCGGAAAAACCAATTTTGTCAACGCCATCAGCGCGACCGGCGGCAAAACCTGGCGAACTTACATACCAGGGAAAATAGCTTTTGACAGCGAAGTTGCAACGCTATCCGGAAAAACAGGCATAGCCTTAGCAACCATCAACGACGCTCGCATACTGGTGGATACACCGTTAGATACATTTGAGAAGGTGAATTTTGAAAACCTTCAGGAACAGGTGAAAACCCTTGCTTCCGTATTCGTTCAAGCGTTGCGCGACCCGAAAATGCCGACAGCGGCGAGGGTTGGGAACTACTACTGCAATTTATTCGGCGATGTGGTCGAATTTGACGCGAAGGAAAGCGCAATACCTGATACGCCAGTAAGGAATCCAGTCCTTACCATCAGACGCCGCCACAAATCTCTGATGGGCGTCAGAGGCGACTTGTTTGTAACGGGAGACATCAAAGGAAACTTTGAGATGCCCGGGCTGGCAATGGAATGGCGCGCAACCCGCCGTCCAAGAGGACGACAAGAGGTGGAGGCTTACATACTGGATAAGGATTCCGGCGACATAGTCTACGCGCCTGACCAAGGTAATTATGGAGCGAAGATGTTCCCGAACCTCGTACCCATCAACACCCGCCGTAGAGGTAGTCGAATCGTAGTGTTCCCATGTGTCTCGACGACTATCTACGATTTGGTTGACCAGAGATATTTGCGAACCTTGCGGGAACTCAACGTCTACGACGCCGCCAGCGACGGAGAGCCGGAAAGATACGGTTTCTCAAAACCGTGGCAACAACAGGGCGTTTCAGCCACCGAACCGATAGCGCTCATCTACTCCGAACCCGGACAGCGCATCAAAGTCGGCATGGCTTACGGATTGCTGGGGAAGCGTCTGCTCCTGATAAAAGCCACCAAAACCGGCGTGAAAAACCCAACGTTATATACGGGCGAAGGTTTTGTAACGCGTGAAAACGGCTCAGTCAGAGTAACGCCCTACGTTGTAGTACGCGATATGTGGAACCTTGACGAAAACCGTAACAACCTCTACAAGCGCTTCGGAATCTCAAGCAACCGCCTCGACCAATTACATAGATACGCCTGGGAACAGTTGGAAGCCGCAAAAAGAGAACTTGGGAAAAAGGATTACAGCAACGCTATGAAACTGGCACGAGCGGCATGGGGGTTTGAGTCCCGTGCATACCCCGACGTCAAAGCCACAGGCAACGATGTTGTCAAAGGTGTAATGTTTTATTTAGCGTTGCTGTTGCCCTTTGCGTATTTCCTCGAACGTCTGATATTCGGGTTCCCCAACGTAAACAAACAAGTCGGGGCTACGATGGGGATATTCGTAGTGGTATTCCTGATACTCTCACAAGTACACCCCGCCTTCCAAATCACCGTAACCCCAATCATCATCCTGCTCGCCTTCATTGTGTTGGCGTTGTCGATAATCGTAATCGTCATCATCGTACGCAAATTCGAGGAACAACTCGAAAAAATCAAGCGTGAAACCAGCAAAGTCTACAAAGCCGACGTAGGAAGACTTTCAGCGAGTGCGGCGGCGTTTTCGTTAGGAGTATCCAACATGCGAAAACGCAAAGGCAGAACCATCCTGACGTGTGCCACGCTGGTAATCTTGACCTTTACGGTTATCTCATTCACGTCTGTGCGTACCTTCATGCGTCCCAACCGCACGCATCTGCCGTCAGTCCACCCGCGATATACGGGCTTTCTCATCCGCGACCAATACTGGCGTCCGTTGGAAGAACCTGTGCTGACAACCATCATAAACGATTTGCAAAAAACAAACCTCTCCGTAGCGGAATTAAGACGCGTGTTAGGGGACAAACGCTTCGCCGAGCTGCAAAAGGCAGGCGTTATCAAAGGTACGAAAGACGAACAAATTGCTGTCGGGAATATAGTAGCACCGCGGGCCTGGTATCAGTCATCCGGACTTGGCAATCAGTCCTTCGTCCAACTGTCTAAGAAGGACAAATTGACAGACGAGAGAAAAACTTACACTGTCAACATGCTCGTCGGTATGAGTCCGGAAGAACAGTTTGTCACGCGCGCCGACAAACAACTTAGATACGGCAATTGGTTCGACGAGAACCACCCAGATTGGCCTTACGTTTGCATCTTGCCCAACGGCGTAGCGAATTCCCTTGACATCGCCGAAGAGGACGTAAACACAGCCAAAGTCAAAGTCTACGGCGCAGATTTTACAGTAGTGGGTGTACTGGGAATCGGCTTCAAGGATATGCTGGATAACGACGGCGAAGAACTTACCCCCGTTGACTATCAAATCATGCAGCAACAACAACAACGCGGATTACAAGGTGACGAAACCCTTGAAGGTGAACTCCAGAAATATCTGCACCTGACACCCGATTCCATCGCCATCCTGCCCTATGAGGTTGTCATGAATCAGGGCGGACAACTGAAATCGGTCGCCGTCAACATGGAAATACGGCAAGGGGGCGCAGGAGTGCAGGGTATTGTTGCAGATGAAGGAGGTACGGAGAGCACGATGCATCGTGCTGTTGTGGGTGGATTACGGGCTGAAGAAAAACTTGACCTGATAATGGGCCCGCTGATGAACCGCATCGCACTTGACTTCTTCGTGGGGAAAGGCAAAAACGTCTATCTCTACAGTTCCATCGGGATGACATCGTTCTCTGGCATGAGCAATTTGTTCATTCCCATCTTGATAGCCGCGCTCATCGTCCTGAATACCATGCTCGGCGCAGTCTTTGAACGCACCCGGGAGATCAGCATCTACAGCGCTGTTGGACTGGCACCCGTCCACGTCGCATTTCTGTTCATCGCCGAAGCATGCGTCTACGCCATCATCGGTGCTGTATTCGGTTATCTCTTAGGACAGACTGTCGCGTGGGGCCTTGTCAACTGGGGTTTGCTCTCAGGACTCACGCTCAACTACTCCTCCATGTCCACTGTCACCTCGACTATTACTGTGATGCTCGTCGTGCTCGGCTCCACTCTTTATCCCGCAATTAAGGCGTCGAGAATGGCGGTGCCAGACATCGAACGCAAGTGGAAACTCCCTGAACCCGAAGGCGACGAATGGCATTTTGACCTGCCGTTTACCGTACTTGGCGAGGAAGCACTTGGGCTGAACATATTCATGCGAGATTATTTTGACGCCCACGCAGACGAATCCGCAAGCGATTTCTACACTGACCAAGTAGCTTTTAGCCAACGGGAACTGGAAGGAGAAGAAGGTTCGGAATATGCCATCAGCATGATGGTATGGCTGGCACCTTATGACTTGGGCGTTAGTCAAACCATCGCCCTGATGACTGCGCCTGCTGGTGGCGAAGAAGAAGATCTTTACAGAATCTTCCTCAACGTCCACCGAGAAAGCGGCGAAATCGCTTCATGGAAACGCGTCAACCGGCGTTTCCTGAACTTGCTGCGCAAACAACTGTTGATTTGGCGTACCTTCAACGTCGAAGTTCGCGGTGAATTCCATGAACGCGGTAGGCAGGAAACATTGGAAGTGGAAACAGAGGGACTGGAAGAAGGATTAGGGGGATTACAACCCGCACCGGCTGATTGATAATAATGGGGCAACGGATGTGGCGAACCTGAAATCCAGAAAGCCGGACTGTCTAGCTTTCTGCTAGTCCGGCTTTCCAGCTTTCTGGTAATTCAGAGGGATAAAAATGGAATCAAGAACCAAGCAGAATCTCCGGCATGGTAAAAAGTTTACAACTTTAGAGGAATAAATGGGTTATCAATTAACTTTACATTCGGCAATGGAAAACGATGAGTTTTTTGCCTAAAATTGCCCAAGAAGAACAGAAATGGATTCCTATGATACCTTAGAAAACGATGCTCTCTTCACTTTAGAAAACGTAGAAGATGCCTTAAAATGTGGCGCTGTTATCTACCACGATGGAAGCCCAATTGATGTATATAGCAAATACATTTTTCTGGACATCATTCCTAAGGGGGCTCTGGAAAAAAGAAAAAGACTCCTGCTGCAAGCTGAAAAAGATGAAACGATGAAATACCCTCCTTCATGGTATTTTGTTACTGAATATCTCAGTTTGGAAGAAAAATGGGAACTTATGGATAACTTTGAATTGATTGTTGTTCTAGAAAAACCAAATGGGCTTCTAGCAAAAGTTACGGACGGGGGGCACCCTCAATTCTGATGAAAAGAGGCTGATAAACCCCAAAAGGTCAATTGTCTATTTAACCACTCACTTGAAATGAACCAAAAAATGAGTTAGCCAGCAAAATCGAAAGTGCGGGAGAACCTTTTTTAGCCGAACGGATAATCGAACACATTCGGCTATTGTCGATAGATTAATGGCGCATTAGTATGCGACGCTACAACCTTTCCATAAGTAGCGCAGACATCTTGTTTGCGGACTAACAATAGTCCGATATTTTACTTTAAAGGCATGTAGGGGGCGGCACCTATGTCCCGCTCGTGTTTGCCCTACCATAGGAGATGGACAGTATGTTATACCGTTTAGCTTATTTTTTAATCTTATTGGGAGCGTTAGGTTGGGTTTATTCAATCTTTTATCAAGAGGGAAACCCGAACTATCAGCTCATTTCAATAGCTATAGTTACCCTGGGTATATTCATAGGGCATCTATGGGAGGAGTTATTCAGAGACAAGGAGAAAGAATAATGTATAAAAGGGCAAAGGAGCAATCGTTCCCTTTACTATCTTTCGTTTTTGGTGTATTAGATTGAGAATTGCTTTGTCCAGCGAGTTTATTCTCCGTTGCACCAAAAACAAAACCCTTTTTACAACTGAACTGGCAGTAGCTCTGAGGAAAGGAGCTCTGTAGCAACTTCAAAATATCATAGTTTTTCTACGATTTTTTGTGGTTTTTTACATGGCTTCGAGTCTCAGCAGGGAAATAAGCTGAACTCTAACTTTTTGTTAGAGAGGTGAATCGAAAATTCTGGAGTCTCCTGCTATGTATCCTGTCTTTCCGAAAGGAAAGTCACCCTTGGGTTCATCCAGCCCAGGCACTGATGGTTTCTGAGAATGTTCAAGGAAACTTAATAAGAGGACAGGCGTACCTTGACGAGGATAACAATATCCCTTTACGGAGATGTCTTAAATGACCAACCCAAAAGTCTTTGTTGTTGATAAACTCGGAAAACCTTGTTTGCCTACCCACCCGGCAAGAGCAAGAAAGTTATTGAAAAAAGGAAAAGCAATAGTCAAAAGAGTTGTGCCATTTACTATCCAACTAAATCGGGTTATCTCTAACCCGATTGGTTCTTTTACCGTTGGCATAGACGATGGCGCCAAGAATGTCGGCGTTGCTGTAGTAAATGAAAAAACAAGAGAAGTTGTTTTTCGTGGTACCATTCAATTAAGGCAAGATGTTTCAATCAAAATCAAGCAACGAGCACAATATCGACGGGCTCGTCGCTCTCGTAAGTTAAGGCACAGGAAAGCAAGATTCTTGAATCGTAAACATAAAACACCACAACCCTCCATTCGTCAAATGAAAGAATCGATTTTGCGGGTAATTCTCGATTTGAATAAGGTTCTCAACATCAATGAGGCCGTTATTGAACAGGGGCAGTTTGATGTGGCTTCCTTGGCTTCGGGTAGGAAGTTAGTCGGCGTTGAATTTCAAGAATCCGAATATGAGGGAAGAAACTTTCGGGCTAAAGTTTTGTTCAGAGACGATTATACCTGCCAGCATTGCGGAAGAAAAGAAAAACTCCAAGCACATCATATATTCCCCGGAATAAAGGGTGGTACTAACACCCCAAAAAACGGTATAACCCTTTGCTCTACGTGTCATGATTCCCTTCACGCTGGAGAATGGACGTTAAATAAACAACCCGCTGACTTTAAGTACCCAATGCGCTTTATGCAAGGGAAGAGGTACATTTACAACCTCTTAGAGGAAGAGGGTTTTACTGTCAGTTCATGTCTCGGATGGATGACAAGTGAATGGCGAAAGCGGTGTGGCTTAGAAAAGAGTCATTCTTCAGACGCTATCGCAATGGTGTGCAGGAGCTATTCCCCTCTCATTGCTTCTTTGGAATATACTATAAGAGCCAAAAGAGCTAAAGTCTGGGAAGAAAATCCTACTAAGAAATGTAGCGAGAAGTTTGGTTTCAAGCATTATGACCTAGTTAAGGCATCTCATCGAAGAAAAGGTTGGGTTGTAGGTTCTGTCAGGGCGCTCAAGGAAAAAGTTATGACGCTGAGAACGAAAGAAGACGATAATTTTCCGGTTAGTTACAAAAAGTCTCAGTTGTTGTGTAGATTTAATCGTATCATTTATTTGTACTAAGAAAGGAGGAAACTGGTTTTTTGCCTATAAATCCATAAAAACACATAGGAAAAAAGAACCAGGTAGGTTGAAAAACTTAAATATGTTTTTTAACCGTGAAATAATTGGCTAAGAGAGAAAGAATAACGCAAGCAGAAGAATGGCAAGCATGGGCAAAACGCTATGATATTGACGGTGGAATAAGAACTTTTGAATCCGGTTTGAGTTTGAAGGTTATTTTAGGCGCTATGTTCATCGGTTTATTGATGATGCCCGGTTCGATTTATTTGCAGTTGGTATCGGGGCAGAGTGGTGCCGGAGCAGCGCCCTGGGTTGCCGTTATTCTGTTCACAGAATTAGCTCGCCGTTCATTTGCAACTGTCAAACGGCAGGAATTATACATCCTGCTTGGTTTAGCAGGTATGGCAGTGGGCGCAGGTGGACGGTACAGCGGGTATATTTGGAACGCGTTTCTCATCCAATCAACGCAAGCGGAATCGTTTGAGATAGCAGATAAAATTCCAAGGTGGGTTGTCCCGCCCAAAGATTCCGTCGCACTTGCTACGAGAAGTTTGCTGCATCCAGATTGGGCGTTGCCGATAGGCGTCATGTTGATAAGCCTTGCTCTAAGTAGATTGAGAGGCATAGCCGGCCCCTACGTGATGTTCCGTTTGACAGCAGATTTGGAGCGTTTGCCATTCCCGATGGCACCCGTGAGCGCTCAAGGTGCCACCGCTTTGGCAGAAACCACAGGGAAAACGGAAACCTGGCGATGGAGGGTGTTTTCGATAGGTTCGATGGCAGGCTTATTTTGGGGCGCTATATACATTGGCGTCCCATCGCTGACGGGGGTGATGATGTCAAAACCGATTCAGATATTGCCCATCCCCGTTATTGACTTTACGCGGAGCATCGAAGGATTTGCTCCGACAGGTACGTTCGCATTGACTACAAACTTCGGCCAAATACTGACGGGGTTTGTTATGCCGTTTCCTGTCATCGTAACCCAGTTTGTTGCGGCATGTTTTACGCAGTTTATCCTGAACCCACACATACTCCACCGACTTGAAATTCTACATACCTGGGACCCGGGTATGGATGTGCGTGCAACAGGCATGCAAAACTGGTTGGATTTTTGGTTCAGCTATGGGATTGGGAAAAGTTTCACGTTCGCTATCATCGGATTAGCTGTCGCTGTCCCGATGCTGATAAAATATAAGGAGGCGAAAGGGAAACAAGCAGGCGAGCGAGGTTCCCTGCAAACGCCGCCGGGGCGTGGGGATTTCCCCATCTGGCTTGCAGTAAGTATGTGGGTAGTAGGTATGGCAGGATATGTGTGGCTCGTCCACTGGATGATTCCCAATTTCCCGCTAATCTTTTTGCTTGGTTTCGCGTTCGTCTACACCCCGTTGAACTCGTATATAACCGCCAGAACCTTCGGTATCCTGAGCAAAGATCTTTTTGAAATCCCGTATTTGCGGGAAAGTACCATCATCCTCAGCCGGTACGAGGAGATTGATATCTGGTTCGCGCCTTTCCCAATGGAAGATGCCGGCAGAGGGACACAACATTGGCGCGTACTGGAACTGACTGGTACGCGGTTTACCAGCGACATCGCTGCTAAATTGATAACGCTGCCGATATTGTTGGTGTCGGGGGTTTTAGTCTGGCATTTTATCTGGAAACTCGCGCCCATTCCATCGGCCCAATATCCGAATGTACAATTCCACTGGCCAATTAATGCTACGCGTTCGTGCCTTTGGGTAACAGCCTTGCGCGATGGGCGTAGCCAGATGATTCAGGCAGTACGCGGAAAATACGTCGCCGCAGGGCTCGGCTCTTCGCTTGCTTTGTACGGTTTGATGTGGTTGGCAAAAATGCCAAGCATGTGGTTCTATGGGCTCATCGGCGGCATTGGAGCTGACCCGGGCAGTTTTATCCCGCTGTTAGTCGGCGCGCTGCTCGGCAGATTCTACATGATTAAACGTTTTGGATTAAAGCGATGGTACATGTTTAACCCAGTCCTGACGGCAGGATTCGGCTGCGGGACAGGATTGATAGGAATGGGAACGGTGGCTATCGCACTGGTGTCAAGGGCGGTAATCGTCAAGCCCTTCTAACGCAAGTCGGAAGTTAGAGTGCAATAATACGCTACGCTGATTATTGCACTCCAACCGAAAACTTTTTAAAATGGATACAAATTGGACAAAATTTGGATGGCAGGGAATCGCCGTTGAGATTCCCGAAGATTGGGAGATGAGCGGGCTGTCTGGTGATTTTTCAAGCGGCTATCTCCGTTTGGATGATGCACAGATGCCGCGTCTGGAAATAAAGTGGTCGAAAGCAATGCGGAAGAAACCTGATCTGCATAAAGTCCTTGATGAATACTTTCAACTTGTCAGGAAAAATTATAAGAAGAAAAAGGAATCGTTATTCATTAAACGCGACGTAAATCTTATCAGGGATAAATCTTTCTTTGAAGGTAGGGATGTCGTTTTTTTCAACTGGAAAAGCGATGTTCGCGCAAACGGCGCTATCTGGCATTGCCACGAATGCAAACGGATTGTCATAATGCAGATTCTCGGACACCCTAAAGGAAGTATGCGCGAGGATACCTTGCGAATTTTAACATCCGCAATTGACCACTCGCCCGGACATACGAATCTTTGGAGTGCCTACCAGTTAAGTGTCTCTATCCCGCGCAGGTACAAGTTGGATAAACAAAAACTGATGTCGGGCTATTTGCTCCTATCATTTGCCGATGGCAGCCGCAAAATTGCCGTAGAACGATACGGACTCGCAGATGTGTTGCTAAAATCAGTTGACCTGGAAACATGGCTCAGAAACACATACAAAAAGGCTTTCATCGGCTACGGATTTTCCATAGAAAAGGAAGATACACAAATAGATGAAAACATCATGATAACTGGCTCGAAAAGCCGCCTGACGGATAAAATCCCATTCTCGCCGGTTTTGCTGTTGGATAAAATAGCGCGACGGAATAGATTATCTGCCCAAATATGGCGATGCCGCCAATCAAATCGCATATTCGCTGTACGGGTTATTGCAAAGGTAGATGCACCAAAAACCGCAGGAGAGGTAGTTGAAAGTATTCAATGCCATTAGCGAGAAAAGTAAAAAGTAAAGAGTAAAAAGTAAGTAGCTATCTGACTTGTATGCAGACGGGTAAAGTTACTCTTCAAAGGTAAAAATGCTGAACAGAATACTATATGCCCTAAAACTAAAAAAACGTCCTGACCTGAACAAGGGTGAAGTCCTCAAGTCAATTCCCGTGCGCAACTCTATCATAAAATGGGAGTTAGACGAAAATGACGAAGCATCGCTCGTCATCCCGCAAAAGGGTAGGTTATGGGTTAAAATTACATCCAAAATATTCATGCTTCCCGACAAACGGGTTGTGGCATTAGACGAAGTTGGCTCGTTTGTCTGGATGCAGTGTGATGGAAATAATTCGATAGATGTGATTGTAAGGAAACTTCGCAATAAGTACAACCTGACACGAAAAGAAGCTGAAACGTCCCTGCTGATGTACATGCGGCAACTGGGAAAGAGAGGATACATCGGGTTCGCCGTGCCAAAAGAAGAGGCACAACGAATTGCCGCTAAAAGGGGGGGAAGGTGAAGCATAAAGAGACGTGGAGCGGAAAGCGAGAAGCGTGAAAAAAACGTAAAATTAGATTTCAAGCAATCGGTTTGCATTCCGATAGAAAATGTATTCCTTTGCCTCTTCGGGTATTGGCAGAGAACCTATCTTTCTCACCTCGTCTGCCTGTGGTTTCCACGGCGAATCGGTAGCGAACAAAATTTTATCAAAACCGTGTTCCCGCATGATTTTCACAAACCTATCGGATTCCATGTAATCTATCACGTAAGATGTATCAAGTGTAAATTACGGTTTAAAATTCCCCACGATTACGGTTTAAAAATCCCCATCTAAA